>JBBAAN010000051.1:0-15278 GCA_041658225.1 Actinomycetota bacterium
CTGGCGTGGAGGAGCCCGCCACGGACTACCGGTCTTGGGGGTCGGCTCCGGCGGAACCGGCGCCCCCCCCAGCCGCGACAAGCTCATCGTCACCGCGCGTCACATGCCAGACCATCGGGCCTTACGGCATCAGGTCGCATGAAAACGGCGACGCGCACTCCGCCGCAGCGTGGCGGACACGTTCGAGCACGCTCGGCTACAAACTCGGCTCAAGTAGTCCGGGAGGGCTCACTCGGTCGATGCTCCGGTGGCCCCGCCAGCGGTCGAGCCTGACCATTGGGGCTTCCTGGTCCATCCGGATGGCGCGGCCGCCCGAAATGGGGACAGACCCCTCGAGTGCCGGCTCCAAACAGACCTGACACACCCCGTGATCGATCGATCCTGCAGCCCCGCACCCCGGACAGTAGGTAGACGGACTGGGCATCTCCCACCCCCTACTCCACCCCCAGCGCCGAGGAAGTCGGCGCGGTGTAGGAGTAGAGGATCCCACGTTCGGCCAAAGAGGGGAATACCCGACTTTTGCGACGGATCGCGCCTTCCTTTGGAGGGTCCCGGCCTGCCCCCTGTCTTGCCGAGTGGCCTTGCCGAAACATGCCCACCTTCGCGGATGGGTCGCGCCACTCCCCCCTGGGGGCTCGCGGGGTTAGGCTGAAGACGTCCCCCAAGAGGTGGCTTGACAGTCGCGGGCATCGAACCTCCTCGAATAGCGCGGCACATGCGGAGATAGATGCGGGGTCTTCGAGGAGAACACGTGGTTTCCGAGGAGGACATGTGAGCGGACCGGTGGACGTCGCGATCGTCGGCGCGGGACCCGCGGGGCTGTTCGCGGCCCGCGAGCTTGCCCGCCACGGGAAGTCGGTGATCGTCTTCGAGAAAGGGCCGGACCTCGAGGAGAGGCTGGCCTCCCCCTCGAGCCGCGCTTCAGGTTTTGGGGGCGCCGGCGCGTATTCCGACGGCAAGCTGACCCTCTCTCGCGCCTATGGCGGATGGCTCGGCGAGTACTTGCCGGGCCCCGACCTCGACCGGCTCATCGGGGAAGTGGACGCCGCCTTCTGCGAGCTGGGCGCCCCCGACGAGGTCTACGGGCTGGACGAGTCCTTTGCGCTGGACCTGGCCCGGCGGGCCTCTCTGGCCGACCTGACCTATCACCCCGCCCCGATCCGGCATGTGGGGACCGAACGGCTGCCCCGATTGCTGTCCAACTTGAGAGATCAGCTTGCCGGCGTGGAGCTTCGCACCGGCGTGTGCGTCGAGGCCCTCGAGGTCAAGGACGGGCGCATCCGCGGAGTGGTGGTCGGCGGCGAACTCGTCCAGGCGCGCTGCGTGATCGCAGCCCCCGGGCGCGACGGGGCGAACTGGCTGGACTCCGAGGCCCGCCGGCTCGGCCTCACCGTGGAGCGCAACCTCGTCGACGTCGGCGTGAGGCTGGAGTGCCCGGCCGTGATCTTGGAGCCGCTGACCAAGCCCCTGTATGAGGCAAAGCTGGTCTTCTCCTCGCGAACGTTTCAGGACTCCGTGCGCACGTTCTGTGTCTGCCCCTATGGGGAGGTGGCCGTCGAAACCTACGAGGACGTGATCACCGTGAACGGCCACTCCTACGCGGAGCGGCGCACGGCCAACACCAACTTCGCGCTGCTGGTCACGACGCGCTTCACCGAGCCCTTCCACGAACCCATCGCCTACGGCCGGCACCTGGCCCGGCTGGCCAACATGATCTCCGGCGGGATCCTCGTGCAGCGCTTGGGGGACCTGAAGGACGGCAAGCGCTCCACGCCCGAACGGATGGCTCGTGGGACCGTCGTGCCGTCACTGGCGTGCGCGACACCGGGCGACCTCGCCTTCGCGCTGCCACATCGCTATCTCGTGGACATCCTCGAGATGATCACGGCGCTGGATCGGCTGGCGCCCGGCCTGGACTCGCGCAACACCCTGCTGTACGGCATCGAGGTAAAGTTCTACTCCGCGAGGCTGCGCCTCGATTCCGGGCTGCAGACGGAAGTGGAGGGTCTGTACGGAGCGGGAGACGGAGCGGGAGTCTCTCGCGGATTGGTCCAGGCAGCGGCCTCCGGAATCCTTGCGGCTCGCGCGGTTCTTCGCGCGCAGGACCCTTCGGACGCACTGCACTAACGCTCGATCAGGTCGAGGTAAGCGGCTTCGTACCCGGCGACCATCGCCTCCGGGCTGTAGCGCTCTTCGGCGTGACGGCGGCAGACTGCGGGGGCGATGGAGCCCAAGTCGCGCACGGCTTCGGCCATCTCTCCGACGTCCCGCACGAGGAAGCCGGTCTTGCCGTCGACCACGACTTCCTTGGCCGCGCCGCGAGGAAAGGCGAGCACGGGTGTGCCGCACGCCGCGGCCTCGATCATCACCAGTCCGAACGGCTCTTCCCACTGGATGGGAAACAGCAGGGCAGAAGCCCCACACAGAAGCTCTATCTTCTTCTGCGCATCCACCTCTCCCAGGTAGCGGGCATCCGGCCCCAGCCGAGGCTCGACTTGCTCGGCGAAGTAGGCTCGCTCATCGGCGGTAACGAGTTTGCCTGCCAGGAACAACTGGCGTCCCGCCTTGCGGGCCACGTCTATCGCCAGGTGTGGGCCCTTCTCCGGACTGAAGCGCCCCAGAAACAGCAGGAAGCCCTCCTTGCTTTCGCGGAAGGGGTAGGTGTCCAGGTTCACCGCGTTGGAAACCGTGGCCAGTATCGGCACGTGCGGCTCGAAGGCCGCCCGTTGGGCGTCACTGATCGCCACGAACCCCACCAGCCCGGCAATCGCGCGGTAGACCATGACGGAGTCCGGGTCGGCCGCGCCGTGCAGGGTATGGGCGATCCGCGCGCCGGTGAAGGAGCCCAGCGCCGCGCCCAGGGCCATGTGATCGTGGATGATGTCGAACTCGGCGTGACGGCGATAGGCACGCATTATGTGGACCACGTCGATGAAGGCCGAGCCCATGGCTTCCGGCGCCGGAGGCTCGTCAAAGGTCGGCGCCAATCGCGCACGGGTGTGAGACAGCGGCGAGGCGAACAAGGTCACTTCATGGCCTCGCGCCACCAGCCCATCGCACAGCAGCGCGGCCACCGCCTCGATTCCCCCGTACCCCGTCGGTGGAACCGGCAGATAGGGCGGGACGATCTGTGCCACGCGCAAGGCTTCCCCCAAGGGTACCGAAGGTGTTTCTCCGGGCTGATTCCGGGCACTTCAATCATAATGGGAGAGGCAAGATCTCATTGCCGAGAGGACGGAAAGGGAAGGAAGATGGTGCGGGAATTGCCGAAGACCCTCGATGCCGAAGACCCTCGATGAGGAGCCGATGAGTTGAGATTTCCCTTGCCGACTTCGGATCCGTCCTGGCTGCTCGTTGCCGAAGGCCTCGACCCGATGACCGAGCGCGAGACGGAGGCAATGTTCGCCGTGGCCAACGGACTGGTCGGCAGCCGCGCCGCACGTGAAGAGGGAGGTCGCGGGGTCCGGCCGGCCACGTACGTGGCGGGTGTCTTTGCCTCCAGCCCCACCTCGCCTCCGGGCCCGGAGTTGTTGCCGGCGCCGGGCTGGGCCGACGCCCATCTGGAGGTCGCCGGCAAACCCCTGCACCCGCGGCGGGCGGGCGTGCTGGCCCACCGCTGGATCCTCGACATGCGCCAGGGGTTGGTGTTCCGCGACTGGCGACAGTTGGGACCACAGGGCGATGTCATCGACATTCGTTCGGTCCGCTTCGCGAGCCTCGCCGATCGCCACGTGCTCTGCCACCTCCTGGAGGTAGCCTCGACCAACGGCCACGTCTGGGTCGTCGTCGACCAGCACCCTCGCCTACCATCGGGAGGCCCCGTGCGCGAGGCCAGGGTCCACCACAACGGTGAGGAGATTGTGGCCACCGTGACAGGTCGCGGCCGGGGCAGCGTAGCGGTCGCCCTGCGCTCACGGCTTGTCGGGGCGGATGGATCGGCAAGCACGCCTGCCTCGGGGATGCTGCGCTGGCGTGCGGAGCCGGGACGCCGGGTGATGGTGGAGCGGGTCGCCTGCATCGACTCCGCCGGAAACGGAACCCCCCCCGAGCGCAGCGTCCGGCGACTGCTGGATCGCGCATGGGAAACGGGCTTCCACTCCTTGCTGGAGGGACATCGCGAGGCCTGGACTCGCCGCTGGGATGAGTGCGATGTCGTGATCGAGGGCGACGCGTACGCCCAGCGGGCGCTGCGCTTCGGCGTCTACCACCTGACCGGCGCCGCGGCTCCTCTGGCCGGGAAGGCATCGGTGGGGGCGAGAGCTCTCACCGGCCCCGCCTACAAGGGGCACGTCTTCTGGGACACCGACCTGTTCGCTCTGCCCTTCTACTTGCACACCCAGCCGGAGACGGCCGGCAGTCTCGTGGCCTACCGGACCCGCACTCTGCCAGCAGCGTGCAGGCGGGCGGAGGCCGCCGGTTATCGGGGGGCACTGTACGCATGGGAGTCGGCCGACACCGGCCGGGAGGCCACCCCTTCATACGCGTTCGGGCTCAACGGGCACAAGATCCCCATCCTGACGGGCAAGTTGGAGCACCACATCACCGCCGATGTGGCCATCGGCATCTGGCGCTACTGCCAGACCACCGGCGACGAGGCCTTCCTGGCAGGAGCGGGCGCCGAGGTGCTCGTGCAGACCGCCCGCTTCTGGCAATCCCGGGCTTCACGAGACAACGACGGGCGCTACCACATCCGGAACATCATCGGGCCGGATGAATACCACGAGAACGTGGACGACAACGCCTACACCAACGTGATGGCCCGATGGAACCTGGAGGCGGCCGCCGACACGCTTGCATGGCTTCGCGAACGCCAGCCGGAAGCTTGGCGGTCCCTGGAATCCAAGACCGGCCTGGAGAGCGGAGAGTCCCACGACTGGAGGAAGACCGCATCGGGACTGGTCGACGGCTTCGATCCCGGCACCGAAGTCTACGAGCAGTTCTCCGGCTACCACTCATTGGAGCAGATCGACCTGGCGAGCGTGGGCCCCAGGCCGCTGACCGCCGACGTCCACCTGGGCCCGGCGAGGGTCGCTCGCTCGAAGGTCATCAAGCAGGCCGACGTGGTGATGATGCTGCACCTCTTCCGTGACCGGCTGCCCGCCGGCGTCCTGAGAACCAACTTCCTCTACTACGAGCCCAACACCGCCCACGGTAGCTCACTCAGCCCGGCTATCCATGCCGCGGTCGGCGCCGCCGTGGGAGAGATGGACACGGCAATGGCCGCTTTCCGCCTCGCCATGGACGTCGACCTCGGAGACAACATGGGCAACGCGGCGGGTGGCGTCCACATCGGTGCGATGGGCGGTATGTGGCAGGCCGCCATCATGGGCTTCGGCGGGCTGATGCCCCTGCCCTGGAGCCCGGGCTCACCGTCGGGCATCCGCTTGGACCCGCACCTGCCCGAGGACTGGTCGCGGCTGGCTTTCCCCCTACGGTGGGGATCTTCTTGGCTGCGGGTGGACATAACGGCAATGCGGCTCATGCTGGAGATACGCGAGGCGCCTCTGCTCGTCGCCACGGGAACCGGGCCCGCCGTTTCCCTCGAGCCCGGGTGCTACCGTGCCGAACGTTCAGGGCAAGCCGTTGGTCCGCTGGAGGTGCACCCATGAGCCGCGCGCGTGCCCGCGGGCACATCTTGCTTCCGTTGGACGGCTCCGAGGTTTCGCGTCTCGCGCTCGGGCCCGCCGGCACGATGTCCTCCATCACCGGCTGGCCCTTGCGTCTGCTTCACGTCGGTCCCGCCGATCTGACTCTTCGCGAGGCCAAGGTGCGGTTGGGTCTCACACACCTGCCGCTGCCCAAGCTCAAGCTGGTCCTGGCAACCGGGGACGCCACCTCCGAGATCCTCGCCGCGGCCGAGGCTTCCGAGGTGCGCATGGTCGTCATGGCCAGCCACGGCGCGACGGCCGACCTCATGCGCCGCGCCGGCAGCGTCACGGACGTCGTTCTGCGTCGCATCTTGACGCCGCTGCTGGTCGTGCGTCCGGGGACACTGGACCTGGGCGGCGGTATTCGCCGCATCCTGGTCCCCCTCGACGGATCACCGGGGGCGGCAGGCGCCCTGCGCCCTGCCGTCCAGCTCGCCCACAAAACCGCCGCCACATTGACTGTGCTGCACGTGCTCACCCCGGAGCGTCCCCGCACGCACGGCACCTTCACCGCGCCGGGCTATGCCGACCAGGCTCAGTACGAGTGGGGCGACTGGCGCAAGGAGTTTCTGGCCCGCTTCTGCCAGTCCTGCCCCACCATGGAAGTCGAGATGAGCGTGCGCTCCGGCGACCCGGCCGCGCGGATTCTCGAGTCTGCCGACCTACTTCCTGCCGACCTGGTGGTGATCTCCTGGAGCCACAGGCTGGCCGGCAAGCGGGCGCGCGCGGTGAAGGCTCTACTGGAACGCGCTCCCTGCCCGGTGCTGTTCCTGCCTTGCTTGCCCCCGCCCACCGTGTCTTCCGGGCCCGCACCGGATCGAGGGGAGTGCGACCAGATCGACCTGCTCGGCGAGGGACGGACTCGCTGGAGTCAGAGACGGACCCGCAGGCGTGCCGCCGCCGGGGCGTGAGTGCCCCTAAGAGAACTTGTTCAGGATCCGCAGGATCAGCGGGTCCATGTCACCGACCGGCTCCCCCCGGTCCATCTTGCCGTCCTGACGAAGCAGAGCACGCCGCGACAGTTCGGCTCCCGCCCAGCCGATAGGCTCGGGCGGAAACGCGGCAGGCATCCGATTGACGAACACGAGGTTCGCAAGCTCGGTGTCCCTGCCCAACACCAGGTCGCGCAGGATCTGCCCGCCGGTATTGGACGGCGCCACCCCATGCCCGCAGTAGCCGAACCCGTAGTGGATCTTGCCACCCTCAAGGCTGCCGAACGCCGGCAGGAAGTCGGCGGTGATCGCGACCGGGCCGCCCCAGGCGTGGGTGAACTTCACACCGGCAAGTTGGGGAAACGTCTTGCGGAATGTGCCGGCAAGCCGGGTGAACGTCGAGGCCCGGCGGTCGTGCCGCGGCTCAGCCTTGGCTCCGAAGTAGACGATCCCGTCCGAGCCCCCCCAGGAGATCCGCCCGTCCGGCGTGGGCCGGTAGTAGTGAACGTAGTTGCGTTTGTCCTCGATACCCTGGGAGTTCTTCCAGCCCACGCTCTCCCACTGGGTATCGGTCAGTGGCTCGGTCAGCACGATGTAGGTGTACAGGGGAACCAAGCGATGCTTGAGCCACGGAAACGCGTATGCATAGGCATTGGCCGCCAGCACCACATGCTCCGCGTCCAGTAGCCCGCGGGCGGTCTCGACCGAGGTCGGGCGGGTCGAGACCGATATGACCGGCGAATGCTCGAACACCTTGACCCCGAGCCGGACCAGGGCATCCTTGAGCCCCCAGGCCAGACGGGCCGGATCCAGGATGGCGCAGTGCTCCTCGAAAAGCGCCATCTGGTAGGTGGGAGAGTTGACCTCGGCTCGCGCCTGTTCGCCGGTCATCAGGCGGAAATCGTCCAGGCCCATCTCCTGGGCGGCCTCGTAGTCCATGCGCACGCGCCGCTCCTGCCCGGCATTGGTGGCCACGACCATCAGCCCGCCGTGGGTGAAGGCGCAGTCGATGCTCTCCGCGGCGCACACGCGCCCGATCTCCTCGACGGAATCCGCGACCGCGACGTGGGCCGCCTTGGCCCGCTCCTTGCCGTGGTTGCGCAGGAGGTGGTGCAGGCTCATGTCGAGCAGCGTCATGGCGAAACCGCCGTTTCGCCCGCTCGCGCCGTAACCCACGCCTTGACTCTCGACAACCGCCACGTCGAGGGAAGGGTCGGCCTTCTTGAGGTAGTAGGCGGTCCAAAGGCCGGTGTAGCCGCCGCCCACGATGGCGACGTCGGCGCGCTGGTGGCCTTCGAGGGGAGGACTGGGAGTGTAGTCCCGCTCGCCCAGCCAGAAGGATCTGCTCGCGTAGTGCTGGTCCATGCCACCACCCCCGTAGTCGCAAGCGGGGCGCCGGCCGCGTCCCGCGGCCGCAGCCTAGCGAAAACGGGCTCCTCATGCGAGCCTGCGCTTCGAGGACATCTTGGCGTGCGGCAACGTGGGAGGGAGCGCTCTAGATGCCGGGCATCTTGCGGTCGATGTTGGCCACGTGGTCGTGTATGTCCACCATCAGCGAGACGAGACGGTCGATCTGAACGTTCAACTGCGCGATTCTGGCGTCCGTCCTGGCCAGCTCGACTCCCAGTGCCCGTTGGATATCGTTCGAGGACTGGATCCCGTTCAAGAGCCCCCTCAGCAACTCGAGCTGAGCCCGCATCGAGCGAAGCTCGGTGACCATCCCGTCCAGCTTCCCCAGAGAACCCAAGTCCGAGTTGGTCTCATCCAGCGACGCGCGCATGCCGGCGATCGCTTCCTCGAGCCGATCGATGCCGTCCTTCAACGTGCCGAGCCGCTCCAGCGATGGGCCCACGGGAGACAGGCTGCCGTTCAAACTGGCCAGACGCCGGTCCATCGACCGCACATGCCAGGTCATGCTCCCCAGGGCGAGGAAGCCGGCCGCAAGGACGGCTCCGGCCAGGCCGACCAGGACCCATCTACGCAAAGCGCTCATTCCCCCTCCTTCTCGCCCCACAACGCCGCGATTCGGGTTGCGGACGCGACTGAATGTGGGGGAACTTCGGACGCACCACACTAGCTGCGTTGTTTCCTATCCGGCTGGCAAGGGACGGCGGAAGCGCGCTTTCGTTCCGCGACGTCGGCTGCCGTGGTGTGTTCCAGCTTCTCCACGATCGTGGCCTGAATCTCATCCCAGACCAGGTGAGCCGTACAGGTCGATTTCCTGTCGCATTCGGAAGGCACGGCCTGGCAGGCATTCAAGGCGATCGGACCCTCGATGGCCTCGACGACTTCGCGAAGGTTCACCTCGTCCGCGGGTCGGGCCAGCCGCACGCCTCCCGCGGCCCCCACCGTGGTTCGCACCACCCCGGCCACCGAAAGCCTGCGGACGACCCGGCGCGCCACCGCCGCCGGGATCGACTGGCGGCCGGCCACGGTCACCGTCGAGGAGGAGCCGTTCTCCGCCAGGTCGACCACCAGACGAACAGCGTAGTCGGCCTCCCGCGTAAGACGCATCGCTACCCCTTCCTCGCTACCGAGAGTCCGCCGCCATGGTCCCACGATCGGTGCAACCGCGCATGGGCGTTGCCGGCCGTTCGGCGTCCAGACCCCAACCTCCGTGCACCCGTCAGCAGATGCGCGGAAGCTGTTCCCCCGCGAGCAGGTCCACGATCCGGCTCGACCCGGCGGCCGTGCGAAGACTGACCATGCCGGCCGGCCCCTGTGTCACACGCCCGATCACCGCGGCCTCCCGCCCCAGCGGGTTGGAGCGCAAGGCTTCCAGGGCGGCGCCGGCCTCGGACGAATCCACGATGGCCACCAGCTTGCCTTCGTTGGCCACGTACATCGGGTCGAGACCGAGCAACTCGCAAGCACCCCGCACCGGGGCGTGGACGGGAATCGCCGCCTCGTCCAGCTCGATGCAAACCTTCGAAGCGCCGGCCAGCTCATTGACCGTGGAGGCGAGCCCGCCACGAGTCGGATCCCGAAGGCAGCGAACACCGGGCGCTGCCTCGAGCAACCCCGCCACGAGAATGTGCAGTGGAGCCGCGTCGCTGGCCAGGTCGCCGGAAAACTCGATGCCTTCACGCACGCTCATCACGGCGATGCCGTGGTCACCGATCGCGCCGGAGACGATCACCACATCGCCCGGACGCGCCCGGTCCGGCCCGATCTCGATCCCGGCCGGGACGATGCCCACGCCGCTTGTCGTGATGTAGACCCCGTCGCCCGACCCCCGGTCGACGACCTTGGTGTCGCCGGCCACCAGCGGCACGCCGGCCTCCTTGCAGGTCGCGGCGGCCGAGGCCACGATGCGGCGCAGGTCCTCGATCGGAAGCCCTTCCTCGAGGATGAAGGCCGCCGCCAGGTAGAGCGGCTTGGCTCCCATCATCGCGAGATCGTTGATGGTGCCACTGACCGCCAGCCTTCCGATGTCCCCGCCGGGGAAGAACCGCGGCGTGACCACGTAGGCGTCGGTGGTGAACGCCAGCCTTCCTCCGGGGGTGTCCACGACGGCGGCGTCGCCCAACGCCGCCAGCTCCGCACTGGTGAAGGCAGCCAGGAACGTGCCGGACAGAAGCTCGGCCGACATCCGACCGCCGCTTCCATGTCCCATCTGGATAGTGTCGTGGCCGGAGCGGGGAACCGGGCAAGATAGCGAGTCGGAGTCCACGACTGCCTCCGAACGTGCCTGCGAAAGTGCTTCCGGATCGGCGGTGCTCACGGCGCTGTTCCTCCCGGCGCGGTGCGCCCGTATCGGTAGTAGGCGGCGCAGGCGCCTTCACTGGAAACCATGGGAGCCCCCAGCGGGTGCTCCGGAGTGCACAGCGTCCCGAACGCCTCGCATGCGTTGGGGCGGAGAGTTCCCATGAGCACCTCACCCGCGCGGCAGGCGGCCGGCTCCTCGGCCCGCACGTCCAGAACGTCGAAGCGAAGCTCGGCGTCGAAGTCGCGGTAGGCCTCGGAAAGGGACAGGCCCGACGAGGGAATCGACCCGAGCCCGCGCCACTTGCGATCCGTCACCTGGAAGACCTCGCGGATCAACGACTGAGCCGGCTGGTTGCCCTGCCGGGTCACCGATCGCGCGTAGGCGTTCTCGACCTCAGCCCGGCCTTCCTCGAGTTGGGTCACCGCGGCCAGCACGCCCTCCAGGATGTCGGTGGGCTCGAAGCCGGTGACCACGATCGGCACGTGGTACTTCGCGGCAATCGGCTCGTACTCCGTGTAGCCCATGACGGTGCACACATGCCCGGCGGCCAGGAACGCCTGCACCCGGTTGGTCGGGGAGGCGAGTAGGGTCAGGATCGCCGGCGGCACCAGCACATGAGACACCAGGACCGAGAAGTTCTCGACGCCCAAGCGCTTGGCCTGTGCCACCGCCATGGCGTTGGCCGGCGCTGTGGTCTCGAAGCCGACGGCGAAGAAGACCACCTGGCGGTCGGGTCGCTTCTGGGCCAGAGCAAGGGCGTCCAGCGGCGAGTAGACGATGCGCACGTCGCCGCCGGCGGACTTCACCTCCAGCAGATCGGTGTCCGAGCCGGGCACGCGCAGCATGTCCCCGAATGAGCAGAAGGTCACCTCGGGACGGCGCGCGATCGCGATGGCACGGTCGATCTGCTCGAGCGGCGTGACGCACACGGGGCAACCCGGCCCGTGCACGAACTCGACGCTCTCGGGCAGCAGACGGTCCAGGCCCTGCTTCACGATCGTGTGGGTCTGGCCGCCGCAGATCTCCATCAGGACCCAGGGGCGCGTGGCCTTGGCCGCGATGCGCACGGCCAACTCGCGGACCGCCTTGGGGTCCCGGAATTCCTCCAGGTACTTCATACCCCGGCCTGCCGGCCTTCCGCCCCAACTGCGGGGCTCACGACCTCACCACGGTCGTTCACGTCCACCTGGGCCAGCGCCTCGGCCTCGCCGAGTTCCGCCAACAACTCCAGCGTCTGACGCGCCTCGTCTTCGTCCAGGCGCGAGATGCCGAAGCCGGCGTGGATAATCGTGTACTCACCGATCTCTATCTCAGGCAGGTAGGCGAGGCACGCCGTCCGGCGGACGCCGCCGAAGTCCACGACGCCCATCAACAGCCCCTCTTGCTCGTGCTTCTCGACCACCCGCCCGGGGATTCCCAAGCACATCCTTACCACTCCTTCCCGCCGGCCACGCAACCCCAGCGGCTCCACCAACCCGGTCACCGTCACGAGACCGGATGGCCATCTCCCCCGCCGGCCACGCGCGCGGCTGCCACCGCCGCCTGGCCCAGCGCAATACCCCCGTCATTGCAGGGTACCTGCCTCGGGATGAATACGCTCAGGCCGCCGGCCGTCAGCCGCTCGGACAAGAGCCGCGTCAGAGTAGCATTCTGGAAGCATCCACCCGACAAGCACACATTCCGGATCCCTTCCTCGGTCGCCACACGCCGCGTCGCTTCGGCCAGACCCAGGGCCAGCCCCCGGTGGAAACGCGCCGAGATCGTTGCGGCGCTCAGGCCCCTCGCCAGGCCTCCTGCCGCTTCCGCGAAGGCGGCCACGCCGTCCAAGACCAACCCTTCGTCGCCGGCCACGATAGGGACCTCGTAGGATCCCTCCGCCGTTTCGTCCATTGCTGCCTCGAGGAGCATTGCCGCCTCACCCTCGTGGCTGACCACCCGGCCGAGGCCGGCCAGAGCAGCCACCGCGTCGAAGAGCCGCCCGGCGCTGGAGGTGCGCGGGGAGAGGAAACCTCTCTCACACTGACGCGCCACCACCGAGACCTCCGAGCGATCCACCTCGGGGAAAAAACGCGCTGCCGCTTCTTCATAGCTTCCGGGATCGGCCTCCCGCATGTAGGCAAGCGCCATCCGGTAGGGCCGGCGCACCGCCGCGTCGCCACCCGGCAAGGGAACCGCGCGCAGGTGGGCCGCGCGGCGGAACCCCGTCGGGTCGGACACCAGGATCTCTCCGCCCCAGACGGTTGCGTCGGGGCCGTATCCGGTGCCGTCCAGGGAAACGCCCACCACCGGGTCCGCCAGTCCGTGTTCGGCCGCGCATGCCGCGATGTGGGCGTGGTGGTGCTGGACTTCGATCAGCGGCAGGCCGAGGCCCTTCGCGAAGCGCGTCGAGGCGTAGTCGGGATGTAGATCGCAGGCGACGATCTCGGGCGAGAAGCGAAAGAGCTTCTCGTAGAGATCCAACGTGGCGGTGAAGTTGCCCATAGCAGCCGGGGTGTCGAGGTCCCCCAGGTGCTGCGAGATGATCGCGTGAGCCCCGCGCAGCAAGCAGAACGTCTGCTTCAGATGAGCGCCGACGGCGAGGATCGCCGGCGCGTCGGTCGCCAGAACGACGGGCTCCGGCGCGAACGAGCGGGCCCTGCGCACAAGCGCCTCCCCGCCCGAGTCCACCCGAAGCACCGAGTCGTCGTAGCGGGAACGAACGGCACGGTCGTGGACGAGGAAGAAGTCGGCGATGCCGCCGAGCCGTTGCAGCGCCTCGGCCTCGTCGATACAGATGGGCTCCTCCGAGCGGTTGCCCGACGTCATGACCAGCGGGCGCCGGGCCTCGCGGCAAAGAAGATGGTGCAGCGGCGTGGCCGGAAGCATGGCTCCTATCTCGGCCAGCCCGGGAGAGACCGCGGGGGCAAGTACGCGTGATTCCCTCCTGGCCTCGACCAGCACTACCGGCCGGCGGTGGGACTCCAACGATTCGGCCTCCGCCGGCGAGATCACACATGCTTCGCGCGCCTTGGCCACGTCGGCGAACATCACCGCGAACGGCTTGCCGGGGCGCACCTTGCGCTCCCGCAGGCACGCCACGGCCTCTTCGCTCGCGGCATCGCAGGCCAGGTGGTATCCGCCCAACGCCTTGACCGCCACGATCTTTCCCGCACGAAGCAGTGCGGCCGCCTCGACAATCGGATCGCTCGAGCCCGCCGGCTCACCCGATGCATCCAGCAGGCGAACCCTCGGACCGCAGGCCGGGCAGGCATTGGGCTGAGCGTGGAACCGGCGGTTCGCGGGATCCTCGTACTCCGCCTGACAGGCGGGGCACATCTTGAACGGCGCCATCGTCGTCGAGGGTCGGTCATAGGGAACGTCGTCGATGATCGTGGCCCGCGGGCCGCAATTGGTGCAGTTGATGAACGGGTGGCGATAGCGGCGGTCGGCCGGGTCGAACAACTCGCGCAGGCAATCCGGACAGGTGGCCAGATCGGCGGAAACCAGTTGCGATCCTCCGGGGACCGCGCGGCTGGGAACGATGACGAAGTCGGTGGCGCCTTCGGGCGGCGCCTCGGACGCGGTGACCTCTTCGACGACGGCTCGCGGCGGCGCCTCGGTGCGCAAACCTTCCACGAACGCAGCCAGACCGGCCGGACCTCCTTCAACAGAGATCTCGACCGCCTCAGAGGTGTTGCGCACCCAGCCCGTCAAACCGTGACGGTGGGCGAGCTGCCACACGAATGGGCGAAACCCCACTCCCTGCACAATCCCTCTCACCCTCACGCGCAGGGCCGAAGGAGATCCCTCGTCATCTGAAGCTCGAGATCCCGATTGCATTGCGTTTCACCTCACGCGAGCCGAGCCGGGCGGCGGGCCCAATGGTCTTCCTCGCGCGCGGATCGCGCGGGGCAAGGGCGGGACAGCAAAGGTACCACCGCACACCCGCCAACGCCGGACCGCCCACGCCCTTCACTCGGCAAAGACTAGAGGTGAAGTAGGATTGGCCGCGTGAACCTCACCGACCTAATTCTGCTGGCCCTTCTGGCGCTGGCGCTGCTCACCGGGTGGCGGCGCGGCGCCGTGCTTCAAGCCTTCTCATTCGGAGGGCTGGTGGTCGGGCTATTCGTGGGCGGCCTGTGCGCCCCCGCGGTGGCGTCGATGTTTCGCGACTCCGGCGGCTCCATCGTCGCGCTGGCAACCCTCTCGGCCTTCCTTGCCGCCGGCATGGTCGGCGAGCTGATCGGCACCATCATCGGCTCACGCATGCGGGTGATCGCCCACCGGGGACCGCTCCATCTTCCCGATTCCGTCGCCGGCTCGGCGGTGAGCGCCACAGCCACGTTGCTCTCGGCGTGGCTGCTGGCCATGACCCTCGTCGGCGGGCCGTTCCCCGCAGTGTCGCGCCAGGTAAAAGGCTCGGCCGTGCTGCGCGGGATAGACGCGGTCATGCCTCGCCCGCCCAACCTGTTCTCGGCCATGCGCCGCTTCTTCTCCACCACGGGCTTCCCCGAGGTCTTCTCCGAGTTGGCCGCGCCCTTCGCACCCGACGCGACGCCCGATCCTTCTATCGCCACGACCCCGGGAGTGAAAGCCGCCGCCATGAGCACCTTCAAGGTCGAAGGCGAAGCCTGCTCCATGCTCCAAGAGGGGTCGAGCTTCGTGATCGCGCCCGGCTACGTGCTGACCAACGCACACGTCGTGGCAGGGGCCCGAAAGACCAGCCTCATCACAGCGGCAGGCAAGCTCAAAGCGGTCACCGTGCTGTTCGATCCTCAGATCGACCTGGCCGTTCTTCGGGTCGTCAACCTGAAGGCCTCTCCTCTGAAGCTGTTGCGCAGCAACGTTCCCAGCGGGACCCAGGGCGCGGTGCTCGGCTACCCCGGAGGGGGACCGGAACAGGCCAGTCCCGCCGCCGTGCGCACCCGGGTCACCGCGACCGGCCGCGACATCTACGGGCGCGCCAACGTCCAGCGCCGCGTCTACGTCCTGAGGGCCCAGGTGCGCCCC
>JBBAAN010000052.1:0-15177 GCA_041658225.1 Actinomycetota bacterium
ATCCAGGCGAACTGTGGTGGAAAAGCGTCGTGCCATACATTCACCATACACTCCCGCATGCGAGAGAGCAACGTCGGCAGGTGCTGGAGAAGTACCTGAATGCCTTCTTCGCCGGCGAAGACGAGCCGATCTGCTGCCGCCGCGAGGAGGCGGTGGACTGCTTCCTGCGCACTCACATGGATGCGCCGGCCCGTCGGCGTGATCGAGGAAGCGGCCGATGAGTGGGCCGAGGGTTGTGGAGGAGGCCAAGGACGATACGGCAGACCACGGCCGTAGCCCCGGTAGCAGGGGGACCGCAGGCTGGATCGCCGGTCGGACGAGTGGTTGACCTACGACGTGCCGGCGATCCTGAAGGAGATCCACGCCGAGAACGCGGGGCGCTGGCGTCGCGGATAGGGTGAACGGGCGCCGGAAGTGGTGGATCGTCGGTGGGGCCATCCTCGCACTGCGGGCGCTGGAGCCCGGGACAGCGTGCTGACGTCTGCGAATGCTTGGAGCTGCAGCGGGTCGTGATCAGCTTCCCCCGTAGAGGTCCCGAGCCGTGAAGGAGAGAGTCTCGACCCGCTGAGCTTCAAGGTTCGCGGGGGGCTTGCGAGACCGTAACATGTGCGTTACGCTGACGTCGTCGGCGAGGATCCGGGCAGGAGTTGTGATGAGCAAGACGGCGTTCGGTAGGTACTTCGACAAGCGGATGGAAGACCCCGAGTTCCGGGGAGCCTACGAGGAGGCCCGTGCCCGAATCGCCGCCATCGACCATCTCGTTGCGAGCCTGGATGCCGAGCGAGAAGAGAAGGGACTCTCGAAAGCTGAGCTCGCTCGTAGGATGGGGGTCAGGCCGGAGGCCGTCCGGCGGCTGTTTACCGCTCCGTCGCCCAATCCCACCCTGGACACCGTGGTCGGCGCCGCCCGGGCCTTGGGTCTACGGGTCATCATCGAGCGGGAGACCCGTGCCCATCCTGGACGAGGGCTCGGCGCCCGCATTTCCAGTGGCCGGCCGCCCGGGCGGGCTGCGGTCCGTGGCGTGTGAACGCGGGACGGGCCGAGCGGGGTCGAGCGCGGCCTGCTGCCGGGGGCGCGGATCAGCCCTGGCGCATCCACTTCTTCCAGCGACATCCCGACGATGACCCCAGGAGAGCGACCCCCGCAAGGGACTTCCTCGAGGCCTGCCCCACAGGCGTGGAGGCGGATGTCGTTGCGGTGCTGAAGGCGGTTGCCCAGGCGCCACCTCCCCGGTTTGCCGGCGGAGGGCAGTGGCAGGCGATGCACGGGACCATGAAGGGGTTCTACGAGGTGCGGGTTACAGGGCCAGGGCGGCGCAGGTACCGGCTCTTCTGCTTCCTTGATCGGGACAGCCCTGGGTTGGGAGGGCCGAGCGTAGTGCTGATCGCCGGGATGCACAAGGCGGCGGGCAGCGGCTTCGCCAAGGCGGACTACGCGCGCGTGGAGGCCCTGGGACGGGAGTACCTCTCTCGGTGCCCACGCAGCGTGGCTCGCTAGACGGGGGTTCCCGTTCTCTTAAACACCTCCTTCAACGAGAACGAGCCAATCGTCTGCCGCCGCGAGGGGGCGGTGGACTGCCTCCTGCGCACCCAGATGGACGTGCTCGTTCTGGGCGTCCACGTTGTGAAGCGCGGGCCGGTCACGGGAGGTCGAGCAGTTCCTCCGCGTTCAGACGTGACTGACGCATGATGGATCGTAGCCGCGTGGCGATCGACCTGCTACCGGAGCTGGGCCCAGGTCAACGTGCGGGTTGGAGGTCGAAACCCAGAGCCCGGAAGTGAGCGTCGAAACCGAAGACCTCCGTGACCCTGGCTCGCCGAGCGACTGCCGCGCTGATAGCGTCGGTCGGGCTGAGATCCAGATCCGCGTACTGCCGGAGGATCTCCCACCCCTCGCGCTCCAGGCGCTTGTCGATCCAGACAAGGCGAAGACGGCGGCGGGAGGCCGACTGTTCCAATGCCCGGTGAAACGAGAAGGCGGCATCAAGGCCGGCGTCATACCGCAGCCTGGTTGCGGTCTCGTCTACCACGTAGTTGGTGGTGAGCAACTGGACCCCTTCGGCCAGACGGCGCTCATAGTAGGCGCGCGCCCGCTCGTGCATCCGGTCGTCCCGCTTGAGCAAGGCAATCCAGCCCCCGGTGTCCACGAACGTCAGGGTCAACGTTGTCGCCCCGCACGAGCCCCGTACAGGTATCGATCGTGCTCGGTGGAGGCGTCGCTCGGTCCCCCGGCAAAGGCCCCCGCGAGCCCGAGGAACGCGTCGTCTTGGGTCTCGTCCGACTTCCCCGACAAGTACATTCGGACCGCGTCACGGATGAGGGCGGCCGCCGAGCGGCCCTCGGCCGCAGCCGCGGCTCGAAGCCGGGCATCCAGCTCCTCCTCGACGTAGATCTGTGTCCTCCTCATGCGGCCATTATACATCACTCAAGGGGATGTGTATACGCACTCTTTTGACGGCGTGCCGCAGCCTTGCTCTCTTCCTCGATACGAGAGGTCACTTCGGTCGCCAGTGTGGACGGACGGGTGCTGGGGACGGTCGCGCCCGGCCCGTTGACACGGAGGATCTCCGAGGACTACCGACGGTTGGCAGGGGCCTAGCCCACGCGAGGTTCCGAGCACGACGTGGCGCTGCTGGACTGCCTCAGTTGTCCCCGGTCGAAGACGGTCCAGCCGCCGCGAGGCTCCGAGCACGACGTGGCGCTGCTGGGTTGCGTCCCTATCGGAGGTATCCGGGCGGGCCTCGCCGCACTCCGCACGGGGATTAAGGTAGATTTTGCCGGGTGGCGGTGCTAGATTTACCCGACTTACGTTCGTCTTGCCGAGTTCCGTATTCCTCCATTCCGAAGGTGATGGTTTCGGCCGCAAGGAGGGGGTCAGAATGCGAAAGCGCATCTGCATGCGGGCAGTCGGAGTGGCACTGCTGGCGATCGTGGGAATGGCGGGTCTGGCATCGGCCCAGACCTCGACCCCCTATCCGCCTCAGGAGGGCCAGGCCACGGTCTCGGGCACCGCGGGCATTGCGGGGTCCAAGGTGACCGTGAGCGGCGAGGGCTTCTGCCCGAACTCCACCGTGACGATCAGGCTCGTGGCCTTGACCGGCGGTACGATCACGACGCTGGGCACGGCCACGGCCGACTCGAGCGGCCGGGCGTCCAAAGAGGTAACGATTCCCACCGACATCAAGGCCGGTTCCTACACCATCGAGTTGGTGGGCACGGGTAGCAACTGCTCGGCAGCCCGAGTGCTCGGAGCCCGCTACACCGTAACGGCCAAGGTGCTGGTCAAGACCGGCAGGAACTTCGCCCCCTGGATTGCCGCGGCCGCCGGCGCACTGTTGCTCGGAGTCGTGCTGATCGTGGTTGCCCGCGCCTCCAAGCGCCGTGGGGCGGCAGCAGCACAGTAGGCTTCGTCCATCGACCGCGAGGACCAAAGTGCTGGACACCCCGGCAGAGGTGATACGCGCGCTCAAGCGCTGCCGCGAGGCATACGACGCCGCCTCCGGGTCATTGCTGGTAGTGGGACGCAATGGGCGTGACCCACACCGCGATCCCTTCAGGCGCGGGTTTCTCGAGCACCTCGAGGAGCGCACGGAACTGCTGCGAAGGATGCACGGACTGGACGAGCGCGACTACTGGATTCTCATCTACTGGTTCGTCGAGGACTGCTCCGCCGTCGAGATTGCCAGGTGGCTTCGTGTCTCGCGGGTGCACTGCTACCGGTTGCGCCGTGCTGCCCTGGAATGCGTGGTGGCCATGGGAGAGCAGCGCGAGGAGGTTCCGGATCGCTTTGTCGCGGCTTCGGAGCCGAGTGGGGCAGATTGGGTAGCCGAGGAAGGGATGAGCGCATGACTGAGGAATCCGCGACAGGCACTGTCGCGATCCTCGGACTCGGATACGTGGGCATGCCCCTGGCCCTGTCCGCGGCCGGCCGCGGCTGGAGCGTCCTTGGCTACGACTCCAACCCCAAGCGCGTGGCGGCGATTGCGGGCGGCAGCCCGACCACCGAAGATATCTCTCCCGATGTTCTGAAAGGGGCTCTTGCCTCCGGCAACTTCCGGCCGACGGCCGACGAGGCCGACCTCGATGCCGCGACCACGTTCGTCATCTGCGTCCCGACTCCACTGGATGAATCCCACCTGCCGGACCTCACCGCCGTGCGCGCGGCGACCGAGGCGGTGACACGCCACCTGAAGATCGGTGACCTCGTCATCCTGGAGAGCACCACCTACCCGGGCACGACCGAGGAAGTGGTCATGCCGCTGCTCGAGAAGTCGGGGCTTGCCTGCGGAGTGGACTTCCTGCTCGCCTTCTCTCCCGAGCGCATCGACCCCGGCAACCCGACCTATGGGCTGGAGAACACCCCGAAGATCGTTGGGGGCGTGACGGCTCAGGCCACCAAGGCCGCCGCCGCTTTCTATGAGGCCTTTGTGGGGAGTGTGGTCAAGGTGCGCTCCCCGAAAGAGGCCGAGATGGCCAAGCTTCTAGAGAACACCTTCCGTCACGTCAACATCGCGCTGGTCAACGAATTGGCCATCTGCTGCGAGGAGATGGGTATCGATATCTGGGAAGTCGTGGACGCGGCCGCCACCAAGCCGTTCGGATTCCTGCCCTTCTACCCTGGTCCCGGCACCGGGGGGCACTGCATACCGCTGGACCCCGCCTACCTCTCCTGGAAGGTGCGCCAGTTCGGCCACCCGGTGCGTTTCGTGGAGTTGGCCGAAGAGGTCAACCTGCGCATGCCCAAGTACGTGGTGGACCGTCTTGCCGCGGCCCTCAGTGACAGGGCCGCCAAGGCCCTCAACGGCGCGAACATCCTGGTGCTTGGGGTGGCCTACAAGGCAAACGTGGGAGACACCCGCGAGTCTCCGGCCATCGAAGTCATGAAGCTCTTGCGCCGCAAGGGCTCCAGGGTCTCCTACCACGACTCCCATGTGCCTCGCTTCAACTTCGAGGGCGGGATGATCGAGTCGGTCCCCTTGAACGAGGACACCCTTCGCCGGGCCGACGCCGTCGTGATCCTGACGGCGCACGCCGGCGTGGACTACGAGGCAGTGCTGGAAGCGGCCCCCCTGGTGTTCGACACGCGCAACGCGACCCGGGGCATCGAGGCTGCCAACCTCGTGCGGCTCTGACCCCTGCCAACCTCGTGCGGCTCTGACCCCCGCCGTTCCCCTCCGACCAAGGGGGGGGCGCAGCGCGAGCCTCATCTGAGTTCCCGTGGGTGCTTGACTCATGTTACAGATCAGGGGATTCTGCCTAGGCTAGGGTGGCTCTACCCAAGCGGTAAAAGCGGAAGTCGCGAACCTCGCAGAACAAGCGGTTGTCTCTTGTATTACGGGACTCCTCTGGACGGGAGAGTCCCTTCGTTTCTCTTGACGGGGTCCCCTTCGTTTCTCTTGACGGGGTCCCCTTCGTTCCTCTTGGTGGGGGGGTTCCTTCGTGGTGTTCGAGGGTTTCGATCTTCTTCCCGGGATTCCAGAGGAAGACCAATGAAGACTCCCAGCCGGCCAACTTGCGCTTCAGCACCGCCTCAGAACTGGAGTTCTGGCTCGCATCGGGGAGTTGAGGAATGGAACTGAGAACCTACCTTGCGGTGCTGAGGGAACGCCTCGGAATCGTGCTGCTGGCGACCCTGGTCACGCTCGTGGCGGGTCTGTTCTTCTCGTTTCGTCAGACCCCGGTGTACTCGGCCCAAACCAGGCTGTTGGTGCGGCCCCTCATGACCGTGTCCTCATCGTCTGATGGGAGCGCGGGCGCGGCGATGAGCTCGCAGAGCGTCGGCGACGAGGCCGAGTTCGTGCGAAGCCGAGATGTGGCGGAGAAGGTGGCCGCGGACCTTAGTTTGTCCGAACCCCCCGAGACTCTCATCAACTCTGTCAAGGTCTCCACCGTCGCCAACACCGCGATACTTGCCATCACCGCTGAAAGCACAGACCCTGTGCGCGCCCGTGATCTGGCCGACGGGTTTGCCAATGCCTACCTCGAGGTCCGCCGGGAAGCGGCTGCCGCTTCACTGGTGGCGGCCTCGAAGGTCTTGGGCGAGCAGCTCCAGCAGCTTCGCCAGGAGGCATCCGACCTCTCAGATGAGATAGGCAAGGAGAAAGACCCCACCAAGAAGTCCGCTCTTACCAGCCAGCGCGACGCCCTGATCGGCCAACTCGGAGTGCTGCAGGCAAAGGCGGCGGAACTCTCTCCCGGTGCCTTGCTTCCAGGATCGGGAGGCCAGGTCGTGCAGCCGGCGGTGACTCCCACCTCACCTGCTCGTCCCAACCATGCCCGCAACGCTCTGTTGGGCCTGACGCTGGGCCTGGCCTTGGGTGTGGGGGCGGCGTTCCTGCTGGACACCCTGGACGAGCACATCCGCAGCAAGGAGGAGGCGGAGCAGAACCTTGGCGTCTCCGTTATCGGCACGATCCCCAAGGTCGAGACCTGGGACAGGTCCAATCGTGCTTACCTGGTCAGCCTGGTCAGTCCCAAGTCTCCCGCGGCCGAGGCATACCGGAGCCTTCGCACCAACCTGCAATTTGTGGGGCTGGACGGCGGACTGAAGACGATCGCCATCACCTCCGCCTCGGCCGGGGAGGGCAAGACCGCCACCGCGGCCAACCTCGCTATTGCCATGGCCGCCACCGGCGCCAAGGTCGCCGTCATATCGGCCGATCTTCGCAAGCCTCGCCTGCACCGATTCTTCGGTCTGTCCAACAACGTCGGCACCACTCAGGTGCTGGCCGGCCAGGCGAGCCTTGCTGAGGCCGCGCAGGCGCCGAGTGTGCCCGGTGTGGCCGTCATGGACAGCGGCAAGGTTCCTCCGAACCCCGCCGAGTTGCTCGCCTCGCCTCGCTTCGACGACCTGCTCGCCGAGTTGTCCAAGGGGGCGGACTTCGTGCTGGTGGACTGCGCGCCGGTCCTGGCGGTCGCGGACGCCTCGGTGGTCGCCCCCCGCGTCGACGGAGTCATCCTGGTTGTCAACGGCCGGACCACGCGCCGGGGCGCCGCGGTCCAAGCCGCCGAGCAGCTTCGCCAGGTTGGGGCCAAGATCGTGGGTGTGGTCTTGAACGAGTTCACCCCCGGCGCGAGGGCCGGGTACCGGCATGGATATGGCTACCGCTACTACGGCTACGGTCAGTACGGCCATGGAGTGGAGCCCTCCGGCGACGGATGGGCCGGCGGCGAACCCGGTTTGCATCCGATCCCGCCTACCCCGGCGAGATCGGGGTGGCAGCCCGAGCGCCAGCCCGTGACGCACCCGGAGCCTGGGGCGATGGTGTCCCCGCCCGGCTCTTTCGTCGACTTCTCACCGGTTGAAAGTGACTCGGCCGCAGGCGCCAGACCGGCAGTCTCGGCCGGCCCGCTTGAGAGTTCGGCCGACGCGGTTGCGGGACCGGCAGTCTCAGCCGGCCCGATCGAGAGCGCGGTGAATCGGGGTGATACTGAGTGCGAACTGATGGACAGGGCAGACGAGAGCGCCGAGATCTGATCGCCCTCGTCCAAGGAGGGCGCCCGCGCAAGCGACTCGGCCCATTCCAGGCCTCCGATGAGCCGGTGCTTCGCACCGGTGAGGTCGCGGTGCTGTTTCGGGTGACGTCACGGGCCGTGCGCTCGTGGGCGGATGCCGGGAAGCTGGCCTGCGTGCGCACCCCCGGGGGGCAAAGGATGTTCCTGGCCAGTTCCGTTCGCGCGGTTCTGGACGCGATGGAGAAGGTGGAGAGCTAGCGGATGGAACTCAAGACCTACCTTGCGGTGCTCAGGGAACGCATCGGCATCGTGCTCCTGGCGACCCTGGTCACGCTCGTGGCGGGTCTGTTCTTCTCGTTTCGACAGACCCCGGTGTATTCAGCCCAGACCAAGCTGTTGGTGCGGCCCATACTCACGGTCTCGTCCTCCTCGGGCGCCAACTCGGTCTACGAGGCGCTCGTGAGCCGTCAGAGCGTCGGCGACGAAGCCGAGTTCGTACGGAGCCCTGAGGTGGCGGAGAAAGTGGCCGACGAGCTTCGCTTGTCCGATCCTCCCGAGACCCTCATCAATTCCATCAAGGTCTCCACCGTCGCCAGCACCGCGATACTGGCCATCACGGCTGAAAGCACCGATCCCGTGCGCGCACGTGATCTGGCCGACGGGTTTGCCAATGCCTATCTCGATGTTCGCCGGGAAGTGGCTGCCGCCTCACTGGTGGCGGCCTCAAGGGCTTTGGGTGAGCAACTCCAGGCGGTGCAACAGCAGGCTTCCGACCTCTCTGGCGAGATGGCCGGAGAGAAAGATCCCACCAAGAAGTCCGCTCTTGCCAGCCAGCGCGACGCCCTCATCGCCCAACTCGGAGTGCTGCAGGCCAAGGCCGCCGAGCTTTCCCCCGGCGCCCTGCTTCCCAACTCCGGAGGCCAGATCGTCCAACCCGCCTCGACCCCGAGTAGGCCTTCTCGTCCCAACCACACCCGCAACGGGATGCTGGGCTTGACGCTGGGCCTGGCCTTGGGTGTGGGAGCAGCATTCCTGCTCGACACCCTTGACGAGCGAGTCCGTACCCAAGAGGACGCGGAGTCGATCCTGGGGACCTCGGTACTCGGGACAATCCCGCCGGTGGCAACGTGGGATCGGCGAGAGCGCTCCTACCTCGCCAGCGTGGCGGACCCCAAGTCCCCAGCCGCCGAGGCATACCGGGGGCTTCGCACCAACCTGCGATTCGTTGGGGTCGACGGGGACCTCAAGACGATCGCCGTCACCTCAGCCTCGGCTGGTGAGGGGAAGACCGCTACGGTCGCCAACCTGGCCGTGACCTTGGCGGCCACGGGGGCCCGAGTGGTGGCCGTCTCCGCCGACTTGAGGAAGTCCCGGCTGCACCGGTTCTTCGGCGTGCCCAATGAGGTCGGCATGAGCCAGGTGCTTTCCGGGCAGGCATCCCTGGAGGAGGCCATCCAGAGCCCGGGGGTCCCGGGCCTGCGGTTGCTCTCGAGCGGCAAGGCGCCGCCCAACCCCGCCGAGCTTCTGGCCTCGCCCCGGTTCGACCAGGTCCTGAAGGAGCTTTCGCGGGTGGCCGACTTCGTCCTGGTGGACACCCCTCCGGTGCTTGCGGTGTCCGACGCCTCGGTGATCGCGCCGCGCGTCGATGGCGTCTTGCTGGTGATCGATGGGAAGTCCACGCGGCGCGGCGCGGGCGTTCACTCCGCGGAGCAACTTCGCCAGGTGGGAGCGAGGATCTTGGGGGGAGTGCTGAACGAGTTCTCTCCCGGCGCCAAGGCTGGCTACCGCCATGGCTACGAGTATCGCTACTACGGCCACTACGGCCAGCAGGCAAGCGGAAACGGCCAGGTCATGAGGGAACCCACACCCAGGCCCGAGGCCCCCGGCGACAGCCTGAGGGAACCCACACCCAGGCGCGAGTCTCCGAGCGACATCCGCTGATGGCGGAGGGTCAAGACGATCCGAGGCGTGGGCGGCGCCGGTGGTGGACGCTGAGCCCGCAATGAGGGCATCGGCATCGAGGAAGACCCGCAGCCGCGTGGCCGAGGAAGGGATAGTTCTCTATGGGGCCTGAGCGCGAGGAGGCTTTTCGGGTGACGGGCCCCCGTGACTTCGGACTCAACCTGGATCTCGATGCCTTGCGTGCCCAAGCCGTGCGGCTTCTGGTCGTGTTCGGCTCGTGGGCGCGAGGAACGGCCACGGCCCGCAGTGACCTGGACGTGGGGGTTCTGTTCGGGCGCGGGGAGGTAGGGTTGGAGGAGCGCGCGGCGATCCTGGGCGCTCTTGGTTCCCCCGTCGAAGTGGGCCTGGCGGTTCTAGACGGTGCCGATCCTCTGCTCCTGTACGAGGTGGCCCTGGACGCTCAGCCCGTCTATGAGGATCACCCCGGCGCTTTCGAGGAGTTCCGCCTGCTGGCGGTGAAGCGCTACTGGGACACGGCCTGGTTCCGGCGACTTGAGGCCGGGGCCCTCAAGGCAAGGCTGGGATGATGGTTCGCCCCGAGCTGATCCGCCGTAAGCTCTCCTCGCTGGCGGGCTACCTGACGGAGCTGGAAGCCTTCCGCGGCCTGGGCTTCGACGCCTATGCGGGGCCGGGAGGGCCTAGACGAACCGTCGAACGGCTGCTCCAGCTCATCGTTGAGGTGGCCTCGGACATCAACACTCACGTCGTGACTGAGTTGGAGGGTAGGCCTCCAGGGGAGTACCGGGAGTCGTTTCGCGCGGCGGTGCGAACCGGGCTCCTGCCGGGATCGCTCGCCAGGCGCCTGGAGCCGGCCGCGGGGTTGCGCAACATGCTCGTTCATGAGTATGAGGGAGTGGACGACCGCCTGGTACACGGAGCTATACCGCTCGCGCTGGAGGACTTCGCGGAGTACTCAAGGCAGGTCGAGCGTTGGCTGGAGGAGCACCATCCCGCTCAGTCCGGGACGGGGAACGAAGTCCACGGATGACCGGGTCGGTGGCGTCCCGGGGCTAGGTGACCGAGGCGTTGCGAACTCTGAGCCATGGTGGCGAAGCTGCGGCGAACCGTCGGTCAGATCGCGTGGGCACCGCATGCGAGTGGCGAGCCAGGTCGACAGCGCGTCCCAGGCTAGCGGCCGAGCGGCCGGCGGCCGGCCGCAAGCCGGGTGCCCAGCGCCACAAGGACTTCCCGGTTTTCCAGGCCGAGCAGCCAGTGCCCCCGCTTGCTCAGTAGAGACGATGCGAGCACTACAGCGCGGGCCGTGCGCAGGGGCGAGAGCGCCGCTTCGCCGAGGAGCGGGATCCGGTAGGCGACCGGGTCGACCGGCAGGCCCAGGGCCATCGACCGCCTGAGGGTCGCGGCGAGGGCCGGACCCAGTCCCAAGAATCGGGCTTCCTTGATCAGCGCGGTCGGGGAAACGTGCGGCAGTAGGAAGGCGAGGTCAAGCCACGGCATCGGATTCGCGGGGCCGTGGTTGAGGCAGTGCAGCGCCGCGCTGAGCACGCGGTGGGTCATGCCGAGGGCCCGCAGCGGCAAGGTGTCCAGGGGCTCAGCCGCCTCAGCCAGACGGCCGAAGGGAACGAGCCGGCCGAAGGCGGCGGGTGGGAGCGTCCTGTGGACGTCGACAGCGCACCCGCCCGGCCCGTACACGGTGACGGCGTGGGGCACGCGCCGGGCAAGGGACTCCCACCGCTTCCAGCGCACCCCCGCCATGGGGGCGCGAGGACCCGGCAGGGAAAAGCCCGCCTTGGCCAGGTGACCAAGGGCTTGGTCGAACCGATCGGGGTGCACGAGCAGGTCGAGGTCGATGAAGCGGCGGGCTTGGTCGGGCCAGAATGGTCGGAAGCTCGAACCTTTCAGGACCAGGACGGGGATGGCGCGGAGTGCCTCTGCGGCCCGACCGAGGGCCGCTTCCGAGCGAAGGGTCAGAGCGGCGTCGAACCGGGCGGCATCAAGGAGTTCCTTTGGTAGGCGGCGGCCGCTTTGCTCCAGGCGCTTCACGGCCAGCAGGGCCACCCCCGTGGGCACGATTTCCCGCGCATGCGCCAGCAGAAGGTCGGGGTCGATGCCTGCTCCGGCCAGGACGGGTAGCCATGCGGTGTTGGGATGTCGGCGGCGCCTGATCCGGGCGGCGGCACCGCTCTTCCTGGCTGGACTGGGGATGGAGGCGACCGGATGAGCCATGGGGTGAATCCTGTGCGCGCCGGCGGGCAACAGTCAAGCAGTCATGAGTCAAGCAGTGGTGGTGCGCCCGGGTGGCGATCGCAGTCGGCCCTTGGCCGGTGCTCTTCGGCCGGTTGGCTCACGCGGCAACGACGGAGGGAATGGCTACAGCATTGGCGAGCTACGTGGTGAGCGAGCAGGGCAGGCTGCGGATCAGCGAGGACGTGGTGTTCGAGGTGGTGGCGGGAGAGGCCGTGCTGCTTCACCTCGGGACGGGGGTCTATTTCACGCTGAATCCGACCGGCACGCGGTTCTGGCAGTTGGTCGAGGAGGGCGAGGATCTCGACCGGGTACGCGAAAGGATGCTCGCGGAGTTCGACGTTCCTGCCGAGCGCTTGGTTGCCGACCTGGAACGCCTCGTAGGCGAGCTGGAGGCCAAGGGCCTCTTGGTCCGCGAGAAGGTCGGCCGGTGAGGATCACGCTAGGAAGTGTTCGCAAGTTCCTCAGGCTGTCCGTCGCAGACAAGATGGGGATCATCCGGGTCGCCTTGACGGCGATCGCCGTCGATGTCGGCATACGCCTCGTCCCCCTACCGCGACTGGCGGGGATTCTCGGTGTCTCAGTTGGGACCGGCGGCGGCGGTGTCTCAGTTGCGACTGGATCCTGCGGCTCCCGCGTTGGGGCTGCGCATAAGGCGAGGGGCTGCGACGGCGTGAACCATGTCGAGGCTGGCGTCGAGGCCGGGTCCGGCGTTGGCGCCGGGGCACCGGCCCTGACTGCTCAAGAACGGCGGGCGCTCCGGACAGTGGCGGCGGTGTTCCGGCTCTGGCCCGAGAGGGGGAGGTGTCTTCGGGAGAGCCTTGTCCTGGGCAACGCCTTGCGCCATCGCCGTCCCCTGCTCCGTATAGGCATGGCAAGGGAAGGCGGCGAGCTTCGCGGGCACGCGTGGCTGGAGATCGACGGGGTCGCGCTGGACCCCGATGCGCCGGCCTTCATCCCGCTGCGGGCGGCGAGGTCCGCGACCGGAGGGGCTCGATGAGGAACCGGGCCGCCTACTCACTCCACCAGCAGTTCCCGGACAGCCGAATTGGTGCAGTGGAGGCGAGATGACGGAAAGGCCCACCTACCTTCTCCACGGACTGCGTGTGCGTTCCGATCTGCCTCTGGCCGCCCCCACCGTCGCTGGGGCGGAATGCGATATAGAGGTCGAGCTGGGAGCGGAAGCCGGCGTGCCCTACACCCGACCCGACGGCCGGGTCTTGGCGGAATTGCGTCTGCCCTCAGGCCCGACCTCCGCCGAGACTGAGCACACGCCGGGTCGAGCGGAAGCCCGGTCGGGGGGAAGTACGTGCGTGCGGACCCAGGATGGCTATGTGGTGCGGTTCTTCGGGGTGTGCGACTTCAGGGTTTCGCATGACCTGCGGCGCGTGAGCGCCCACCCCGACCCCTCACGGGGTTGGGATTTTGCCTCGCTCCTGCTTACGGGAAGCGTGTTGGCGTTCCTCCTCGGTCTGCGGGGGGAGACCACCCTGCATGCCGCCGCCGCCTCTTTCGGCGACCAGGCCATAGCCGTTGCGGGCGGGCCCGGTGCCGGAAAGTCGACCATCGCGGCCTGCCTGTGTGCGGCAGGCGCAGACCTGGTGACCGACGATCTCTTGCGTTTCGATCTCAGCCCCGAAGGGGTGCGCTGCCACACGGGCGCGCGCGAGCTGCGGTTGCGGCCGGGAGCCGTTGAGCTGGCGGGGAGGTTGGCGGAGGCCAAGATGACCACGCACCCTGATGGGCGTTTGGCCGTCGAGCTTCCGTTGACCCAGGGCCGGCCGTGGCTGAAGGCGATCCTCGTTCCCCGTTTGTCCCGTGAGGCGCGGCACGTCTCATTGCGCCGGCTTGAAGGGGCGGAGGCGGCTGCGGCTGTAGCGCTTGCGCCCCGCGTGGCCGGGTGGCTGGACCGGGCGTTGCTCTTGCGGCAGTTCAGAGACCTGGTCGCGCTGGCCCGAAGCGTCCTCGTCTACGAGGCGGAAGTGCCCTGGCGTCTCCCATTGTCCCCGGCCATCGCCGGCGAGCTTCTCCAAGCGATGGCCACCGACCCAGGCCTGATTGAGCGACCGTTCGCGGAGGTGTGCGCGTGAGCCTTCCACCCCTCGCCAACCTCTTCGCACTCAGAGCGGACGACCCGTCTGTTCATTCGGCGATTGAAGCCGATCTCCGCACGGCGGGGGAATTCGAGGAGGTCTGGAATCCCGCTCCGGGGTGGGTGGCGGCGTCCAAGGCGTTTCCCGGCGGGCTGCCCGATGATCCCTTGGTGCGCGCGGCGGGGCTGGCCTTTGCGGAGGGGCGAGACAGGGTGGTGGACGGATACGACGCGGCGGGCCGGCTGCGCGCCGGCGTGGGAGGGACCGACACGGCCGAGCGGTTGCGGAGGGTGTGCGATCTGGTGGACTCTGATCCCGAGTCGCTTGACCGTCTGCCCGGCGACTTCACGTTCCTCCGCTTCCGCCACGACGGGGGCGTCACCGCCGTGCGCTCGTGTGCCGGGTTGGCCCCGGTCTACCTGCACTCCTCGGCGGGCGTCTTGGCCATAGGCACCCGCCTGGGGGACTTCGTGCGCTATCTGCCGGGCGAACCGGAGTTAGATCCCTTGGTCAACGCGGCCTGGATCACCGGGTACGGCCTGTTCCCGGACGATCGAACCTTCCTGCGTGGGGTCGGCATCCTGCCGGCCGGTCACGCGGCAGTCATCTCTGCCCGCAATGGGGTGCGCCGCCTGCGCTACTGGGACCCGCGGCCGGACAAGCTGGAACCCCCGACACCCGAGCGGGTCGGGGAGCACGCGGAGGCGCTGAGGGAAGCGCTCATCGCCAAGCTCACCCGCGACTTGGATCCGGACGGGCGGAACCTCTTGACGCTGAGCGGCGGTGTGGATTCCTCGTCGCTGCTTTGCCTCGCGTGCGGGGTGGTGGGCCGGGAGGTCATGACCCTGAGCTTGGTCCCACCTCCGGGTGAGCGGCTGGACCGCGAGCGCTCCTACATAGATCCCCTGCTTTCTCAGTACGGGGTGCGCCGCTCCTGGTTCCAAGAGGTCCGTCCCGGCGAACGTCTGCGGCTCATGCCCAGGGGCCCGGTTGCCGGGGTAGAGGGTTTGCCGAATGGGACGACTGGCGCCGTGTTCCACATCATCCATCCGGCGCTTTGCCTGCTTCCGGACATCTGCCGGGAGGCCGAGGTGCGGGTGCTCTTCGGAGGGGAGTTCGCGGACGAGGTTGCCGGCTCGGTGCTCCGCATCCCCGACTGGGCGCTTCACACTTCGCTTTGGGCTCTGCTTGCGGGGCTACGGCGGCTGCCGACCGGGTGGAAGGACGTTCCTCGGTGGTTCATGTGGGCGGCCCCCATACGTGGGACCGGTCTTGACATTAGGGTCTCCGGTTTCCTGGCATCGTAGCGGACCATCTCACGCCGCGCCCGCAGCGATGGCTGGGACGCACTTGGCGGCGTACTCGGCGGGCGTGATGTAGCCGAGCGAACTGTGCAGATGTTCGGTGTTGTACTCCATGCGGAAGCCCTCGATCACGACGCGGGCGTGCGCGAGACTCCAGAACTC
>JBBAAN010000053.1:0-14584 GCA_041658225.1 Actinomycetota bacterium
GTCCGCCCTGCCCAGGGATGAGATCGATCGGATGATGCGTGAGGCCGAACAGTTCGCGGCCGAGGACCACCGCCGGCGCGAGGAGGCGGAGACGCGCAACAACGCCGAGAACCTCGTCTATCAGGTCGAGAAGACCTTGCGCGAGCAGGGAGACAAGGCTTCGGCTGCTGATCGCGAGGCGATCGAGAAAGCCGTCGGCGAGGTCAAGGAAGCGGTTAAGGGCAGCGATGTCCAGGCGATCAAGCAGGCCGTGGAGCGGCTGACCGCGGCGAGCCACCACTTCGCGGAGTCGGTGTACAAGGCGGCTTCCGCGCAAGGTGGGGCCGGAGGCCCTTCCGGCGCGGGCGGTACGGCGTCGGCGGGTGCCTCTACCGAGGGTGGAGAAGAGGTCGTCGACGCCGAGATCGTTGACGAGGGCAACGAAGACAAGTAGTCGGGTGGGGACCCGGCTCAGCAAGGAGCAGGAATGGACAAGGGCGGCAAGCCGAAGCGGTCGGACGGTGAGCATGGCATGACCGCGAAAAGGGAAATGAAGCAAGCGGGCAGTGAAGTGGGAGCGCGGCAAGCGGGAGAAGCCGAGGCGAGCCTGCCTGCCATGCCCGCCGAGGCGGAGCCGGAAGGCCCCTCAGGGATCGCGGAGTCCGAGGAATGGCCCGGCACCGAAGAGGTCGGCGGGCCGGCGGGGACGGGCGAGATGGAAGCCGCTCGCGCTGAGGCTGCCGGATATCTCGATGACCTGCGCCGGCTCAAGGCCGAGTTCGAGAACTACCGCAAACGCGTGATGCGCGAGCAGACGGCAATGGCGGAGTCGGCGGCGGGGAGACTGGTCGAGGGTCTTCTCCCGGTGTTGGACAGTTTCGATCTCGCTCTGGCCGCGGCCGAGCAGAGCCAGGACTTCGAGCGGATGCGCCGTGGTCTCGAGCTGGTCTACGGCCAGTTCCATGAAGTGCTCCACAAGGAAGGCCTCACGGCGATCGAAGGTGAGGGAAGTCTCTTCGACCCGGCGTTGCAGGAGGCGGTGGTGCAGGTCGAGGACGCCGCCCACGGCGAGCCGACCGTGGTCGCGGTGCTGCGCAAGGGCTATGCGTTCAAGGGCAAGGTGTTGCGCCCGGCCATGGTGAAGGTGGCCAAGGCCTAGCGCGCGCGTAGAAGCGCCGTGCGCGCAGCAGCGGACACCGGGGCTCGGTCCGACGAGCTTCGGATTGGGGCGGGGCGGATGCGAGCAGGCGGTGGGCCGGGAGTGGGCGGGACATGAGCACGCGCGACTACCTGGAGAAGGACTTCTACGCCGTCCTGGGCGTGGGCAAGACCGCGACGCCCGCCGAGATCAAGAAGGCCTACCGCAAGCTCGCTCAGACCTATCACCCCGATGCCAATCGCTCGGACCCGCAGGCCGAGGAGAAGTTCAAGGAGATCTCGGCGGCCTACGCCGTCCTCTCCGATGCCAAGAAACGCCAGGAGTACGACCAGGCCCGCGAGATGTTCTCGCAGGGCGGATTCCGCTTTGGGGGCCCGGGAGGGCCCGGCGGTGCGGGAATCCGCTTCGAGGACCTCGGGGGATTCCAGGGGTTTGGGGAGGGTGGCCTTGGGGATCTGCTCTCCTCCATGTTCAGTGGTGGCCGGCGAGGCCAAGCCGGACCTCGGCGCGGCCAGGACGTCGCGACGAGAGTGCGGGTCTCCTTCGAGGATGCGTTCAGGGGCATGACTCTGCCTCTTCGCCTCGCGGGGGCAAGCGCCTGCTCCACCTGCAACGGCACCGGCGCAAAGGTGGGGACGCTGCCCCGTACCTGCCCCGATTGTCACGGGCAGGGAAGCACGGTGCGCGAGGCCGGGATGTTCGGCTTCTCCGAGCCGTGCCGGACGTGCCGGGGGCGCGGGCAGATCATCGACGAGCCCTGTCGCGCCTGCCGCGGATCCGGTCGGCAGACCGCGGTGCGCGAGATCAAGGTGCGCGTGCCGGCCGGCGTGAAGGATGGTTCGCGCATCCGAGTGGCAGGGCACGGCGAGTCGGGACCGGCGGGCGGACCGGCGGGCGACCTCTACGTGGTGGTTGAAGTCGAAGCGCATCCGCTGTTCGAGAGGCGAGGAGCGGATCTGGTGATCAGTGCCCCATTGACCTTTCCCGAGGCGGCCATGGGCACCACGATTCGGGTGCCGACACTGGATGGGGGCCCGGTCACTCTGAAAATTCCGGCGGGAACGCCGCCGGGCAAGACCTTCCGGGTGCGAGGGTACGGGGCCCCCAAGGGCCGGGGAGGCGAGCGGGGCAACCTACTAGTGACGGTGACCATACAGGTTCCGGGCAAGCTCTCCTCGCAGGAGCGGGATGCGCTCGAGCGCTATGCATCGTTGCGCAAGGACGACCCCCGCAAGGGGTTTGGGCTTTGACTGACGAGGCGGAAGCGGCGGTGGGCAACCGCATCGGATGGTGGCGATTGGCGAGAGCCGGTGGCGTTGGGGGCCGGAGAGGCAGGAAGCTGTGATGGCCGACCAGAGAAGAGCGGTCTTCATCATATCGGTGGCGGCGGAGTTGGCCGGTGTGCACCCCCAGACCCTGCGCACATACGAGCGCAAGGGACTTGTCGAGCCCGGTCGCACGGCCGGCAACACGCGCCGCTACTCGGAGAAGGACATCGCCCGGCTTCGTCGGATCCAGGAACTGACGCAGCAGGGTCTGAACCTCGAGGGAGTGCGCCGGGTGCTGGCGCTCGAAGAGGAACTGGAACGGGTGAGCTCGGCCTTGAGCGAGGTGACGCGACGACTGAAGGAAGAGGTTGAAGCGGTGCATCGCTCCTACAGGCGAGATCTGGTCCCCACAAGGAGGGCGGTGGTCGCGTGGAAGCGACAGGGCTGATCGGCGAGCTAGGGGTGAGCGTCAGGCCCTTCCACGAGGAGGACCTGCCGGTCTATTTCGAGTCTCTGGACCGGCTTGATCTCTTCGGGCCGTATGACCACCGCGTTTTCCGGTCCCGACAGGAGATGAAGAAGGAGTTCGACGAAGACGGCTTCATTGGCAAGGACAACGTGCGGTTGGTCGTAGACGTTGCCGGCCGAGCTGTGGGAGCGATCGGCTACCGACCCCACCAATGGCCGAGGGGCATGGCGCCGGTGATGGCAGATATCGGCCTGGGCTTCTGGGATCCCTCCGATCGGGGCAAGGGATACGGCAGGGCGGCGACGCAACTGCTGGTCGACTACCTCTTCGGGGAACTGCACTATCACCGGCTGACGGCGGGCACTCACGAGGACAACGTCCCGGCCCGCAAGACGCTCGAGGCGTGCGGGTTCAAGTTCGAGGGGATCTCCCGCGAGCTCTTCTACTACAAGGCCCGCTGGCACGACTACGCGGAGTACGCGTTGCTGGAAGACGAGTGGCGGGCTCGAAGATAGGCGGGATGGCATGGACGCAAACAAGTTCACCTTCAAGGCACAGGAATCTCTCGTCGAGGCGCAGAAGCTCGCCGGCGCGAGCTCTCACCAGATGGTGGAGCCCGAGCACCTGCTCGTCGCGTTGCTCTCGCAGCCGGAAGGTGTCGTGTTTCCCGTGGTGGGCAAGTTGGGCGCCGACCCGTCGCGACTGAAGGCGCGTGCCGAGGAAGCAGTCGCCCGCAACCCGAAGGTATACGGTTCTGCCGGACAACAGGTCCAGATCTCTCCCACTCTGGCGCGCGTGCTGGAACGGGCAACTCAGGAAGCCGCGTCCCTGAAGGACGAGTACGTCTCGACGGAACATCTGCTGCTCGCCCTGACCGAGATCTCGGGCCCGGCGGCAAGCGTTCTGAAGGAAGCGGGCGTCAGCCGCGAGGCGATCCTCTCGGCCCTGGTCGAGGTGCGCGGCAGTCAGCGAGTGACCGACCAGGACCCCGAGTCCAAGTACCAGGCGCTGGAGCGCTACGGGCGCAACCTCACCGAGCTTGCGCGCAAGGGCAAGCTCGATCCGGTGATCGGGCGCGACTCCGAGATCCGCCGCGTGATCCAGGTGCTATCCCGGCGCACCAAGAACAACCCCGTGCTGATCGGAGAGCCGGGCGTGGGCAAGACCGCGATCGTGGAGGGGCTTGCGCAGCGCATCGTCGCCGGCGATGTGCCGGAGGGCCTGAAGGGCAAGCGGGTCGTGGGCCTGGACATCGGCTCGATGGTGGCCGGCTCCAAGTATCGCGGCGAGTTCGAGGAGCGGCTCAAGGCCGTTCTCAAGGAGATCTCCGATTCCGAGGGTCAGGTCATCACTTTCATCGACGAGCTTCACACGATCGTGGGTGCGGGTGCGGCCGAGGGCTCTGTGGACGCCGGCAACATGCTCAAGCCGATGTTGGCTCGCGGCGAGCTGCGCACGATCGGGGCCACTACTCTCGACGAGTACCGAAAGCACGTGGAGAAGGACGCGGCTCTGGAGCGGCGCTTCCAGCCGGTGCTCGTGGGGGAGCCATCCGTCGAGGACACCGTCGGAATCCTGCGCGGTCTGAAGGAGCGCTACGAGGTCCATCACGGCGTGCGCATCCAGGACTCCGCGCTGGTGGCCGCTGCGGTTCTGTCGGATCGCTACGTCACCGGGCGCTTCCTGCCCGACAAGGCAATCGACCTGATGGACGAAGCGGCGAGCCGGCTTCGCATCGAGATCGACTCCATGCCCACCGAGATCGACGAGGTGGAACGGCGCGCGAAGCAACTCGAGATCGAGCGCGCCGCGCTGCGCAAGGAGAAGGATGCCGCGTCGAGGGAGCGGCTGGGCAAGCTCGAGCGCGAACTGGCCGAGCTGAAGGAATCGTCGGAGGGCATGAAGGCCCACTGGCTTCAGGAGAAAGAAGCCATCGGGGCCATCCGCTCTACGAAGGAAGAGGTCGAGCGGGTGCGCGGTGAAGCCGAGCGGGCCGAACGTGACGGGGATCTGGAGAAGGCCGCTGAGTTTCGCTACGGCAAGCTGATCGAGCTGGGCAAGACGCTCGACGCCGCGCAATCCAAGCTCGCGGAGCTGCAGCAGAGCCGAGCGATGCTCAAGGAGGAAGTCGGTGAGGAGGACGTCGCCGAGGTCGTCTCCGCCTGGACCGGCATCCCCGTCGCCCGCCTGGTCGAGGGCGAGGTGGCCAAGCTCGTGCACATGGAGGAGCGGCTGCACGAGCGGGTCGTGGGGCAAGACATGGCAGTGAAGGCGGTCTCGGACGCGATCCGCCGCGCGCGCGCCGGGCTGTCGGACCCCAATCGGCCGATCGGCTCGTTCATCTTCCTCGGGCCCACGGGGGTCGGAAAGACCGAGCTGGCGCGGGCCCTGGCGGAGTTCCTGTTCGACGACGAGCGGGCCGTGGTGCGCGTGGACATGAGCGAGTACATGGAGAAGTTCTCCGTGTCCCGCCTGATCGGCGCGCCTCCCGGCTACGTCGGATACGAGGAAGGTGGGCAGCTCACCGAGGCCGTGCGCCGCCGGCCCTACTCAGTGGTGCTGCTGGACGAGATCGAGAAGGCCCATCCGGACGTCTTCGACGTGCTGTTGCAGATCATGGACGACGGGCGCCTGACCGACGGGCAGGGCCGCACCGTGGACTTCAAGAACACCCTGCTCAGCATGACCTCCAACCTCGGCGGCGCGCTGTACGCCGAAGACTGGCTGGGAGCGGCCGAGAAGCAGGATCGAGTCCTGGAGGCCATGCGCGCCCACTTCAAGCCGGAGTTTCTGAACCGCGTGGACGAGGTATTAGTCTTCGATCAGCTCACCAAGGAGCAGCTCGCCCACATCGTGGACATCCAGGTGGACCTGCTTCGGAAGCGCCTGGCCGATCGGCACCTTCAGATCGTGCTGAGCGATGCGGCCAAGGCCTATCTTGCAGACAAGGGCTTCGATCCCGCCTACGGCGCAAGACCCTTGAAGCGCCTGATCCAGAAGGAGATCCAGGACCGTCTGGCCATGGAGTTGCTCAAGGGAGAGATCACCGAGGGCGACACCGTCAAGGTGGACGCGGGCCCCGAGGGTCTGGAGTTTCGGAAGTAGCGTCTGCTCACACCGCGTGGGGGAACAGGCGCCAGTTCACCTACGGCGACTCGGTCTCCGATCCAAGGTCGGCCTGGACGGCTTCGACAATGGTGTGCGCTTGTTGCAGGGCCACCGCGGCCTGCGCGCTTGTGGCCTCCGGCCAATCTCCCGGATAGCGGGCTTCGATTGCCCAGACTGTGAGTTCCGCGAGATCAGGCGGTTCTCTTCTGGCCGATGACGCAGGGGGCAGCAGGTTGCGCAGGACATTGAGGTTGTGGGTCTTTGGGAAATCCACCTGCGCCATGACAAGGGCTGCTTTGAGGGCCTTCTCCGCTGCCTGCTGAGCGAGCCAGCAGGCTTGTCGGGGGACGACCTCTTCTCTGCTTCCCAGCAGCAGCTTCGCCGCCGCCAAGTCCTGGCGGGCATAGAGCAGCCAGCGCCAAGCGTCAGCGTGATGCCGGCTGCTTTGCTCGCTCATACACCACCCTCCCTTCCCTGAGGGCCGGCCGCAGGATCGTCCCAACGAGGTGGCCACGCTGCTTGATTTCCTCTGGGTCGGTGGGGATGACATCGACTGAGACTGGCAAATCGGAGATAGTCCTGAGCATGGCAACCATGGTGGCGTGCTTGTCGCGGACATGGGGCAGGACCACGAGTAGGTCGATGTCGCTATCGGGTCCGGTCTCGCCTCGGGCTTGCGATCCGAACAGGATGACGCGCAACGGCCGGAACTCGCTCACGAGGCGTTCCACGACGACGGGGATCCAGTCGGCCGGACGACGCTCGGCTCCAGCCATGGCGCTGGCGGTCATCTGTCCTAACCTCCCCGGGTATCATCACGCTGAGACTCCGAAGGAACGCGTCCATACTAGCTCCCCTGCTGCGTCGGGGGTGGGAACGTTCATCATGACCTCCAACCTGGGCGGCGCGCTGTACGCCGAGGACTGGCTGGGAGCGGCCGAGAAGCACGATCGGGTCATGGAGACCATGCGCGCCTACTTCAAGCCGGAGTTTCTGAACCGCGTGGACGAGGTATTAGTCTTCGATCAGCTCACCAAGGAGCAGCTCGCCCACATCGTGGACATCCAGGTGGACCTGCTTCGGAAGCGCCTGGCCGATCGGCACCTTCAGATCGTGCTGAGCGATGCGGCCAAGGCCTATCTTGCGGACAAGGGCTTCGATCCCGCCTACGGCGCAAGGCCCTTGAAGCGGCTGATCCAAAGAGAGATCCAGGACCGCCTGGCCATGAAACTGCTCAAGGGCGAGATCACTGAAGGCGACACCGTCGAGGTGGACGCCGGTCCCGAGGGGTTGGTGTTCCGCAACATGGCGCCCAAGGGGCCAGCGGGCTGAAGCAAGGGACCGGTCAACGGTCGGATTCGCAGGGCCGGCAGCCCCCTGGAGGACTGGCACCGTCCCGAATACCGGGCCCACATTGGGACCTGCGTATGACCCTCGCCCAAGGTCGAGCTGCCGCTGTTGGAGTGGAATGGCTATCTGCCCAACTGTCCGGACGCTCACTCCTTCCGGTGCTGCCCGTGATGAGGCATGGCCGAAGGACTGGTGCTACCCGGACGTGCTCTCTTCGGAAGGTGACGACTGCGGGGTTGGCATGTCGGAGGGTGACGTTTGCGGAATTGAGGTCTCCTCCGGAATGACCTCGATTCGATAGGGCGACCCCGGCGTGGGAGGAGGAGTCAGAGATGGCTCTCGTTCGCTGACGCGCACCCGTGTCGTCTCACCCGCGCGCACCCACACGTCGGAGGAGCAGTAGCCAGCCTTCACCTTCGTGGCGGACACCTTCTCTGGCGTGACCGTGAGTCCTCGGCAGGATGTCGCCAGGCAGTCCACCGTCCACCAGGTGAGCCGGTAGGTCCCCTCCTCGAAGGTGTCGTCCAGCAGCAGTTGGGGTACCGCGAAGCGGCCCTCGCGGATGTCCTGCCCCACTCGGACCGTCACTACCACCTGGTCCCCCTGGGATACCTGGAGGTAGTCGGCACAACCCTCTTCGCAGGCGCCGTAGAGGAGCTGCTCCACGATGAGCCGGCCCTTTGACCCGGTGGCCTGGGAATTGGAAGTCCCTCGCCCGCAGGAGGTGGCAAGAGCCAGAGCCGCCACCAGGGCGACAAGAGGAGCGCTACGCGCCAGCCTGCCCATGACCCCCTCCTATGGTCGGGTTTGCTTGGTGCAGAAGTGGTCGGGGATCACCACGTGTTCCTCCATCACCACCCAGCTCCCGTCGTCTCTTTGGCTTAAGAGGTACTGGGCTCGCACCTCGCCCTTGCCATCGACCCAGCCCCAAGTGCTGGAGGTGTTCCTGGCGCTCGCTCACTTTGAAGAGGCGATGGCTTGGGCCCGAACGCGGTGAAGCTCTCGCTGGCCAAACGGCCCGAGGTCTCCCGGCCCATTCTGCTCCCGCTGGATGGCTGCCTGGTAGTGCTGGATGGCCTGCTCGTCGGAGGTCGCGGGTTGCTCTTGGGAGCGGGAGGAATCGGCGGCGGGACCACCGATAGCCGGATCGGCAGGGGCGGTATCGGGACCTGGCGCCAGCTCGGCAATCGAGTCAAACCAGCAACGCTGAGAGGAAGGAGTCTGGGCGCCGGTTGCCCTGGTGGCAAGCGCCGCGAGTGAGCCAAGCGCTGCCACGGTGAGGAAGGCTCCGAGCAAGGTCTTGCCCATTGGGCTTGTCATCGTCGTACCGCCTTTCACTTCTTGTCGTGGTGCTTGTTGATGGCACTGGCGGGTCTTGTTGACCGCCACAGCGCAAGATCGCTGGTTCCCGTGGCGGTCACGTGATGAGTGCTGATAGCCTTTCGCTTGATTGGGCAGGCGCCACGAGAGGAAGAGCCACGGGTGGCGATCGGTCGGGGCCAGCCACCCTGCGCAGCCGGCTACCACGGCGGCAGGCCCCGCGCAGATTGGGGTGAAGAGGCGCAGTGATTCCCGCCGATGTCCTGGACGAAGCCGTGCGGCGTCTAGTCGCCGCCGCCCAGCCCATGAGGATCATCCTCTTCGGGTCACATGCGCGTGGTGACGCAACCGAAGATAGCGACTTCGACCTCTTGGTCGTTCTCAAGGAGGTGACGAGGCCACGCGCGGAAGTGGTCAGGCTCTTGGACGTACTGAGGCCTCTCCGTCTGCCCGTCGAGATACTCCTCTACAGTGAGGAACAAGTTTTCGAGTGGGGGCACCTTCCGGGAACGGTCCTGTACGAAGCCCTAGCCGAGGGCAAGGTGCTGTATGAGGCGGCGTGAACCCGAGGAGCTGGCAACGGTGCTGCTCGGGAAAGCCGAACAGGACGAAGCTGCCGTTCGCGAACTTCTGCGGAATGCTAACGTCGCCGGCGAGATAGTCGCGTTCCACGCGCAGCAAGCAGCCGAGAAATCGCTGAGGGCGGTCCTCGCCGTCCACGGAGTGAGGTTCGGGCGGACCCACAACATCGCCACGCTGATTGACCTTGCAAGAGAGGCCGGGGAGTCGGTACCGGAGTGGGTGGAGGAGGCCACGGCCCTGACGCCCTTCGGAGTCGCGTTTCGATACGAGGATCTGTCCGCCGAGGTTGAGCCGCTCGATCGCGAGGCGACGTACGAACTGGTCCGACGCCTTCTGTCTTGGGCTGAGGGGCGTGTGCGCCCACGCCCAAGCTAGTCGTGGCTCTTCTCTCACGAGATCGAGAAAGCGCACCCGGACGTCTTCGACAATGGCGCACGCCAGTTGCAGGGCCACCGCGGCCTGCGCAGAATCCCGAGGTTCGATTCAGCGAAACGCAGTATCTCTCTCGGTGCGGGTAGATGGGTTACTGGCAAGGCGCTGGCATGGTTGGAACCCAGCGGCTACCAGCCATCCGCCCCTTCCCCTTCGCAGTTGGGGGTTCGGTAGTACCTAGTTCCCGAGTCCGATCCCGTGGCAGTGTCCTTGAGTGAGAAGTGCGTGCCCGACCGGCTGTGAGCGGTGGTGCAGACTGTCTGTCCTTCCGTGCCGCTGACGGCGACGCGCACTTCCTTCGGGGCGGTGGGAGCGGAGGTGATCCAGTTCAAGCCGGGCTCGATCCCGGCCAACGCGGCCGAGTCCTCGGTGTATGCCTGGTGATCCACGTAGTAGCTCTTCTCCGCAGTCAGGGCATTCCGCAGGTCGCTCATCGCTTCTCGATCCCAGGCTCTTCTCAAGGCCTCGGATGGAGCAGGAACGCCGCCGGTTGCCTGAGGGCTCGCGTCCTTGGCCTCTTTCTCGGAGCCGCCCCCGCAGCCGGACAGTGCCAGGGCACCTGCGGTCAGGACGACAACGAGGGCACGCGGCCCGCAGGCTACTGACAACCGGCTCATCCTGCCCTCCTCGATCGGCGGCTACGGTGCCTGCCGTGCACACCCCCTGCTCCGCGTCAGGCGACTCTGGGGATCCTACCTCGCGGGCTGGCCATGGACTCGAGCCGGGCGAGAACCCGCTCGCACTTCACCGGCCTCTCTCTTCGGCAGCTCCCTGTGCCGGTGTCTCAGCCGGCAGACGCATCGCCGTCGCGACGTCCCCCCCGCTCGGGCTCCAACCCCGTTCCTGCGAGGTTCCGTCTCCGCGAGCGCTGGTGCATCCTCAAAGGGGCTACATGTCGGCGTAGCCCTCGTAGTTCCGCTCCACCTTCGGGACCACCCCAGTGACGTACTGGCCCTCGGTGCAGCCGCGACACCAGTCCGAGTCCCGTATGGCCTCGGCAGTGGTCATCGAGGGAGAGCAGCTTCGCAGTCTCGAGAGGATGGCCTCATAGCCGTGAGAGGAGAGCGCGAGGGTCCGCCTGCTGGCCTCAAGGCCCTGCTCCAGCGAGACGTAGTTTCTCACCCCATGGCTGTTGTACTTGGTGGCCCCCGGCATTGAGTAGCTGGTGGCCAGTGGGTTCCAGGAGGCCTTGGTGAACTCCTGGGCCTGCCAGGCGACCACGACCACGAGGTTGGCCCGGCAAGTGGGCGCCCCCAAAACGGGCAGGAAGTTCTCGGCCCACTTCCCGAAGGCGATGTTCTCCCCCCTCAGGGACCTCCTCAGCCTGGCCAGCTCCTCGTCCCTGAGCTGCTTCTCGAGCTGGGAGATCAGGATCACCATCCTGTCCCGGGCGTCGGCGAGGTTTCGCAGGGCCTGGTTGAGTTGAGTCCGGGCACGCTGCCTTGCCGCCCAAGCCGAGTCGATCTCGGCAAGAAGCTCCACCTGTGACTGGGCCAGTCCGTCCAGGTTTCCCTCCTTCGTGCGGAGGGTTTCCTTGAAGTCCTGGACCTGGCGGGCCAGGTCGACCTGGTGACGCCCGACCCGATTGATGTATGCCACCCGGGCGGTGAGATCCCCCAGATTCCCTGGGGCAAGGATCGCCCAGAGGACGTTGGGGGGCCCTGCCATGTAGGCGTCACGGGCGAGGGCATTCAACCTCGCGCGGAGGGTTTGGTGCTCCTCGTCGGCCGCGGAAACCGCCTGGCGCGTGGCGACCAGCTCGGTCTGCACCCGACCGAGCTGCCCCCGAGACTCCGCCGCTCGCAGCTCCAGCCCTGCCAGCTCGGCCTCCAGCCGGGCAGCCTCTTTCCTGGATGTCTGGATCTTCTTCACCAGCGTGGCGAGCTCAGCTTTGGCCTCGTTCAGCCGGGAGCCAGTGTCCGCCCCGGCTCCGGCCGAGGGCAGCGGCGTCATCGCGGCCAAGGCCAGCAGGCCAAGGCCGAGCGCGGTGAGCCGGAGGGACCAGGTTCTCGCTTTCACGTTGCGCTACCAGTACCAGGGGTCGGCAGCAAGGTCAACCATCGGAAGATCCTGGTTGCGTTCGGAGGTGCGCTCCGACCCGGACCGGAAGAATCGAGACGTGCCTGGATCGGGCACCCGGGCAGCACGCCGCGAAGCGCCACGACTGCGCCTTTCCCCCTCTCGGCAGAACCGCCACCCCGCACCCGCAATCAGTTGAACCCGACGGGGAGCCGGCGGTGGGGCGACTGGCTGGATTCTAGCAGCGGCGGGCGGTGTGATGATCCGTGCCGCACCACTGCGAGCCCACGAGCCGAATAGGACGATGCGCGATGGGTTGAACCCATCGCGGGGGCTCTCAAGGCATTCCTTGTCCTCGACGGAGTGAATCCCTCTGGGGGCATTCGGCGGCCAGCCTTTGCCGGGGCCCGCGGCGTTCGACGGGGCTCTGGGTGAGGTGCACGAGCGCAGCTAGCCTCGAGGTCTTCCGCATCCCGGGCCGATGCCCTAACCAGTTCCCCGGAGGGCTTGCGGCAGACGCCTTTGGCGACTCGGAGTCCGAACGCACCGTAGACCGGGCCGCAAGGGTGGAGGGTCCTGGCGAGAGCAGATTTGGAGAAGCAGCGTGCCTGAGGGGGCTCATGACAGAGGGCAGCTCGGGTGCGCCCCCCTCAAGGCGTCGGCGCTGACCTCACGACCTCCACGCTCTTGCAGACCACGACAGTCTCGGATACGCGTTCGTTGGCGTCCGCGAAGTTCACACCGGCGCAGAGTTCATAGCGACCGGGAGCGAGCTTGGGGAGGAGAGCCTTGAATGGGCCGGTGCCCCTTAGCCCGACCGTCGGGACCGCGGAATCGGGGGGAAGCACCTCGGGAGGCGAGTTCTCGGCGGGGAAGTCGGAGAGGCCTTCGGAGACTAGGAGGAGTGTATTGAGTGCCTTACCCTTGTGTTTGAGAGTCAGATTGACGTGTGGTCGCAACCGGCTGATATCGGCCGGGTCACGCGGCTCGTAGCTCACGGTGAAGATCGACCCGGAATCCAGCCGGTCGCTCACGATGAGCTTGACCCGGGCTGGCTTGGCCTCACCCCGACAGCCGGCCAACGCCAACGCCGCGAAGACGACCGCGGCCAGTGTGACGAGCCCTCGGGTTCTTCGAACGTCTCCCATGTGCCTCATCACCTTGCCCACTCCGGGCATGTGGCTCACCTCCCGGTGCTTGCGGGTCATGGTGAAACCACATGCCCTCCCTCTACCCGCCTCGGAAGCCCAGTCTGCTATCTGGGCGACGAGCCCACCGGACGCCCGCGGTGTGGACGGATGTCCGTTCGCAAACCCGCTAGACCCCCGTGTTTGATGCCCAACTAGCGGTGCCGTTCGTACCGTATATCACCAGGTTCCGGTCGTTTTGCATTATGAGGCGCGAGCCGGAGTTGCCCCCGGTCCCGGACGCCCAGATCGCGACTCCGCCGCCTGCCCGGTAGACGACCAGATTGCCGTCGTTTTGCATCACGGCGAAGCTGCCGGGATTGTTGTTCGTACGGGTCGACCAGACCGCGCCCCCGCCGGATTGGTACATCACGAGGTTGCCGTCTTGCTGCATGATGACCTTGTAGAGGCCGTTCGGCGAAAGGATGTACTGGTCCGCGTTCATGCGCTGGCCCTGCCCGAGCCCTTCGGTCGTGGATGTCAACAACACCTGGTAGCCCGATGCGCTCTCGAAGTACGGGACCCACGTGAAGAAGCTGGGGGTGCCGCAGTCCTGCCCCGGCAGGAAACTAGTACCTACTTGCAGTCCGTACGCCCGGAGCGTGCTGTTGTTGATTACTGGAGACCCGCTGTCACCGTGGCAGGCGGTGTTGGACATCTGGCCAAACTTGGAGCGTCCCATGTAGGAGGCGTTGTAGCTCGTCACGAACCCGCACGACGTGTCACTGACCGCTCCCTCGAGGCAGACGATGTTGCCCACGAGGGATGAGTTCGGGTTCGTGATCTTCGTCGTGATCGTCGCGGTCGGTGTGGAATCCCGATAGACCCAGTTGGTCGGAACAGCCTCGTTCTGATTGTTCTCGCGGATGACCTTGAAGTCGATACGGCCGGAGTCCTGCGTCCAGACCGTTGATCCGATGGCCCGGCCCGCGTGATTCCACGGTGACCCCGGACAATGCGAAGCCGTGGACATGAACCGCACCCCAACGGGGTCGCGCATTACGAATCCGAGCGTGCAGTAGTACACAGGTGCGGCTAATGACCTCTATGCCGCCACGGAAGGGAGTGCTGCAGTTGATGCGGGAGCCGCAGGTCTTCTGCTGGGTCACGGACTTCTCGTAGCTGACGATCCGGACGGTCCCAGCCGACATCTCGTCGGCCAGGGCCTCCTCGATCTTGTCTCGCTTCGATGCCTGGCCTCGGTCGATCTCGACGTCGACGACATTGTCCTGCAGATTCACCCGGGCTTGCCACGGCCATGACCCGTTGCCGGACCCCTTGGGCGCTCCCTTGGGTGCGAGGAGGGCGTTCAGCCGGGTGACCACCGTGTCCATCGCGGCGTCCAACCGCGCGGTGGAGAACTGCCGCTGGACGATGCGCACCTTCGGGCGGTTTGCCAGGGCTTCGGGAACCGGCCCTTCCGTGATGCCTACCGCCACGGTGCCGTCGGAGTTGAGCCACGCGCCCGCGAATCTGTCTCCAAGGGCGGTGCCCTCATCCTGGAGCAGTTGCTCCATCTCCGCCTCTTCCTTCGCGTCGGCAAATGGCGAGACCGGCGTGGAGGACGTTGGTTGGGTTTGCTCGGGGGCGTTGCGTCGGGTTGTGCGGAGGGCGTTGCGTCGGGTTGTGCGGAGGGCGTTGATTCGGGCTGGTCGGCTGCCACACCCGCACCGGGTTGGGCCGCGAGCGCGGCCATCACTGCCAAGCACAG
>JBBAAN010000054.1:0-14421 GCA_041658225.1 Actinomycetota bacterium
ATCTCCAGGTGCATCGCCGACGGGCCGTCGACGTTGGGGGCGGGCAGTCCGTGGCCGGTGCTGGCTCGCCCGGCCTTACGGGCGGTGGCCAGATCCCAGACGACGCCTGAGAGCACTCCGTGGTCGATCAGGGCGACCCGCTGCTTGGGAACGCCCTCGAAGTCGAAGGGAACGCCCAGGTTCTCGGCACGCAGTGCGTCGTCCACGATCGTGACCCTCTCGTGCGCCACTTCCTGGCCGAGCCTGCCGCTGGCGAAGGAGCGACCCTCGAGGTATGCCTTGGCGCCCAGGCCCATGTAGCCCAGGAACTGAACCAGGGCCCCCACCGCGCAAGGCTCCAGCACCACGGGATAGGTGCCGGCCGGGATCTCGATCGGGTGCCGGGAGAGCTCCGCCTTGCGCGCGGCGCGCGCCGCCGAGACCGCGGTGTCAACCCGGGAGCGATCGAATTCGGTGGTTTCGGCCCAACCCGAGGAGTCCCGCCCGGAGACCAGGATCGAGAAGGCGCAACGCGAGGAGGGATGGTAGGCGCGCACGCCGTTGGAGTTGGCGAGCGCCATCTCCACGCCCCCCGTTTCGTAGGCCCCCGCCCCTTCCCATCCGCCCGGCAATCCGGCGAGCGCTTGCTTCACTGCTTCGGCGCGGGCCTGCGGATCAGCTCCGGCCGTTTCTTCCGAGAAGGAGTCGACGCGCGGGCAGGGGGCAGGCCAGGAGAGTCCCGCGAACTCCGGGTCGGCCACCGCGACTTCGGCCACGGCTCGAGCTCGCACGGCGGTTTCGAGGGCCCCCGCCGGCGACAGGTCGTGCGAAGAAGCGACGCCGCAACGACCGCCTGAGAGCACGACCCGAGCGCGCAACTCGCCGTCCTCGCGCCAGACGTTCTGGTGGATGCGGTTGGAGGCAAAGCGCGTCAGGCCCGAGGCGTCACGCACAATCAAGAACTCAGCGGCCTCTGCGCCGGCAACGTCCAGCCCGGCGGAGGCGATCTCCAGCAGGCGATCGCGACCGGTGAGCATCAGGCCTTCACCCCCACCGCTACTCCGCGGAAGCGCGCCGGTGAAGCGCCGTGTGCCACGCGCGCCACCTGTCCCGGTTGTCCCTTGCCGCAGTTGGGCGTGCCCCACACCTTCCATTCCTCAGGCCCGGCGATTGCGTCACATGAGTCCCAGAACTCGGTGGTGCGCCCGGAGTAGTTGGGGTTCTTGTAGAGCCGGCCGAGCTTGCCGTCGCGGATTTCGTAGGCGATCTCGCAGCCGAACTGGAAGTTCATGCGCTTGTCGTCGATCGACCAGGAGCGGTTGGTGTCCAGGTAGATGCCCTCCTTGGTGTCGGCGATCAGATCGGCGAGGCTGCCCTGACCCGGCTCCAGGTTGATGTTGGTCATCCGGATCAGCGGGATGGCGCCCCAATTCTCGGCGCGGGCAGTCCCGTTGGACCCCTCCCCGATGAGTGAAGCGGTTTCCCGGCTGGTCAGGAAGTTCTCCAGGACCCCGTCGACAATCAGGGGAGTGCGCTGTGCGGGGACACCCTCGTCGTCGAAGCCGAAGCTGCCCATGGCTCCCGGCAGAGTCGCATCGGCCGTGATCGAGACCAGGGGCGAGCCGTAGCGCAGCCTCCCGCGGTCCTCGAGATTCACGAACGAGGTGCCCGCATAGGCGGCCTCCATGCCGAGGATGCGGTCGAGCTCGGTGGGGTGTCCCACCGACTCGTGGATCTGCAGGCCAAGCTGGTTGCTGAACAGGATCAATGTGGTCTCGAGGGAAGGGCACTCGGGAGCCGCCAGCAGATCCAGCGACTCACGGGCCACACGCGCGCCGTTGCCCGCCAGATCCATTTCGCGCACGAATTCGAAGCCGCCGCAGACGTAGTTGCCCCGGGGGGAGTTTGGGTAGGAGCGCTGCTGGAAATCGCCCTCACCCACGGCGGTGGCAACGATCCCGGCCCCCGACTGCAGGATCGTCTGCTCGATGTCGGCCCCCTCGGAAGAGAGGAACAGTGAGTGCCGCCGCCAGTACTGCATGCTTGCCTCGGCGATCGCGAGCCCCGGCACCGAGCGCATGGCATCGGTGGCCTCGAGCAGGTGGGAGACCTTCTTCTGCAGGGGAATCGCGAACGGGTCCTCGGCGAAGGGGGTGGTGCAGGTAGCGACGATCGGCTCCTGTGGAGCCAGGTGCGCCGGCGCTCCCCTGACCATCGAGGAGGCCCGAGCGATTTCCACGGCCAGGCGAGCGGTCCGCTCGATCTCCGCCGGGTTCAAAGTCGCGGTGCCGGCGAAGCCCCAGCAGCCGCCGAGCACGACGCGCACCCCGATGCCGCGGGTCACTCCGGTGTCGATGCCCTCGACGCGGGTGTCCCTGACGGCAATGGACTCGGATTCCTCACGCACGAAACGAACGTCCGCGTAGTCGGATCCCGCGGCCGCCGCGGCCGAGAGGGCCAGGGCCGTCAGTTCTCGTTCTTCCACGCCCCACCTCCTCATCCACCCGCGCGCGGTCACTCTACCGCCCGATCGATCCCCACCGCGAGGCCCGCCGCGGATACCGTATGCTGGCCGGCATGACCCGGGTGCTGTCTCAGATCCTGCCCATCCTCATCCTGATCGGGCTCGGATGCCTGCTGCGGATGAGCGGGTTCCTGACCCGCGATCTGGCGCGTGGTCTGACGCGGCTGATTGTGGCTGTGCTGATGCCCGCCTTGATCTTCCGGGCGGTCCACGAGGCGAAGCTATCCTCGGCTCTGGCCGCCCCGGCGGCAGTGGGTGCGATCACCGTGGCGGGCAGCATCGCGGCCACGTTCGGGGTGGCGGTGCTGCTGGGGCTTCGCGGAGAGCGAAGGGGGGCCCTGATCCTGGCGGGTTCCTTTGGAAACACCGGGTACCTCGGCTACCCGATGACCGTGGAGCTACTGGGGGCCAACCTGTTGCCTGCCGCCGTCTTCTACGACGTGGTGGGCAACACCCCCATCGTGTTCGGCTTCGGGGCGATGATGGCCCAGCACTACGGAGCGGGCGAGGACCGGCCGACCGTGGTAAACGGGATCCGGACGCTCGCGAGCTTCCCGCCTCTTTGGGGTCTGGTCGCCGGGTTGGCGCTGCACGGCGTGAGCCTTCCCGCGGTGGTCGCGCGACCGGTGGAGCTACTGGCCGGCTCTACGATCCCACTCATCATGCTGGCGGTGGGCGCGTCGCTCACCGCGGGGGGTCTTCGCCGCCACTGGAAGCTGGCGGGAGTGGTCGCGGTCATGAAACTCGGGGTGTCACCGGCGATCGCCTACGTGGCGGCGCGCCTTCTGGGAGCGTCGCCCGACATCACGCGAGTGGCGGTTCTGGAGGCAGGGATGCCCACCTTCCTGCTGGGGCTGGTGCTGGCCGACCGCTACGAGCTTGACTCGGACGTAATAGCCACTGCCATCTTCGTCACGACGATCTCGGCCATCCTCACGGTTCCCGCCTGGCTGCACCTGCTCCGCTGAACTTGCGAGCGCTGAGAGCCGCGCCGGCGAGGAGCAGGCCGAGCATGGCCGCGGCCGGCAGCCCGCCGGTCGCCGGCAACTGCCGCCGGGCCGGGGCTTTGGCCTCGACCTGGCCCTGCGGGACGGCGAGGGTCTTCATACACTTGTCGGGGTTGGTCTTCATGGTCACGTTTGCCGTGGCCGAGCCCTTGTTGGCCGTGAGACCCAGCCCGTCGATGGAGTTGACCTTCATGTTGAAGCAGCCGAACTTCAGGTGCTGGTTGCCGTCCTCGAAAGCCGGGTTGACGTAGTTGTCGGTCCAGTCGGTGTCGTTGAAGGCATCCAGGACCGGCAGCGGGAAGAACGAGGCATCGTCGAGCTTGGGAGAGGTCTGGCCCGGCTCGGAGCGCGGATCCAGGACGGTATCGCCGTAGGGGTCATTCACCCCGTTGTTGCCAAGGCCGTTGAACTCGTCGTTGTACCAAAGGCTCACCCCCGGGATGAACCACGTCGGGGAACGATCCTGGTTCTCGCCGTGGCCGTTCTCATCGAAGGAGGTGCGCGTGCGCAATTCGAGGTAGTAGGCGTGATCCTGAGCGGCGGGCCCAGAGCCGGCACGCATCCAGCCCTTGGATATGTATGACGAGGGGGGTTTCTCAGCGTCGTCGAAGAGGTAGGTGACCTTCTGGGTCGTGTTCTCGATCTTGATGTCGTCCATCAGCCATCCGCGCTTGGCCAGGCCAACGTCGGTGGCGTAGGCGAAACGCAGGAGGACCTCCTGGCCCGCGTAGGCCGACAGGTCGAACGAGTCGTCGATCCAGGTGGGCTCGCTGTAGGTGGCGGTGACCTGGCGGTCGACCTCGTTCCCCGGGAACCCTGTCTGGGCGGAAGTGCCCGTGATGCCGTTTCCGTACTGTGTCTGGCACCCCACGGCATTGGGGTTGAACTGGCTGGGAGTGGTGGTCCCGTTCTCTGATGCCAGCGCAGTCCAACTGTCCCCGCCGTCGGTGGAGACCATGACGAACCCGTAGTCGAAGTCCCACTCGATCTCATACCAGCTCTTGAAACCAAGCTTGACCGTGTCACCCGACTTGGCCTGGGTCATCACGTACAGGGGAATATCCAGGGTGTGGCCGAGACAGCCGAAGTCGTTTCCGGCTCCCGAGAACCAGGCTTTCGCGCCCGATGGAACCTTGTCGATCAACACGCGGTGAGGAAGGTCGACCTTGTAGGCGTCCCCATTGTGGACGTCCGCACCTTCCAGTGCGTAGGGGCGGCCTTGAGGATCGACCCAGTCGATGCGGTGGGTGTCCACCTTGCCGTCCCGCACGGTGGTGGTAAGACCCGAAGCCGGCACGGACTTGGGCACCATCCAGCCCAGGTAGGAGCGCATGAACACTCCCATGAACTGAGCGTTGTCCTCGCTCATCAAGTCCCAGTTGCCGATGGTGGTGCGCCCGGACGCCGTGTACAGGTCGGGGGTGCCCAGGGAGTGGGAATACTCGTGGGCGATGACGGAGGTGGTGCCGGTCTCCGGGTTGATGTTGTACGGCCCGACTCGCACGTGGGCCTTGAGATCCTCGCCCATATCCCTGGTGGTCATATCTCTGCGCGCCTTCGTGGTCCACCAGAGGGGCTGCTCCAGCTTGTCGCGGAGTTGGTCGTTGGATACGTAGCCGCGCTCGCCGTTCCCGTCGATGTAGTAGCTCTCGAGGTTGGACGAGTGGGGCCAGGGGTTGTCGTAGCCTCCATTGAGTTGGCTGTCGCCGTTTCCACCCCGGCCCTGGAATATGGTCTCGAAGAAGTCCACGACCCCGTTGCGGTCGAAGTCGAAGTCGTTGTAGTCGATATCGGGATCGGCGGCGGATGCCGCGTCGTAAGCCAGCTTGCCCGCGGGTCCACAACCGCCGTCGATGTCGCCCCCGGGGACCCCAACTCCCACCACGGCTCCGGCGATGTAGGCATTCTTGTCGGCCCCGTAGTACTGGCGGTTACCGGGCAACTGGTACCAGCCGTCGTTCACCCGGGCGCCCGTGGGCGAATACGTGGTCGTCTGAGTGGTGCCCGGCATGACGGTGGTCACCCCGCCGCAAGTGCTGGCGTACTGAGGAGTGGACCACTTGAAGGTGTTGCCGGGAACCGTGTAGCTGTTCTTGTCCGCCGCAACCTCGAGGCTGGCGACCTCGCCGCGCGCGTACAACTGCCCGTAGCTCATCTCCTGGTAGAGCTTGAAGAGACTCGAGTCGTTGCCGGGGTTGTTCACCCTGAAGTCGTAGATCCACCCGGGCGAGGCGGCAGAGTGCTTGTTGTCCATGTAGTCCACCAGCACGATCGGGAAGGGCCGGTCGCCGAAACGAGCGGACTCGACGGTCGTGACCTTGGGCCCGTGGGTCTTGGAGGTCACCGACTGGCCCCCGGCCTGAGTGAGCGTGACCGGCGAAGAGAGATCCTTCCACATGACCCGCGGGTCCTCCGCGGTGGTCTTGGCTCGTGCGGTGATGAGGATTCGCCGTGAGGGAGCGAAGTCCGATGCCGGCGCCACCGTACCCACGTTCCAGGTAAGCGCATTGCCCGCTCTGGAGGAAGGCGCGGGGACCGCCGACTCGAAGACGGCGCCCTCGGGCAGCGTATCGGTTATGACCACACCGGTCGCCGGCGTCGCGGCCAGGTTCCGGTATTCGATCTGGTGGACGTACCTGTCGCCGGGCAGCACCCATCCGGTCTCGGACACGAACTTCGGCTCGATCTCCGCCTGAGTGGTCGGAACGCGGAACGAGGCGGCGATGGTGCGGTCGGGCTCGTCAATGGCGGCCGTCTTCCAGGTCCCGGTCGCCGGGTCCTCATAGGTGCCCTCGGCGTCGATCATGAGCATGCGCTTGAAGCCGTCGCCGGGGCCGGCCGTCAGCGTGCCGTAGTCGGCGGGGGCGAACTGCACCTGGAAGAAGCCGTCGGTGCCGGCCGTGGCGGTCTTCTCCGCTTTTGACCCGTCCTGGCGTGTCAGGGTGACCTTCACCGTTCCCGCGACGTTCTTGTTGAAGCCGACCGGATCGGCCGGGTTGGGGTCGGTGATCCCGGTGGGTTTGCGCATCCAGGTGACGCCCTTGACCGTCAGGGTCTCCCCCGCAGCGTACAGGGGCTTGTCCAGCAGCAGCCTGGTGCCCAGGGCGTTGTAATAGACGCGGAATGAAGTCTGTCCGGCGATCGCATCCCCGGCTGCCTTGGGTGCCACGGAGAAGAGGATCGAGCCGGGAGCGGGATTGTCCCAGGTCACGGGGTCGATATTGAAGCGGTACTCATCGGTGTTGTCGTTCCCGGTCGTCGCGTCAACCTGGGCGATGGTCTTGCCGGTCTGGTCGTGGAAAGTCACCACGAAGGCGGGCGCGGGATCTGGAGCCTTCGCCTGATAGGGGGTAGCCGGATCCGCGGCGCCTCCGGGGTCGGCGGTGAAGAGACCCCAGCCACATTCATCTGAGGCGAAAGTGGGAAGAGCTGTCGCCAGGCCCGCCCCCGCGCACCCGGGCTGGCCGCTGGCAATCCGCCAGAAGTGATACCCGCCCACGCGGAACGTGCGGGGCGGCGCCTGGCTGAGGGCCACCGGCACGATCATGGCCGCAAGTCCCAGGACCATCAGGACCGCAAGCAGTTGCCGGGGACGAAGAGGACCGGGCGTTCTCATGGCGTGGTACTCCTTTCAGTGCACTCCGGGAAGAGAGGGAGAGTGGCTGCCAGCCGGGCGCCGCGGGTCGCGGTGTCCGGTTGCCGCTCGGCGGCAGGGGAAGTGCTTCTACGCTTCAAGTGACCCCTTGACGAACATGTTCCGAAGTTGTCGGCTCCCGCTTGCCACGGTCGGCTCGGGGCGGATCTAACCCGCCCGCGGCAGCACGCGCGTAAGTTAGGATACCTTGTTCAGCCAGGAGGTCTAACTATGCCCACCGATCATTCTCCAGAGCTCAAGGATCTCTCCCGAAGCCTGGGTCACTTGAAGGAGTACCTTTGACGTTCCCGCCAAGCAGGTGCGGATAGAGGAGCTTCGCCGGGAGTCGGCACGCCCGGACCTGTGGGACGTGCCGGCCAAGGCGCAGCAACTGATGCAGGCTCTGGCCGGGCTGGAAGACGACGTCTCCACATGCGCCCGCCTGGCCCGGGAGTTGGATGATCTAGATACGCTCAACTCCCTGGCTCTAGAGGAATCCGACGATTCGGTCGAGGCCGAGATCGCGCAGGGGATGGCGCGCTTGCGGCGCGAACTCTCCGCTCTCGAAGTGCGTACCCTGCTCGCCGGCGAGTTCGACTCTCGGGACGCAATCGTGTCGATTCATCCGGGAGCGGGCGGGACCGAGAGTCAGGATTGGGCCGAGATGCTCTGGCGCATGTTCGCCCGCTGGGCCGAACGGCGCGGTTTCACCGTCGAGGTCGACGAGTACCTTGCCGGTGAGGAAGCCGGCATCAAGTCGGTGACCATGAGCGTGAAGGGACGCTCCGCCTACGGGTTGCTCTCCGCCGAGCGCGGCACCCACCGGCTGGTCAGGATCTCTCCTTTCGACTCGGCCAAGCGCCGGCATACCTCCTTCGCGGCTCTGGACGTCATACCGGTCATGGAAGACGAGGAGATGCCGGAGATCGACGAGAAGGATCTGCGCATCGACATCTTCCGGTCTTCGGGCCCGGGAGGTCAGGGCGTGAACACCACCGACTCGGCGGTCCGCATCACCCACTTGCCGACCGGTCTGGTGGTGTCCTGCCAGAACGAGCGCTCGCAGCTTGCCAACAGGACCATCGCGATGAAGATCCTGGCGGCGCGCCTGGCCGCGAGGGCGCGGCATGAGCGCGAGAAGGAGATCGAGGCGCTGCGGGGGGAGCGGGGCGACATCGCGTTCGGCTCTCAGATCCGCTCCTACGTCCTGCATCCATACCAGATGGTCAAGGACCACAGGACCAACCTGGAAACGGGCAACATCATGGCCGTGCTCGACGGCGACCTCGATCCGTTCATCGAGGCTTACCTGCGCCATCGGACCCGGGGCACGGCGTTCCCTTCGCCATGATTCGGGGTCGCCGGTCTGCTACCCTGACGCAGTTGTCGCGAGAAAGGTCTGCCTGAGCCCACGTGATCAGATTCCAGAGCGTCACCAAGAAGTACAAGGAAACCGTCCTCGCACTGGATGACGTCTCAGTCGAGGTCTCCAAAGGCGAGTTCGTGTTCCTTGTGGGCGCATCGGGCTCGGGCAAGTCAACGTTCGTGCGGCTGGTTCTGAAGGAAGAAGAGCCCACCTCGGGTGAGATCTGGGTGGCCGGCAAGCAGCTCAAGTCCTTGCCGGCCTGGAAAGTGCCGTTCCTGCGCCGCTCGATAGGGACGGTCTTTCAGGACTTCAAGCTTCTGCCCACCAAGACCGTCTCCGAGAACGTGGCCTTCGCCCTCGAGGTGATCGGGCGCCCGCGCCACGTCATCGCCAAGATGGTGCCCGAGGTGCTCGAGCTTGTCTCGCTGGGGGACAAGACCGGCAACTACCCTCACGAGTTGTCGGGCGGAGAGCAGCAGCGTGTGGCGATCGCGCGGGCGTTCGTGAACCGGCCGCTGATCATGCTGGCCGACGAGCCCACCGGCAACCTCGATCCCTCGACGAGCGTGGACATCATGAGGTTGCTGGACCGGATCAACCGGACCGGCACGACCGTGATCATGGCTACTCACGACCAGGCGATCGTCGACTCCATGCGCCGGCGGGTGATTGAACTGGAGCGCGGGAAGGTGATCCGGGACCAGGCCAGGGGAGTGTACGGGTATGGCACCTAGGTTCGGCCACGCCTTCCAGGAGGCGGTCAACGGCCTTCGGCGCAACCTGGTCCTCAGCGTGTCGGTCGTGCTGGTCGTGGCGATCTCGCTGACGCTTCTCGGCGTCGGGATGCTGACCCGGCAGCAGGTCAACCTCTTCACGGGCTACTGGACGGGCAAGGTTGAGGTGTCGGTCTTCCTGACCACCGACGTCTCCGAGGAGCAGCGCACGGCGATTGGCGATCAGCTTCGGGCCATGCCCGAGGTCAACAACGTCTACTACGAGTCCAAGGACGAGGCATTCGGGCGGTTCAAGGAGCAGTTTCGCGACAGTCCCGACATGATCGCCAACGTGGACCCACAGTCGTTGCCCGAGTCCTACCGGGTCAAGCTGCACGACCCGTCGAAGTTCGCGGTGGTGCGCGACCGGCTGTGCCAGACCGGAACCGACGGCAAGCAGGTTTGCACGCCGGGCATCGACCAGGTTGTGGACCAGCGCAAGGTCCTGGACAAGCTGTTCAAGGTGCTGGACATCCTGCGGCTGGCCATCAGCGTCCTGGCGGCCGTGCTGCTGCTGGCGGCCGGGACTCTCATCGCCGTGACGATCCGGGTGGCGGCGTTCGCCCGACGCAAGGAGACCGCCATCATGAAGCTGGTGGGGGCCACCAACTGGTATATCCGGCTGCCCTTCATGCTCGAGGGGCAAGTGGCCGGGGTGGTCGGTGCCCTGGTGGCCGGGGTCCTCCTGGCTGCCGGCAAGTGGCTGCTGATAGACCCGCTGCGCCGGGGAGTGAGCCTCTTCCAGTTCACCCCCTTTGTGGGCTCCGTCGACTTCTTCAACACCTGGCTGGTCCTGCTGGCCGCCGGCGTGGTCATCTCCGGGCTGTCGAGCATCCTCGCCCTGCGCCGGTTCCTCGACGTTTAGCCGCCTTGGTCCAACGGCCACCTCGGCCTGCTCCCGCTCTGGCCGTTGATGCTCCTATCGTTGTCAAGCGGCCGGTTGGGCCTCGAGCCATGCCTCATAGCGGCAGGCAAGGTCGGTGCACCTTGCCGCGCATCGCCCACCATCCCACTTCCAGGAGGTCCGGCAGGCCTTCCCGGCGCACCTTCCACCAGCCGTTCGTTCGGACGCCCACGCCGGGACTGAAGTCTCCGGGCATGCGATCCGATGTTTCGTGTGTCCTTTCTGTTGATGGTTGTTGCTCCTGTTACTGGTGAGGTAGTAAAGTCATACCCCATTTGCGCTCGAACGAGGAGCGGACGCTTTGAAGTGTGTCGATGGAGAAGGGTCGGCCAAGCCCCGGCGAGGACGCTGGGTTCTTCCTCTGGTCGTCCTCGTTGCGTTCGGGCTGGTCGGCACAGCCGCGTCCGGACCCTCCAGCAGCGCTTCCTCGTCCGCATCCTCATCCAGCAGTTCGTCCAGCAGCCGGTACGAGGAGATCCAGCGCAAGATCGCCGAGGCCAAGCGCAAGATCGCCGAGGCCTTACGGCGCGAGCGGGAAGCATTGACCCGGCTCAACGCTTCGGGAAGCCGGAAGGCCTCGCTGGACAAGGTTATCCACGACTTGTCGGTTCAGCTTGCAGTGGCCGAGCAGGCCCTGGCCAAGTTGGAGTCCGAGCTGGGGGTGGCCAGTGGCGCGCTCTCGCGCAAGAGCGCTGAGGTCGAGGCCAGCCGTCAACTGCTCGCCCAACACCGCCAGGCCTTCAACCGCCGCGTCGCCCGCGCCTACATGTTCGGCGGCACGGATTACTTGAGGACCCTGGTATCCTCCGCGGACCTTCAGGGGGTAGCGGTCGGCTCGGCCTACGTGCGCCGGGCGCTGTCCGTCGACGCGCACACCCTCCAGGCATTTGCGGGCACTCGCGACGCTCTGGCCGCTGAGGAAGCGCAGCTGGCCGCGCGCAGGGACGAGCTGCTGGGCAAGGTCAATGAGGTGGACGCCCAACGGAAGCGGGTGGCCGAACTCAAGGCGCGAAACGAGCGGGCTCTTCGCCAGATTCAGTCGGACATGAGCTTGACCCGTGCGCAGATCGACCAGCTTCGCCGAGACCGGGCCTCCTACGAGAAGGCCATGCGGGAGCTCGAGGCGGAGTCCTCCCGCATCACGGCGCTGCTTCGCGGAGCGCAGAAGGGTCAGCGTGCCGCCGGGTCTCCCGGCAAGGGCATCCTCGTCTGGCCGACCACCGGCCGCGTGACCTCCGGCTACGGCTGGCGCACGCATCCGGTGTTCGGTGACCGCCGCTTCCACTCTGGAGTCGACATAAGTGCGCCCGAGGGCCAGGCGGTGGTCGCCTCGGCTGCGGGGACCGTTGTGTATGCCGGGTCCCAGAGCGGCTACGGCAATGTGATAGTGATCGACCACGGAAACTCCCTGGCAACTCTCTACGCGCACCTGTCGGCGTTCGCCATGAAATCGGGCCAGAAGGTCAGCCGCAGCCAGCGAGTGGGCTCGGTGGGGCACACCGGATACGCCACCGGGCCGCACCTGCACTTCGAGGTGCGCATGGGCGGAGAGCCGACGGACCCGATGGCCTGGTTCTGAGTCGCAGCGCCTGTTGGACATAGCCGGCGGGCTTTCCTAGCATGTGCCCATGAACCGACTGTTCAGAGGGGCCATGCTGGTGACGGCTGTTGGCCTTCTATGCAGCGCGACCTTCGTCCTGGGATTCGGCCAGGGTCGGGCTTCACGTTCTGCCTCGACCGGCGGAGAGACCTTCCGCATGGTGGAGGACGCGGCCGAGCGCATTCGCTCCTCATCGCTCAAACCTCCCTCTGACGACGCGCTCGCTCGCGGCGCCGTGGCGGGCATGATTGGCGCTCTGGGGGACAGCTACGCCATCTATTACTCGCCCAACGACTTCCGAGCGTTCCAGGAGTCGATCGAGGGCAGCTTCACCGAGGCTAGTCTGGGCGCGCCCGGCAGTGGATCTGATCCGAGGGTCAGCTACCGGATGCTCGGCGGTTCGGTGGGCTACATCGCTCTGCCGGTGTTTCACCGGGGAGCCGGAGACAAGGTGCGCGCCGCGGTTCGAACCCTTCAGGCCCGAGGGGCAGAAGGGTTCGTGCTCGATCTGCGCGACGACCCGGGTGGCCTGCTTGTCGAGGCGGTGCGCGTGGCCGGCGTCTTCTTCAAAGACGGTCCGATCGTCACCTATCAGAAACGAGGTCGCCAACCCGTGATCTACGAGGCCGGCGGGCTGTCAGGACGTGACTCCGCAGCAGCCGACGTCGCGCTCGTCGTGCTCGTCAACGAGAAATCCGCCAGCGCTTCGGAGATCGTGGCCGGAGCCGTCCAGGACCGGGGCCGGGGACTGATCGTCGGGACAACGACATTCGGCAAGGGATCGGCACAGGAGGTCTTCGACCTGGCCCGCGGGGCCGGACTCCAACTGACCACGGCCGTCTACCTCACTCCCTCTGGGCGATCGATCCACGGTGTCGGCATCGTGCCCGACATCGTCATCAAGGGCAGCAAGGAAGCTCAGCTTGCCCGTGCCGAGGGCATCCTCCACGAGATGCTGGGTGACCTCTCGGTATCCCGCGCGCGAGGATAGCTATCCCATTGGAGGGTCGTGCTATTGCTGGGTCTTGGCCTGCTCCGCTTTCATGCGTGCCTGGACCTTCTGCCCCTTGCGCGCCAGCATCCGTGCGGCGCGCAGATTCAGGGGTGGGTTGATTCCCGCGAGCTTCGACAGCAGTCCCCGCGCCGAAGGAATGCAGGCCGCCAGGCGGGGATGCTCCAGCAGGCGCATTCCTCGCCTGGCCACCTGGACCGGATCCAGCAGCCGGGAAGCGGTGAAGGACATCGCGCTGTGCGGATCGTCAAGGCGGTCGTAGAGCATTGGCGTCCAGATCCCGTCGGGGCAGAGAAGCGAGATCCGGATGCCCGTTCCTCGCAGTTCGCCGGCAAGTCCTACGGAGAAGGCGCGCACCGCATGCTTGGTCGCCGAGTACACGGTCTCTCCCGGCGGGACCAGCCATGAGGCCAGCGAGCCCATATTCAGGATGTGACCGCTGCCCCGCTCTCGCATCACCGAGACGGCCGCGCGAGAACCGTTGATCACCCCGAGCAGGTTCACCGAAACCACCTGAGCGATCTGCTCGTCCGACTGCTCGGCCGCCGAGCCGGAGCCAAGGACGCCGGCATTGTTGATCCAGACGTCGGGGCGCAGTTCCCGAGCAAGGTCGCGGCAGGCCTGGGCGTCGGTGACGTCGAGTCTGCGTTGCGTTCCCCGGATGTCGACCCCCACGACCTCGTAGCCCCTGGTTTGGAGTTCGTCGCAGAAGGCCTTGCCCAGTCCTCCCGCGGCTCCGGTCACCACGGCCACGCGACCATGGCCGGGCAGCGTGCCGGCAATGCTCATGTCAGCAGTCCTTCCTCTCTCAACCACTCCTCGGTGCGAGCCATGCCCTCGTCGAGACCGACGGCCGGCGAGTAGCCCAGCACCTTGCGGGCCTTGGCGATGGAATAGGTGCCGGTGCGCGAGAGGTAGTCGACCGTCGAGGGGTTGACCTCGGTGTTGACCCCGCGCAGGCGGTCGACTCGCTCGACGATTGCGGCAAGGCTGCGCGCCACGGGCGTGGGGGCCCCCCGCAAAGCGGGCCCGCCCAGCATCTTGGGGTAGTAGCCGAAGAACTCCTTCGTGGTCACCCCGATTCCATCGGTCAGGGTGAAGACCTGGCCGATGGCTTCCTTCGAGTCCGCGGCGGCCACGATGCCGTCCACCAGGTTCTCGATGAACACGGGGCTGAACACGCCCTTGCCGTTGGCCGGCAGAAGCATGAGCTTGGACTTGATGGCCTGCAGCGGAAGGATCGTCCACTGAGGGGAGCGAGGTCCGTAGACGTCGCCCGGCCGGATGATCGTGCACGGGATCTCACCCGCGGCGTGGGCCTGAAGCACGACCTGTTCTCCGGCGACCTTGGTGTCCACGTAGGGCGAGCCGTTGGTGCGGATCGGCCAGGTTTCCTCCACGCCGTCGGGGAACTTGAAGCCGAAGGCGGTGACCGAGGAGATGTGCACGAATCGTCTCGCGCCCGCGCGCGCCGCCGCCTCGAGCACGCGGCGGGTACCCAGGACGTTGACTTCCCAGAAGCGTTGAGGGTCTCCCCTTAGCGAGACGATGGCCGCTGTGTGGATCACGGTGTCGCAGCCTGCGAGGTGGGAGGCCCACGTTTCGGGCCGGCGAGTGTCGCC
>JBBAAN010000055.1:0-13833 GCA_041658225.1 Actinomycetota bacterium
CCGTACACATCGAGGGCGCGGGTGCGCCCGAAGCGCAAGGCGCGAGGAGGGCGCATACCTGTAGGTATGCAACCGACGAGCAACGCCGCGATTCGGGATGCAGACGCGACCGAACGTAGGGGAACTTCGGACGCACTACGCTAGAATGGCAGCCGGTTCGCCGGAGTAGCTCAGTCGGCAGAGTGATTCACTCGTAATGAATAGGTCCGGGGTTCGATTCCCCGCTCCGGCTCTTGATAGGTTCACCGACGTCTCGCGCCTTCCGTTGGGAAGCCCATGGCTCGCGAGCCTTCGCTTGAGATCATCGACTGGCGCCTGGCCCGGTCGGTCGCGCTGGCGGTCGCGGGTTCCCAACACGCCGCCGGTCCGTTCAGCCGTGCCGATTCCCTGAGCTTGAAGTCCGAGTTCGCCGAACTCACCGCCAGGGCAGACGACATGGTTCGCGAGTTCACGGGTCTTGCCACCGGATCGGCCGCCCCTCGGGTGGTGGTTCTGGATCGCCGGGGTTGGGCCGAGGCCAATCTCATCGGGATTCGCCGCTTGCTCACTCCGTTTGCCTCGCACCTGGCTTCGCGGCCGGCACCGCCTCGCTCGGGCCCGGCGCGCACTGTGGTGCGCGCCGGGGTGCGTGCGGGGTTGGGGGCGGAGGTCGGCGGTCTGCTCGGGTATCTCAGCGGGCGCGTGCTCGGCCAGTTCGACCTGCTGCGTCCGGAGGACCCGGAAGGGCTCGTCTACTACGTGGGGCCCAATGTGCTCGGCCTGGAGGCCGAGCACCACCTGCCTTCCCGGGAGTTTCGCCTGTGGGTGGCCCTGCACGAGGTAACCCACGCGGCGCAGTTCAACGGTGTTGCCTGGCTCCGCGAGTACTTCCGTTCTCTGGTGTCCGACTACTTCACGGCAGCGGAGAAGGAGGGGGGCGGGCTGGTCGAGATCTTCCGGCGTGCCAGGCTGGCGCTGACGGGCGCCCGGCGGGGCGAGCGGGCCGACCTGATCGGGATTCTGGCGGGGCCGGCGCAGCGTGAGGTGATCTCGCGCATGCAGGCGCTGATGTCGGTGCTGGAGGGCCACGGGGACTTCGTGATGGACCGGTTGGGTGCCGGGGTCATCCCGCATCTGGATTCGATGCGGCGGATGGTGGAGGCGCGACGCGCCTCGGCAACCGGAGTGAACCGGGCGTTCCAGAGACTCGTGGGCATCGAGATGAAGCTTGCGCAGTACCGGGCCGGCGCCGCCTTTGTGGGGGAGGTTGAGGCGCGGGCGGGCAGTGGTGGGATCGAGAGGCTGTTCTCGTCGCCGGAAGCGCTTCCGCGCTTGGATGAGATCGTGGCGCCCACAAGATGGCTGGACCGAGTGGGGTATCCGGGGCGGGAGGACTGAGAGGCTTGGCGGGAAGAAAGAAGGTCCTGGCGGGGAAAGGAAGAGCCTTGGCGCAATACAGGGAGACCTTGGCGCCGGGAAGAAGGAAATAGGACCTTGGCGCGGGGAGAGAACGCCTTGGAGCGCGGGGACGTCGCGGCCTTCGTGGAGAAGGTGGCCAGAACCGCGCGCAGCTACCGGATGCTCGAGGCGCCGCGCGTGCTGACCGCGGTGTCGGGCGGGGCCGACTCGCTGGCCCTTCTTCACGCCCTGCATCGGCTCGCTCCATCCTTCGGCTACGAGCTCTCCGCCGTGCACGTGGACCACCGCCTGCGAAGAGGATCGGGCACCGACGCGGCATTCGTCGCCCGGGTCTGCTCGGATCTGTCCGTTCCCTTTCATGTGTTCCGTCTTCGCTCCGAGGATCTGATCGGCGGCCTGGGACCCGAGGCCGGCGCCCGCCAGGCCCGCTACCGCTGCTTCGAGAGGGCCCTGGAGGAGGTCGGCGGTGGTGTGGTGGCCACGGGCCACACCTCCGACGATCAAGCCGAGACGGTCATGCTGCACCTTCTTCGCGGAGGGGGACTCGACGGGCTGGCCGGCATCCCGCCCGTCCGTGCGCCTTTCGTGCGCCCCCTCATAGATCTCAGCCGTGCCGACACGGTCGGGTTCTGCGCCGCTCTGGGCCTCGTCCCCCGGCGCGACCCGACCAACGCCGATCCTCGCTATCTTCGCAACTTCCTGCGGAGCCGGGTGCTGCCCGTCCTGGAGGCGGAGCGCCCAGGAGCGATCGACCGCCTGGCTCGCGTGGCGGCGCTGGCGCGCGAGGACCTGGAGGTGCTGGACGCCTTGGCGGCCAAGGCTTTCGAGGAGGCAGCCGGGAGGGGTGCGGAAACGTCCAAGAAGAGACGACGCGATCTTGGCGTCGACATGAGAGGCGAAACGGGAGGCGGCCGGGAGGTTCGGCTGGCGGTAGAGTTCCTGGCGGCCCTTCCCCTGGCCACGCGCCGGAGGGTCGTGCGCCTCGGGCTAAGAACCATTCGGGGCAGCCTGGAAGGGATCGGCTCGACCCACGTGGAGGCGGTGCTCGCCCTGCTCGCCTCTGCCAGCCCTTCCGCCGAGACCCATTTGCCCGGCGCTTTGCTGGCGCGGCGCTCCTATGGTTTGCTGATCCTCGCTTTCGACCCGGGCGCCGCCCGATTCATCCCGCCGATCCGGCTTGCCGTTCCAGGATCCACCGATCTCGTGGATGCCGGTTTGCGGGTGGACGCGTGGTTTGCGAAGGGTCGGCCGCGGAAGTTCATCGCCGATGGCCGGCACGCGGCGTTGGACGCCGGCCGGTTGGAGGGAGAACTGGAGGTGCGTGGCTGGCGGACGGGGGATCGCTACCGGCCGCTCGGCATGTCAGGCACAAAGAAAGTGTCCGATCTGCTCTCCGATGCCAAGGTGCCCCGCGCCGATCGGGTGGGGGTGCCGGTGGTGACCGCGGCGGGGCGGATCGTTTGGGTGGTGGGATTCCCGCCGGCGGATGACTGCCGAGTGGAGCCCAACACCACCAAGACGTTGTGGTTGGCGGTGGGATCGATCGAGGAGGAGGCATAGGCCGTGCACAACGACATTGTGGAGGTGCTTCTCTCCGAAGTGCAGATCCAGGCCAAGGTCGAGGAGCTGGCCGGACTGATCGCCAAGGACTACGAGGGCCGTCCCCCGATACTCGTCGGCGTGCTGAAAGGCGCGTTCATCTTCATGGCGGACCTGGCGCGAGCGTTGCCGATTCCCGTGGAGTTCGACTTCATGGCGATCTCCTCGTACGGCTCGGCCACCAAGACCTCGGGCGTCGTGCGCATTCTCAAGGACCTGGACCAGGAGATCGAGGGCCGGGATGTGTTGATCGTCGAGGACATCATCGACTCCGGCCTGACGTTGAAGTACCTGATGGGCAACCTGCGCAGTCGTCGTCCGAGAAGCCTCGAGATCTGCGCGTTGCTGTGCAAGGCCGAGCAGCGGCACATGCACGTCGACGTGCGCTATCGGGGTTTCGACATCCCCAGTCGGTTCGTCGTCGGCTACGGGCTGGATCTGGGCGGTCGCTATCGCAACCTGCCCTACGTCGGCATCCTCAAGCCGGAGGTCGTGGCCGCGCGCGGGGCTTGACCCACGGGGTTCTCGAGCCGGAAGTTGCGACCGCACCCCACTCGACCCGCAGGGCAGCCACGATCCGGCAGATCGCGTTCGCGTGCCGGTCGGGTCCTCTCGGGAAGACGGGTGGGGTTGGCGCCTACGCGCTCGGTCGCTTGCCGATCCCCATCGCCTCCACGGTTTGGTAGAAGGTCTCCATCGAGGCGTACTTGGGCTGCCACCCGGCCGCTTTCAGGCGAGCGTTGGATACGACGGGGTCCTGAATCGTTATCCACCCAGGCGGAAGAACCGACTTGCCCAGCTTCCAGAGGACCCAGCCCACCGGCTTGGCCACCCACGGGGGAACCAGGATCACGCGCTTGCCGATGCTGGCCAGCGCTTCGGGCACCGTCATCCCGGCGTCGTCCGGCGACACGTTGTAGGGGCCCGGCAAGTCCTTGACGCATGCGAGGTGGAAGGCCGCTCCCAGGTCGTCCTCGTGCAGGAACTGAAACACGGGCAGAGGGTTGCTGGGCAGGAAGACCGTTTTGCCGGCCAGGTCGGCCAGGCGGCGTGGATCCATGTGCGGTCCGCCGGTGGTGGAGGGGCGGAAGCGGGTGACCACGACTTCGGGATGCGACGCCTCGAACTTGTCCAGCAGATCCTCCAGGGCCGCCTTGTCCTCTCCGTAGTCGAACCCCACGTCCGGCGTCGAGGGGGTGTCCTCGGTCAGGAAGATCTTGGAGTCGTGCTTGGCGCCGTAGATGGCCGTGCTCGAGGCCACGACCAGCCTGCGAACTCCTGCCTCGGCGGCTGCCTCGAGCACGACACGGGCCCCCCCGAGGTTGATGCGCCGCATCTGCTCACGGCTCAGGCCGGGAGGGCGCAGCACGATGAAGGCGAAGTGGGCCACGACGTCGGCACCGGCCAAGGCCTCCTTCACCGCTTGCTTGTCGGCCATGTCGCCTTGCACGTAGCGGACCTTGTCGCCCATCGACACGGGCCTCAAGTCCATAGCCGTGATGGAGGCGATGCGCTCGTCCTCGACCAGGCGGCGAAGCAGCGCTCCGGCCAGGTGTCCCGCCGCGCCGGTGACGGCGATGTGAAGCCCGTTCTCACCCATGTCGACTCCCCCTGTCACCTCATGCGGTGTCCATCGTGCATGCCCTGATGGTTCCGTATTCTACGCGGCGGGCGCGTTGCTGGGCCCAAAGGCCGCATGTTAGGATGAGGTCGGCCTCGGGGCTTTGGGTTCCGGGCCGTCGGCAGACAGCAGATGGTGGCTTGGGTCCAGTATCGAGGCTGCGTGCTGTCTGCTTCTTCATTCAGGGGCGCGTCTCAGTCCGAGATCTCCAGCCGGGGCGTACCTTGAGAGGACACCGCGCCCGGTAGCCGGGCGTGGCAGTTGAAGGGAGGGCCCCGCGGACATCGCATTCGTGGTCCGGCCACCGACGCCGGGTCCAAGATGCGGCTCCGTCGAGGCGTCACGATGAACCTGAGCCGAATCTTCCGAGGACCGGTCGCCTACCTGGTGCTGATCCTTCTTCTGGTGTTCCTCTTCTTCAACTACGTCTCCGGTTCCAAACCCGTGAAGACCTTCACCTCTGGGGAGGTCGTACAGAAAGTCGCGGCCGGAGATGCGAAGGAAATCACGATGTTCCCGGAGGACCAGAGACTCGAGGGGAAGCTCAAGGACGGCACGGATTTCAAGGCTTTCTACCCCGAATCCGACTTTACCGAACTCATCAAGCAGTTCAAGGAAGCCGGCTTCAACAACTGGGACACCAAGATCCAGCGGCAGTCCGTGCTGGTGTCCATCCTGGTTCAACTGCTGCCCTTCGTGCTGATCTTCGGGCTGTTCTTCTTCCTCATGCAGCAGATGCAGGGGGGCGGCAACCGCGTGATGAACTTCGGCAAGGCCAAGGCGAAGCTCGTCTCAAAGGACCAGCCCAAGGTCACCTTCGCCGACGTGGCCGGGGTGGACGAGGCGGTCGAGGAGCTGGAGGAGATCAAGGAGTTCCTGGAGAACCCGGCCCGCTTCCAGGCCATGGGCGCCAAGGTACCCAAAGGGGTGCTGCTGTACGGGCCTCCGGGCACCGGCAAGACGCTGCTTGCTCGGGCGGTGGCCGGAGAGGCAGGCGTCCCCTTCTTCTCCATCGCCGGCTCGGACTTCGTGGAGATGTTCGTCGGAGTGGGCGCCTCCCGCGTGCGCGACCTTTTCGAGCAGGCCAAGGCCAACGCGCCGGCCATCGTGTTCGTGGACGAGTTGGACGCGGTGGGCCGCCATCGCGGCGCCGGGCTCGGTGGTGGCCACGACGAGCGAGAGCAGACGCTGAACCAGCTACTCGTGGAGATGGACGGCTTCGACGTCAAGGCAGGCGTGATCCTGATCGCCGCCACCAACCGGCCCGACATCCTGGACCCGGCGCTTCTTCGGCCGGGCCGCTTCGACCGCCAGATCGTCGTGGACCGGCCGGACCTGGCGGGGCGGCGGGCCATCCTGAAGGTTCACGTCAAGGGCAAGCCGATGGACAAGGAAGTGGACCTCGACGTCATCGCGAGGCGCACTCCCGGGTTTACCGGTGCCGACCTCGCCAACGTCATCAACGAGGGCGCGCTGCTGGCAGCGCGGTACAACAAGAAGACGATCGGCAACGTCGAGCTGGAGGAGTCGATCGACCGCGTGGTGGCCGGGCCGGAACGCAAGAGCCGGGTGATCAGTGATCGCGAGAAGCGCGTGATCGCCTACCACGAAGCCGGCCACGCCATCGTTGCCCACGCTCTTCCCAATGCCGACCCGGTGCACAAGGTCTCGGTCATCCCGCGCGGGCGGGCGCTCGGCTACACCCTCACCCTACCCACCGAGGACAAGTTCCTGGTTTCCCGCTCCGAGCTGATCGACGAGCTCGCGGAGCTGCTGGGGGGACGAGTGGCCGAGGAGATGGTCTTCTCCGACCCCACCACCGGCGCATCCAACGACATCGAGCGGGCGACCAAGATCGCGCGCCAGATGGTGTGCGAGTACGGGATGAGCGAAAAGCTGGGCGCTCTCACCCTGGGTCTCAAGCAGGAGAACCCGTTCCTCGGCAGAGATTTTTCCCACCAGCAGGACTACTCGGATGAGATCGCCTTCGAGATCGACAAGGAGATCCGCAGGCTGGTCGACGAGGCACACAAGGAGGCATGGGAGGTTCTCACCACCTACCGCAAGGTCATGGATCTTCTGGTCAATCGGCTGATTGAGAAGGAGACCATCGACAAGCCGGAGCTGCTGGAGATCCTGAAGCCGGTCACCAAGCGCCCGGCTCGTGGCATGCTCACCAACGGCTCGCGGGGCAATGGCTCTCGAGCGGCTCGGGCCCGCCGCGCCTCAGGCGCGAATGCGGCCTCCGCCCCCAAGACCTCGGCCTCCCGAGCGCCGGGCAAGCGCCCGCGCGCCCAGTGACTCGGTGCGGCAAGCCCGTGGCGGCTTTGCGGGGCAAGGATGGACTGGAATGAGGGCCGGCAAGCTGCGTCGCCTTCCGGCCGGCAAGGCGATGCCCGTACCCGACTTCGACCGGGCCAAAGTGGCCGAGGGAGTCCGGCTCATCCTCGAAGGGGTGGGTGAGGATCCGAAACGCGAGGGACTCCGAGACACCCCCGACCGGGTGGCGCGCATGTACGAGGAAGTGCTGGCCGGGCTTCGCGTGGATCCCAAGGACGCCGTGCAGGGGGTGTTCGGGGAGGATCACGACGAGATGGTCATGGTCCGCGACATCCCCCTGTACTCCTTGTGTGAACACCATCTCACGCCGTTCTTCGGCAAGGCGCACGTCGCCTACATTCCCAACGAGCAAGGCGAGATCACCGGCCTGTCCAAACTCGCCCGCCTGGTCGACGCGGTCGCCAAGCGCCTGCAGGTGCAGGAGAGGCTGACGACTCAGATCGCCGACGCTCTGGAAGAGGCGCTGAACCCGCGTGGAGTTCTCGTCGTGATCGAGGCCGAGCATCTGTGTATGAGCATGCGCGGGGTGCGCAAGCCGGGGGCCCTGACGGTGACCTCGACGGTGCGTGGGGAGTTTCGCGATTCCGCGAGCCTACGCGCGGAGGCCATGAGTCTGATCGGCGGAATCGGTACGGCCAAGGTCGACTAGGCTCGGTCGCAGTTCGAGAGGTGTCCGGCGTTGACAGTGCGAGTCCGCTTGGTCCGTCCGCCCGAGGGTCCCGCGCAGCCGGGAGCCCAGACGCGCGCCGTGCTTTCCGGGCTTGCCGCCGAGGAGCGCGAGGCGCTGTGCGTTGCCCTGGCTGGTCGGGACAGGCTGTTCCAGCGCCCGGGAGGGCGGCTGGACGTCATCGCCTCATTCGAGGTTCTTGCCGAGTCCATCTCGGGTCTTCCCGAAGGCGGTGAGGCGCTGTGGAGGGCTGTGCGGGGCTGCCTCGAGCGGCCCGCCGATTCCCCTCCATCTGCCGGGGGGCTGCCGTTCTCGAGGCGTGCTTGCGTGATGGGCATTCTCAATGTGACCCCCGACTCCTTCTCCGACGGCGGGCGGTACTGGGGGCTCGAATCGGCTGTGGAGCACGGCCTGGAGATGGTCGAGCAAGGGGCCGACGTACTGGACGTGGGCGGTGAGTCCACCCGCCCGGGCGCCGAGGAGATCGAAGAGGAGGAAGAGGCGCGACGCGTGATTCCCGTGATCGAGGCATTGCGTGCGAGGACCGGCGTCCCGATCTCGGTGGACACCACCAAGGCTGAGGTGGCTCGGCGAGCGCTCGCGGCAGGGGCATGCATCGTCAACGACGTATCGGCCGGCCGCCTCGAGCCTTCCATCCTCGAGGTTGCGGCCGATGCGGGCGCCGGTTTGATGCTGATGCACGTGTTGGGCCAACCTCGCACCATGCAGGAGGCCCCTCACTACGACTACCTCCTGGGCGAGATCTACGACTTCCTCGCCGAGAGGGCCGAGGCCGCGGTCTCGGTGGGAGTCGCGTCCGAGGCCATCCTGGTGGATCCCGGCATCGGCTTCGGCAAGACCCGGGAGCACAACCTGGAGTTGTTGCGCGAACTCGCCCAGTTTCGCTCGCTGGGGTACGGGGTGGCGGTGGGCACTTCGCGCAAGTCCTTCATCGGACTGACGCTGGACCTGCCGGTCGAGGATCGCGTGGAAGGAACGGCCGCCACGGTGGGGTGGGCGGTGGCCCACGGCGCGTGCCTGGTCCGCGTGCACGACGTGCGCCAGATGGCGCGGGTGGTGAGGATGACTGAGGCGATTGTGAGCAAGGGCCGTTAGAGTGTGGTGCGTCCGAATGCGCCGTGCGGACCGACGGCGCGTATGCGCCGGAATGTAGAGGGATTTCGGACACGCCGTACTGAGCCGAAGGGAGGGATCGCGTCGTGCGTGCAGTGGTGATCTACGAGCATGGGGGCCCCGAAGTCCTGCGCTACGTCGAGGACTACCCGGATCCGGTTGCGGGTCCCGGCGAGGTCCTGGTGGCGGTGGAAGCCGTGGCGCTCAACCACCTCGATCTCTTTGTGCGCCGGGGGCTTCCCGACGTGAAGGTGCCGCTGCCACACATTCCCGGATGCGACATGGCCGGACGGGTTGCCGCGCTGGGCCCGGGTGTGGTGGGTCATGAGGTCGGCGAGGAGGTCATCGTCCAGCCCGGCCAGTCCTGTATGGCTTGCGAAGCTTGCCTTTCCGGCCGCGACAACCTCTGCCGGCGCTACTCCATCATTGGTGGCTATCAGCGCGACGGCGGCTGCTGCGAGCTGGTGAACGTTCCGGCCGTCAACCTGATGCCCAAGCCTGCCAACGTCTCGTGGGAGGTGGCGGCGGCGTTCCCCCTGACTTTCCTCACCGCCGGGCACATGCTCTCCCGGGCCGGTATTCGTCCCGGGATGACCGTCCTGGTGCAGTCGGCCGCGAGCGGGGTCGGCTCGGCGGCCGTCCAGATCGCGAAGTTCCACGGTGCTCGCGTGATCGCGACGGCCAGCACGCAGGCCAAGCTGGACCTCGCCCGTTCGCTGGGTGCCGACGAGACGATCGAGTACAGGTCCGAGAACGTGCTCGCTCGTGTGCGGGAGCTGACCGGCAAGCGCGGTGTGGACATAGTCTTCGAGCACGTCGGCGGCAAGGTGATCGCGGAGCTGGTCAGGGCGGCGCGTCCGGGTGGGGTCGTGGTGACCTGTGGGGCCTCGGAGGATTCGACCGCCGCCATCGACCTTCGCTACCTCTACATCCGGGACGTCTCCATCATCGGTTCCTACATGGGAGAGAAGGCCGGCCTGCTTGCCATGCTGCCCCTGCTGGCCGAGGGCAAGCTGCGGCCGGCGGTTGACAGCGTGCTGCCGTTGGAGAAGGCCGCCGAGGCGCATCAGCGGCTGGAGAACCGCGCTGCCGCGGGCAAGGTGGTTCTGCGCGTGGGCTCGGCGGCCTAGTTCCAGTGTCCTGACTCCAACGCTTCTCTGTGATGTGGCGCCCGGCGCAACAGAGGCTCGGTGGTCGGGTGCCAGGTCGGAAACGATTTGGTACCGGCGCGGAGACCGGGGAAGAAATGGCCGACTTCATCGAGATCAAGGGCCTTTGGGTCGAGGGCCGTCACGGTGTGCTCCCCGAGGAGCACGCCCAGCCGCAGCCGTTCGTGATCGATCTCATGGTCAAGTTCGATGCCCGGCCGGCGGCCGCATCGGACGACCTGGCCGATACCGTGGATTACTCCGCGCTGGCCGAGTCCGCGGTCCGGGTGGTCCAGGGCGAGCACTGCAACCTGGTGGAGACGCTGGCCGGCCGCATCGCCGCGGTGATCATGGACCATCCGCGGGTGCTCGGGGTCAGGGTCCGTGTGGCCAAACCCGATGCGCCCATTGATGTCCAGGTTGATGAGGTGGCGGTGAGCGTCGGTCGCACCCGTCCCGGCGCGCATCGCCGGCGGTGGGAGGAGGAGGCGTAGCGGCGGTGGTGGGTCCTCCGACGCCCGGGGGAGGCGCAGCACCCGTGGCGGGTCCCCCGACGCCCGGGGAGGCGCCGCCATGTGTGGCGCGTGCCTTCCTGGGACTGGGCTCCAACCTGGGTGATCGCCTGGCCAATCTGCGTGCCGCGATGGTCTTGCTCGCAGCCGATCCCGGTGTCGAGGTCGAAGCGGTCTCCGGGGTCTATGAGACCGAACCCGTGGGGGGCCCTTCTCAAGGGGACTATCTCAACGCCGTCGCCGCCCTGCGCACGACTCGCTCGCCTCGTGAGCTGCTGGAGCTGTGTCTGGCCGTGGAACTCGCCCTGGGTCGCGAGCGTGGCGAGCGCTCGGCCCCTCGCGTGATCGACCTGGACCTGTTGCTCTACGACGAGGCAAACGTTGGGGAGCCGGGGCTGTGCGTGCCGCACCCTCGTATTCGCGAGCGAGCTTTCGTGCTCGTGCCTCTGGCCGAGATCGATCCCGAGGCGCGTTTCCCCGACGGATCCACAGCCGCGCAGGCCCTGTCCGACCTGGGAGGAGTGAAGGGCGTCTTTCCACGGGGCCACCTACTGGAGTAGCTTCCTTGGCGCCATGAGCGGCTGAAGCGAAGAAGCGAGGACCGCGCGATATGGACAGACACTACGGCCCGACCGACTGGATCGGCCATCACCACGAGACAACCACGCGGGGGCGCGTGCGTTTCGCGTTGCTCGCGGGTCACATCGAGGAGCATTTCCCCGCCCCGCCGGCCCGGGTGCTGGATGTCGGGGGTGGCACCGGTGGATTCGCCGTGCCCCTGGCCGTCCGCGGCTATGAAGTGACGGTGCTGGACTCCTCCCCCGCGATGCTGGCCGTGGCCACACAGCGGGCCGAAACGCTCCCCGCCGATGCTCGCGACCGGGTCAAGGTCGCGGTGGGCGCGGCCGAGGAAGCCGCTGCGCTTTTCGAGGCCGCCAGTTTCCATGCCGCCTGCTGCCACGATCTTCTGGGTCTGGTGGAATGGCCCGAGCGCGTGATAGAAGCCATCGCCACGCTGCTGGCGCCGGGTGGAGTGGTCTCGGTCGCCTTCCGCGGCAAGCCCGCACTGGTGACGCATCTGGCGGCATCGGGGCGCTACCCGGAGGCGCTGCGGGTGCTGCTCGCGGGTGCGGTGCCCGCGGGCGAGGAGCGCGCTTTCACGCGCGAGGAAGCTCAGTCTATGGTGGAAGCCCACGGGTTCGAAGTGGTCGCCGCCTATGGGATTCGGGCGTTTGCCGCGTCGCGTGAGGAGCTGGTGGATGAGGGGGCGCTTGCGGACCTGATCGCCTTGGAGCGGACGGCCGCGCCCGAGGAGCCCTACCGTTCTTCGGCCGGCATCCTTCAGATCATCTGCCGCAGGAGCTAGTTGGCGTGAAATCCAATGGCAGCAGGGGTTTGAGTGTACCGGGGGCCCTGGCGTTGGTCGGGCCGGGGCGAGTGGGCACCGCTCTCGCGGTTCTGGCCGAGCGGGCCGGATGGCGAGTGGGCGCAGTGCTGATTCACTCTCCCGGCGATCGTGAGCGCGCCGAGCGCTACCTGGCCTCGTGCGAGATCAGTGACGATCCGAAAGCATTGCGTGGGGCCGATCTCGTGCTGGTGGCAACGCCCGACGACGCGATTGCGCCGGTGGTCTTGCGCCTGGCGGCGTCCGGAGTGTTCGCGCCCGGACAGCGTGTTGTCCATACTTCCGGCGCCGCGGGCCGTTGGGTGCTCTCCGAAGCCGAGGCGGCGGGGGCGGCCACCCTGGCCGTGCATCCGGTCCAGACCTGCCCCAGCGTGGAGGCCGCCGTGGAGCGGCTTGCCGGCGCGGCCTACGGGGTGACCTGTGCGGATTCCGAGTGGCGCTTTGCCCGGCAGTTCGTCTCCAGCCTCGGGGGCCGAGCGTTCCGGCTGTCCGAGCAGGACCGACCCATTTACCATGCAGCGCTGGCGCTGACCTCCAACAGCCTGGTCACCCTGGCGGTTCAGGCCGGCCGAATGCTGGCCGGCTGTGGGGTCAAGCGGCCTTTCGAGGTGCTGGCCCCACTGCTGTCGGCGACGGTGGACAATGTGCGCGACCTGGAGGATGCGGCCTTGACCGGGCCGGTGGCTCGGGGCGATGCGGGCACGATCTCCCGTCATCTGGAGGCGTTGGCCGGCACGGCTCCCGAGGTTCTGCCGGTCTATGTGGAACTGGCCAAGCTCACCGCCCGCCGCGCTGCGGAGAGCGGGCTGCTGGGCGCGGATAAGGCGGGGGAGATCGTGGCCTTGCTGGATGATTGGTCGTCCCGGCGCGGTTGAAACCGGTTGAGCCAAGAGATTCCGAGCACGGGAGCCAAGAGATTCCGAGCACGGGAGCCAGGAGATTCCGAGCACGGGAGCCAGGAGATTCCGAGCACGGGAGCCAAGAGATTCCGAGCACGGGGAGTCGGAGAGTGCGAGTAGTCCAGACGGTGACCGAGTTGAGGCAATCGGTTCAGGGTCTGCGGGTTCGCCGCGTCGACTCGGAAGGCCCCGCGAGCGGGATCGGGTTGGTCCCGACCATGGGCTTCCTGCACGAGGGGCACCTTTCGCTCGTGCGCCGCGCACATGCGGAGAACGCCGCGGTGGTTGTGTCCATCTTCGTCAACCCCCTGCAATTCGGTCCGGCCGAGGACTTTGCGGCCTACCCGCGCGACCTCGATCGAGATCTCGCGATGCTGGAGTCCCACGGCGTGGACCTGGTGTTCAATCCACCGGTGGATGAGATGTACCCAAGGCCCCCCCGGGTAACCCTCACGGTGGGCCCGATGTCGCGCATGCTCTGCGGCGCCGCCCGTCCCGGTCATTTCGATGGGGTGGCCACCGTGGTGGCCAAGCTCTTCGGCATGGTCGGCCCGGACCGCGCCTACTTCGGGGAGAAGGACTTCCAGCAGCTTGCGGTCATCCGGAGGATGGTGGCCGATCTGGACATGACCGTCGAGGTGGTCGGATGCCCCACAGTACGCGAGAGTGACGGCCTGGCGATGTCCAGTCGCAACAGTTATCTCACGGCGGAGGAGCGCGCCGGCGCCCCCGCGATCCACCGCGCTTTGAGAAAGGTGGCGGCAGAGTTTGCATCCGGGACCTCCGACGCGGCAACATTAGGGTGTTCCGTTAGGGCCGCCCTCGAGAAGGAGCCTCTGGCTCGCCTCGACTACGTGGCAGTGGTGGACCCGGAGATTTTCGAGGCCGCCAGCGAGGCCCGGGACGGAACGGTGGTGGCTGTGGCCTGCTACTTCGGCAGGGCCCGGCTGATAGACAACGTAGTGCTTGGACGGCGTTGACCCGAGAGGGAGGCGACCATGTTTCGGACGATGATGAAAGCCAAGATCCACCGGGCGACCGTGACGGGTGCGGACATCAACTACATGGGCTCGGTGACGATCGACGAGGCACTGATGCAAGCCGCCGACG
>JBBAAN010000056.1:0-13692 GCA_041658225.1 Actinomycetota bacterium
CGCTACCGACCGCGCAGACGCCGCCACCGACCGCGCAGACGCCGCTACCGACCTGGCATCAGCCTCGCTCGACGAGCTGACCGGCGCACACCGCCGGGGCGCCGGGCTGGTGGAGCTGGAACGTGAGATCGCTCGGTCGAGACGGTCGGGCGAACCGCTGGTGGTGGCATATGTCGACGTTGACGGCCTCAAGACCGTCAACGACACCGATGGACACGCGACCGGGGACCGGCTGCTGTGCGAGCTGGTCAGGGTTCTGCGTGACCAGCTGCGCCAATACGACTTGATCGTCCGCGTTGGGGGCGACGAGTTCCTCTGTGCCCTCCCCGGCCATACCGTCCCCGTGGTGTCGGAACGGTTCGCCGCCATCAGCGCCGAACTGATGACCCTTCCCGAGCGCATGTCGATCTCGGTGGGCCTCGCCCAGTTGGAGGGCAACGAGACGATGGAGGATCTCGTCGCTCGGGCGGACGCGGCTCTCCTCCACGAGCGAGCGCAGCGACGGTAGTTCGGCCACCACCCCGGCTCCGGCCACACCTGACGTATTCCTCGAATACAACACCGACCGGCCGCATTCGTCCCTCGGTGGACGCACGCCCGCCGAGTACGCGACGCTGTGGCTCACGAACCAACCAGTACACTGGTGAGAACTGGGCTCGCAACCGGCGACCCGTCACCGCAATGCGCGGGCTCAGTATCGGCTACAGCCAGTCGCGACGCCGGAAGAAGCGGTACAGACCCAGCGACACCACGACCATCAAGCCCAGGGCGAAGCCGTAGCCGAACTTCCAGTTCAGCTCCGGCATGTGCGCGAAGTTCATCCCGTAGATGCCGGCGATCAGGGTGTCGGCCACGAGGATGGCGCCCCACCCGGTCAGTACCTTCATGACCTCGTTTAGCCGGTTGGATATCGCCGACAGGTTGGCCTCGATGGCTCCCGAGAGTAGTTCCTGAAAGCTCTCCAGTCCGTCGATCACGCGCAGGAGGTGGTCGTAGACATCCTGCAGGTAGCGTGCCGTCTGCTCCCCGAACAGCCCTTCCTCCCGCCGAAGCAAGCCGAGGAGCGCGTCGCGCATGGGTGCGGCGACCCGTCTTAGGCCCATCAAGTCCTTACGCAGCGCGAATATGTCGCTTTGCACGGTGCCGTCCTTGGCGGCCGCGAACACACGGTCCTCCAGGGCGGCCATGCGTTCCTCGAGGGCATCCAGAACGGGGAAGAACCTGTCGACCATGTCGTCCAGCAGCGCGTAGAAGGCGAACGCCGCGCCCTCGGCGAGCAGGTCGGGGTGGGCCGCGTCCCGGCGCAGCACTTCGGAGATGTCGTAAGGCGGCTCGCCCTGGCGCACGGTAACGAGAAAGTTGCGACCGGCGAACATGTCGACTTCCAGGGGCACCACTCGCCCGCCTTCCTCACGGGCGGAGTAGGCGACGAGGAAGACGTATCCGTCGTAGCTCTCGACCTTGGGACGCTGGTGGGCGTGCAGGACGTCTTCGAGGGACAGCGGGTGCACGCCGAACTCGCGGGCCAGAACGGCCATGTCCGAGGGGTCGGGTGAGGTCACGTCCACCCACACGACGATATCGGGATCGGCCAGCCGTCTGTCGATCTCCTCGACCGGGAACGGAGTGGTATCCAGTACGCCCCTGCGGTAGAGCCTGGTCGTGATCACCGCGCAGTCACCGCCCCTCCCTTGCGCAAGACGCCGGTCCCCGCGTGCATCCTACAAGCGCAAGTCCCGCGGGAACCCACTTTGTCGCCGCCGCGCTTGCGGGAACCCACTCCTTCGTGGCCGAACTCTTGTGGCCGCACTCCCCGGGGCAAGTAGTCAGGTCGCTTCCCGTTCCGGAGCCAACAACTCAGCCACGAGCATGCCCGCCAGGATCAGACCCGAACCCGTCCAACCTCGTCCGGTCAGCACCTCGCCGGCCAGCAGGTAGCCGAACACTCCCGCGAACACTGGTTCCATGGTGAGGATGACCGCGGTGCGCGTGGGAGGGATCGTTTCCTGGGCGCGCACCTGGATGAGGAACGCGCCGGCCGAGGCCAGCAGCCCGCACAGGGCGACCGCCCCGGCAAGCTTCCATTCCAGAGGGAACGCGAGTGAGTCGCGCCCGGCGGTCGCCGACACCGCGTGCAGCAGTCCGGACCCGGCAAGCTGCATGACGACCAGGGGGTAGGCGCCGAAGCGAGGAGCGTAGGCGCCGAGTAGAAGGATGTGCACGGCGAAGGCAACGGCGCATCCGAGCATCAAGGTGTCGCCTTTGGCCAGACGAAGGCTCGGGCCCAGCGACAACAGCGCCAGGCCCGCTGTGGCCAGCACGACGCCGCCGAGGGCGGCCGGGGAAGGGACGCGCCGCAATACCAGCGCGGCGATCAGCGGCACGAGTACCACGAACAGGCCAGTTATGAAGGCGGAATTGGAGGCGGTGGTGTACTGCAGGCCTATGGTCTGGAAGGCGTAGCCGGCGTAGAGCGCCAGAGTCAGCCAGCCGCCGGCCTTCCATGCTTCCTTGGTCAACCCGCGCAGACAACGAGGGCGCAGGATCATCAGGGCCGCCGCGGCGAGAAGGAAGCGCCATGCCAGGAACGAGAAAGGCGGGACTCGCTCGATCGCATCCTTCACTACCACGAAAGTCAGGCCCCATATAAGCGCGGCCAGCACCAGCAGGCTTTCGACGCGCAAGTCGCGCGCCAGCTTCGTCAGCCGGTTCATGTGGAACTCTCCCCGGTGTTTGGCGCGGCGCTGCCGAACCGGCCCATCAGTCTCGGCCTTCGCTCATCGCGATCGGGATCGTGCAGCGGCTGCATCCGGGGCACCACGTGAACTCTCCTGCGACCTTGGCCGAGCCACTGTGCGAGCTCAGCACCGAACCAAGTGCTAAGGCGCACGTCCAACGAGCAGGGTCACCGTGTCGCCTTTCTTGACCGACTCGCCGGGGGCGGGACTCTGGTCATAGACGTAGTTGCCCCAGCCCCGGTAGTCGACCTTGAGCCCGAGGCTCGTGAGGGTCTTGGCGGCCTTGTCTTTGGACTGCCCTCGAACGTCGGGGACGGGGAAGTAGTAGGGGCCCTTGCTGACGGTGAGTGTGACCGTGCTGCCCTTGTCGACCACGCGTCCGGAGGGTGGATTGGAGGACATGACCGCGTCCTTCGCGACCGTGTCGGAGAAAGCGTCGAGTCGGGTGACCTTGAATCCGAGGTCCTCGAGGATCTTCTCGGCTTCCGCAAAGGGGCGTCCGGTCACATCGGCCACCGCGACCTGGGGCTTTCCCTTGCTGACCACGAGCTTGACCGGGGTACCTCTCGCGTAGTTCCCGGCGATCGGGTCGGTGCGGACGACGAGGCCCTTGGCTACTGTCTCGCTCACTTCCTCGACGGTGTCTCCCACGGTCATGTGGGCGGCAACGATTGCCGCCTTGGCGTCATTGAAGGACTTGCCGGCGAGGTCGGGCAGGGCGAAGAGTTGTGGGCCGGAGGACAGCCATACCTTGATCGTTCCCCGGCGGTGCAGCGTGTCTCCGGCCAGAGGCACTTGGCGCGTGACGGCCCCCTTGGGGATCCGCTCATCCGTCACGCTGCCGGCCTGGACCGCGTGCAGACCCACCGCCTCCGCGGCCTTCCGAGCCGCGGTCAGGTCCATGGAGCCCAGCGATGGGACCTTCACCGGCCACCAGGAGGCGTATCCGTAGGCGGCAGTGCCGGCGAGCATCGCCAGCACCACCACCAGCACCGGCCAGCGGTGGCGCTTGCCGGGCCGCTGAGGCTTCGCCGGGCCGATTCCTCCGCGAGCGGGATAGCGGGCGGGAGGCTTGACCACCGGGATCGAAGGTACGGTCTCGCGAACCATGGTCGGGATCACGGCAGTGTCGCGCGACGTGCCTGCGGGCCGTCCTTTCCCCAGGGCGACGGCGAAGTCCCCGGCCGACTCGAAGCGGCCGGCCGGGTCGGGGTCGGTGGCGCGCAGCACGGCGGCATCCACCTCGGGCGGGATGTCCGGGACCTTCTCGGATGGAGGGGGCACTCGCTCGGCCAGATGGCGTGAGGCGACCTCCTCGGGGGAGTCGCCCTCGAAGGGCACCTCGCCCGTCAGGGCCTCGTAGGCGACGATCCCCAAGGCGTAGACGTCCGTGCGAGCGTCCACGCCCTCGCCGCGAAGTTGCTCGGGCGCAAGGTAGTGGGCCGTGCCGGCGACCGTGTCCTTGGTGGCGGGCGTGGCCTCACGAGTGAGCGCACGAGCGATGCCGAAGTCGACCACCCGTACATCGCCTTCCATGGTCAGCAGCAGGTTCTCGGGCTTGACGTCGCTGTGCACCACGCCCATGCGGTGGGCGTGGTCGAGCGCGGCCGCGGCCTGGGCGATGATCTCGGCGGTCGCCGTGGGGGACAGAGCCCCCCTGGCGTCAATGACCTCGCGCAGGCTCGGGCCCTCGACCAGTTCGAGCACCATGTAGGCGGCGGAGTCCTCTCGGCCCCAGTCGAAGACCGCGGCGATGTTGCGGTGGTTCAGGCGAGCGGCAGCCTGGGCCTCCCGCCGGAAGCGCTCCAGGAATGAGGGGTAGTCGGGCAGGTCCGGGTGCATCACCTTCACGGCGACGTCTCGTTGGAGCACCTCGTCGCGCGCCCGATAAACCGAGGCCATGCCTCCGCGCGCGATGCGAGCAGTCAGACGGTAGCGGCCACCGAGAGTTCGGCCGACGAGTTGGTCCAGAGACGTGGTGTCTTCGCGCACGCTCATCCTCTCCGGGGTCCCGCGCACCCGGGGACGATTGCCGGCCCCGGGGCCGGTCTGCGAAGCAGGCCGTTTGAGGCGGCCCTCGCCAATTGTAGCGGCCGCTCTGTGGGGGTTCACGCAGGCCGGGCGCGGTGCGAGCCGCGCGACGTGCCGAAGCCCGGGGACGGAAGAGGCATGGGCAGCCTGCTCGCGGCGGCCTAGGATGGCGGAGGGAGTCCCTTCGCGGCGGCCTAAGATGGGCCAAGGCGATGCGCGATAAGGGGAAGGCTCTGACGCCGTTGAGCAGCCCATGTATGAGCTGCTAAGGCGGCGAGCGAAAGGGGGAGGCACATGGCGAGCTTCGCTGTCACCGGGGCGACGGGCTTCGTCGGGGGTCACCTGTGCGCAATGCTTCGCCAGAGTGGCCATGAGGTGCGAGTGCTGACTCGAAACGCGCAGGGGGCGGGGGAACTCCAGGCCCAGGGTGTCAGCGTGGTGGGCGGCAGTCTGTTCGACCCATCGTCGTTACGCGAACTTCTCGAGGGCGCCGACGCATTGGTCCACCTGGTGGCGATCATCGTCGAGCATGGCGATCAGAGCTTCGGGCATGTGAACCACGAGGGGACGCTGGCTGCCGTGGAGGCCGCGAAGGCGGCCGGGGTGAAGCGGTTCCTTCACATGTCGGCCCTGGGTGTGCACTCCGACCCGCGATTTCCGTACCTGCACTCCAAGTGGCTCGGTGAGGAAGCCGTGCGCGCCAGCGGTCTCGATTGGACGATCTTCCGGCCCTCGGCGCTGTTCGGCCGGGGCGCGGGCTTCTTCAAGCCGCTCAAGGATCTCGCGCGCTTTCCCCTCTACCCGGTGGTGGGATCCGGCCGCACGCGCTTCCAGCCGATCGACGTCGACGACGTGGTGAGGTGCGTGATGCTGGCCGCCGAGCGACCCGAGACGAGTCGCCGCACCTACGACCTCGGGGGTTCCGAGGCGTTCACATTCGACCAGATCGTCGAGGAGGTGCTTGGAGTCCTGGGCAAGCGACGAGTGAGGGTTCACATACCCGTGTGGCTGGCGCGGCCGCCGGCCTGGCTGATGGGCAAGCTCCTGTCCAACCCGCCGGTCACCGCGCAACAGCTGGATATGCTGGCACTGGACAATACCTGCGAAGAACCCGACACGGTGATGCGCCACTTCGGCTTCGAGCCGAAGTCCTTGAGGGAAGGGCTTCTGGAGATGTGGGGGCGCGAGTAGGCACCGGCCGCGCGGACCCCGGGCGGGCGTAGAATACAGATACGACGGGGAGCTCGGTGAACCGAGCTGAGAGGCCGGCTGTTATCGTCGGCGACCCGCAGCACCTGATCCGGGCAATGCCGGCGGAGGGATTGGGCATGCCGGCCACCCCGATGGGTGGCCTTGTTGTTGAGACTCAGAGGAAGAGGAGAAACGGGTTTGCGGGAGACCCTGGTGGGCAGAACTGCGGAGGATCCGCTGGTCATTGCCGGGCGCACGTTCGCCTCCCGGTTGCTGATTGGGACCGGCAAGTTCTCCTCGTACGCGATCATGCGCGACGCGCTGGAGGCTTCGGGCGCCGAGATCGTCACTGTTGCCCTCCGGCGGGTGGACCTTTCGGCGAGCGGGGAACCCGACATTCTCGAGTTCATCGACACCGAGCGCTACCTGTTGCTGCCCAACACCTCCGGGGCGGTTGACGCGGAGGAAGCGGTTCGTCTGGCCAAGCTGGCCCGCGCGGCCGGGATGCCCGGATGGGTCAAACTCGAAGTGACGCCCGATCCGCGCCACCTCATACCCGACCCGGTGGAGACCCTGAAGGCGGCCGAGATACTGGTCGGTGAGGGGTTCACCGTGCTGCCCTACATCAATGCCGATCCCATCCTGGCCAAGCGGCTGGAGGAGATCGGTACCGCCACGGTAATGCCCCTGGGATCCTGGATCGGCTCCAACCAGGGCCTGCGCACCAGGGCTGCCATCGAGATCATCATCGAGCAGGCCGGAGTGCCTGTCGTGGTGGACGCCGGCCTGGGGGTTCCCTCGCACGCCTCCGAGGCGATGGAGATGGGAGCCGACGCCGTGCTGGTCAACACCGCCATCGCGGTGGCGCGCGATCCAGTGGCGATGGCCGAGGCGTTTCGGCTGGGAGTGGAGGCGGGCCGGAAGGCCTTCCTGGCGGGGCGTGCGGCCGTGCGCCGGGAAGCCGAATCCTCCAGTCCGTTGACCGGTTTCCTGGGAGGCAGGGCGTGAGGATCGATGCCCTTCCAGAGAGCGCGGCCATCGGGCCGCGCAGGGTCGCCAGCGAGTTCGGGGCCGAGCTCGACGCGCTGGACGCGGCGCGGTTGGCGGCCGAGGGGATGGCGGCCACCGAGGCCGACGTGGACCGAGCGCTGGCCGCCGGCTATCGGGATCCGGCCGATGTGGCGGCGTTGCTCTCTCCCGCAGCCGGGCTGCGGCTGGAGGAGTTGGCCTGCGCCTCTCGGGACCTCACCTGCCTTCGCTTCGGGCGCACCGTGCGGCTGTTTGCCCCGCTCTACGTGTCCAACGAGTGTCTGTCCGGCTGCGTCTACTGCGGGTTTGCCCGCGGACTTCCGGTTTCACGGCGGACACTGAGCCTGGAGGAGGCGGAGGCCGAGGCCCGCTTCCTGACCGGCGAGGGATTCCGCCACATCCTGCTCGTTTCCGGCGAGCATCGCGTGAAGGTGTCGCCCGACTATCTGGCCGAGTTGGCGAGGCGGATCTCCGGCTTCGTGCCCTCGATCGCCGTCGAGACCCAGACGTGGGAAGAGCCGGTCTACCGGGACCTGGTGGCTTCCGGGGTCGAAGGGGTCGTCATCTATCAGGAAACCTACGACCGGCTTACCTATCCGCTGGTCCACATCGTGGGATGGAAGCGCAACTACGAGCGGCGCATAGCGGCCGTGGAGGCGGCCGGACGGGCCGGGGCGCGCCGGCTGGGTATCGGAGTGCTGCTCGGGCTCGCGCCCGACTGGCGGGCCGACGTCCTGGCCATGGTCGCCCATGCCCGCTTCCTTACTCGCGAGTACTGGCGAGCCGAGGTGACGGTGAGCTTTCCTCGGCTGAGGCCCTGCGCCAGCGGGTTCCTTCCGGCGAGTCCGGTCGCCGACCGTGAGCTTGCCCAGATCATCTGCGCCGTGCGCTTGGCGCTGCCGGACGTGGGCATCGTGCTTTCCACCCGGGAGGATGCGGCGCTGCGCGACGGGTTGCTCAACCTCGGAGTGACTCACATGAGCGCCGGCTCGCGCACCGATCCAGGCGGCTACCTGCATCCGGACCAGGCGGAGGGGCAATTCGACATCTCCGACGAACGGCCTCCGGGGGAAGTTGCCGCCGCATTGAGGGCTGCGGGGCTGGACCCCGTGTGGAAAGATTGGGTGAGGTTGTAGATGAGAATCGAGGCGAACGGGGCTTCTCACGAAATCCGGGAGGGCACCAGCGTCAAAGCCTTCGTCGAATCGTTGAACCTTTCGCCACAGTGGGTTGTCTGCGAGCTCAACGGAGAGGTCGTCGAGCGTGCCAGGCTCGCGGATGTAGTCTTGAAAGAAGGGGACCGGCTAGAAATCGTCCGCGCAGTCGCAGGAGGCCAGCCATGGAACTGACCCTTCGCCGCGCCCGCCTTGCCCGCGCCCGCCTCTACCTCGTTACGGGCTCCCGCCAAGTCCAGGGAGATCTCTCGGGGTTTCTCGATGCGGTACTGGACAACGGGGTCGACATCATCCAGCTCCGCGACAAGCACGGGAAACCCAAGGAGATCCTGGCCGCGGCCGCGCTGTTCCGCGAGGCGGCCGACCGCCACGGCGCCCTGTTCATCATGAACGACTTCGCCGACCTGGCGGAGGCGGCCGAGGCGGATGGGGTTCACCTGGGACAGGCGGACGGCCCCGTCGAGTTTGCGCGGGATATCCTGGGACCCGACGCCATCATCGGGCTATCCACGCACGACGAGCAGCAGATGGCCGAGGCGCAGAAGCAGGACTGCGACTACTTCACCGTGGGGCCGATCTGGGAGACACCCACCAAGCCGGGACGCAAGGGAACCGGGCTCAGTCTGGTGAGGGCCACGAGGCAAGTGAGGAAACCGTGGTTCGCCATCGGCGGCATCGACCTGGCTCTGCTGCCCCGGGTGCTGGAGGCCGGAGCAGATCGAATCGTTGTGGTGCGGGCTATCACCGAGGCCCGCGACCCTGCCTGGTCGGCCAAGCATCTGGCCTCGGTCCTTGCCGCACACGCGTAAGGGGCGGCAACCCGGACTGCCGTTTTATTAGGATTGCCGGAAACAGAGATCGGTGACCAGGGCATCCAGTGCGGCATGCACGGGGGCGGGGAGTCCGAGTGAGGCAAGGGATGTTCGGGATTCGGCCGCCAGTGCGGTGATTCGCTGTTCGGTGGCCTCCAACGCACCGGTGTCCAGGATGGCCTGACGCAGCGCTTCGACCTCGTTCTCGGTCAGATCGCGCGCGCCGATGCGTTCGTCGAGAAGTCGCGCCACTTCGCCCGTCGCTCGCCCGCGGGCCAGGGCCACCAGCGCAGTCTGCTTGCCCTCGCGCAGGTCGTCCCCCGAAGGCTTGCCGGTCAGAGCCGGTTGGCCGAACACTCCCAGAACGTCGTCCCGAAGCTGGAAGCCCTCGCCGAGGGGGAGCCCGTAGGCGCTCAATCGCTCAGCCAGAGCGGGATCGCCGCCGGCCAGCGCCAGGCCCAGGTGCAGCGGGCGTTCCACGGTGTACTTGGCCGACTTGTAGGCGGCAACACGGCGAACGTCTTCGAGTTCGGCCCTGCCCCGTGCGGCCACGAGCAGGTCCAGGTACTGCCCGCCCATCAGCTCGGCTCGCATGGTGTTAAAGACCCTGAAGGCACCGGCCAGACGCTCCGGGACGAAGCCCGATTCGACCAGCGCGGCGTCGGCCCAGGCGAAGGCCAAGTCCCCCAGCAGAATGCCGGCGCCCAATCCGAACGCCGCCGCGTCGCCGCGGAATCCCGATTCTTGGGCCATCGCTTCGAAGCCGCGGTGAGCGGTGGGCTTGCCCCGGCGGGTGTCGGAGGCGTCCATGATGTCGTCGTGGATCAAGGCGAAAGCGTGCAGCAACTCCGTGGCGAGGGAGGCGCGCACGATCTCAGGGCAGTCCACGCCGCCGCCGGCACGAAAGCCCCAGTAGACGAAGATGGGGCGCAGTCGCTTGCCCCCGCCCAAGGTGAAGTCGCGCAAGGCTTCCAGGAGGGCGCGGCCTTCCGCCTGCATGAAGCTCAGGTCGGCTTGCCGAGCCTGCAGGAAGTCATCGAGTTCGGAGGAGATGCGACGGCGAAGCTCGCCGGCATCCCAGCTCCCTTGGGTCAATGCATGCTCCCTCTCTGTGGGCCGGCCGCGCATCACCGGCCGCCACCGGCGGTTCTCCCGCCAAGCCTACCCCACGTGCCGGCGAGGCTTGCGCGGGGAAGCCGCGTGCCGAGCCCGCCGATCCCGCGTCCACTGCGGAAGCTCGGACTGCGCGCACCCCGGTTCTCCCGGCGCCGCCGGGGAGTCGGGCACCCCTCCGGTCGACTGCCATGTTGGGCTACAGTGTGACGTAGGTCACATGCCGGGCCGACCCAGTGGGTTTGCATCGTCCAAGGCATGAGCTGTCGGGTGGGCGGAAGGGGGGCCGCATGCGGAGGGCATCCGGGGCAGGCAAGTTCGCGCTTGGGCTGCTCGTGGTCCTGGCTCTGTTCTCGGCCGGCTGCGGGCAGAAACCTGGAGTCCACCAACTGGGGCAAGCCTCCAACTGGGCGACGTCGGATGGGGAGGCGATCGGTGAAGCAGTGCCCGGCTCCTCATCGCTGGAAACCAGCGGGACCGTTCAGCCGGGGGCCGATACGAGTCCGGGCAGCCGAATCACCAAGACACCGGCAGCCGCCGCGGGGCGCTCTGATGGAGGGACCGGAGGCGGAGGCGTCACCGGCGACCGAACCGGCGTAACCGATACCGAGATCGTCATCGGCGTCCACGCGCCCGTGACCGGGGCCGCTCCTTTCCCTCAGACGACTTTCGACAAGGGCAAGGACGTCTACTGGAAGTGGCTGGCCGGGCGCGGCGGGCTCTTCGGGCGCAAGGTGCGGGTGGAGTTCGGTGACGACGCCTATACCCCTTCCAGGGCTCAGGCGACCTGTATGCAACTGATCCAGCAGAAGAAGGTCTTCCTGCTCGTGGGAGGCGGCGGGGCCGACCAGATCCAGGCCTGCGGGCAGTACGCGGCGAGCGTGGGAGTTCCGTACCTGTCCGCCGGCGTCATGGAAGTTGGGCTCAAGGGGCTGAAGAGTTACTTCGCCGCCAGCATGAGCTACCCGCAGCAGGCGGTGCTCATGGCCCAGTACATAGTGAGCCGTCTCGATGGCGCCAAGAAGAAGGTGGCCATCGTGCGAGCGAACACCGTGAACTTCGACGACGTGCGCTCCGCTTTCCTGAAGGCGGCCCAGACCTACGGGATCAACGTGGTGCGCGACGACACCGTCCCGAAAGACCCCGACGACAACGCCTTGATGACCGAGGCGGTGGCGCTGAAGAACGCGGGCGTTGAAATAGTCTTCTGGGTGACCGCCCCGGTGACCTGGATCCACGAGGCCACCGCCGCGAACGACCAGGGCTACCACCCCATGTGGGTGACCCCCGGAATCACGATCGGGGAGAACGTGGTGGCCCAGACCACGTGCAGCATTGATCCGACGGTCAGGGCCAGGTCCCTCACGCCGTTCCAGAACCTTGACGTCATCGACAACTTCGACCCCGAGTTCCGCAAGGCATACGAGAAGTACGTCACTTCCGAGAACTCCGCTCTGAAACCCGACGACATCGGCATCGCCCTATGGGGGCTGTCCAAGGTTCTGCACCAGGCGTTCCTGAAGGTGGGCAGCGCGGAGAACCTGACCCGGGAGAGTTTCGTGGCCGCTCTGGAGAAAGCGACCAACCTGCGCACAAACGTCTTCCCCACGCTGAACTTCACGCCGGCGAACCATTTCGGCGCCCGGGAGGCGCATGTGATCGAGATCAACTGCTCGAACGGTCAGTGGAGAACCATCGAGACCTTCAAGGACCGCTTCTGATGGACGGCCCCTTGCTCGGCTCTTGGGCGTCGGCCGGCATGAGATCGATCTGGGGTTTCCGCGAGCAACCTGGGCGCACGGCATCGACCGGCCCTCGCTTCTCAGGCCGTATCCAGGGGCACGGTGGGACCGTTTACGTGGTTAAGAAGCAAGCGGGAGGTGGGTCATGCGAAGGCTCCTGATGCCGGTGGCGTTGGTGGCCCTGCTCGCGGCCTTTCCGGTCAGATCCTCCGGGGCACCGGTGCTGCCCGAGGCCCAGGCCCGAGCATGGGCCGTGCGCATATCCGTCTCCTCCACCCCGGCGGTCCTGGGTCTCGTCGAAGCTTCCGCTCAGAACGGAGCGGTGGCGGGCGCGAGCGGGGCCCCAATCTCGGTGTTGGGACAGATTCCCGTGCAGGCCGTCGCCTCACGGGCCAAGCCCGACGATGTGCAGAACCCTCTCGTGTGGAAGGACGAGACCGGAAGCATGACGGTCGAGGGGATCTTCGCCGAGGCCCACAGCACGGACGCTTCCTCGTCGGCCAAGACGGGGTTCGGTTCCCAGGCGGGATCGAGTTTCCCCATGGCCAGCATGCTCAGCACTACGGAGCAGCAAAAGCAGCTCTTCGATCAGTGGATCGCCATGAACAAGATGGTCTTCGACCCCCTGAACGAGCAGATGGCGGCCCTGAAGCCGATTCTCGCGCCCCTGGGTCTCAAGCCGCCACAGTTCGAGGCGGTGGGGCCGATGGGACTGATCGATGTGGAGAGTTCCCGCCAGGTGGTCGCCTCGGCCGAGACGACCTCCTCCGAGTACCTGGCCTCGGCGCGGAGCAGCGCGACCCTCGATGAGATCCGTCTCTTCGGCGGCTTCATCGAGGCGCGCGGCATCTCGGCAGAGGCCGTCTCGGCGCGCGGCATGTCGGATACGCGCGAGGCGATGGCTCGGGTGAACTCTTTGAAGGTGGCCGGGATCGAAGTGGCGGTGGACTCGGGTGGCTTGCGAGTGGCCGGGAACGACCAGGTGTCCCGAGCGCTGGTTCAGCCGGTCCTGGATGCCGTATTGGGAGCGCTCGATTCTGCCGGGGTCAAGCTGAGAGTGATGGAGGCATCCGGAGGGCAGGCGCCGCCGCAAGCCTCAGCTCTCGAGGTGGAGATCGCGTCACCCGAGGGGACGATCCTCGTATCCATTGCCCACGTGGAGGCGAATTCCGACCCGATCAAGCCCAGCTCGGCGGAGTCGTCCGCGACGGGTTCCACGGTCGAAACGCCGCCCGGCGCGCCGAGTTCGCCGGTGCTGTGGGAAGGTCCTGACGTGTCGGGCTCCGGTGGTCTGCTGGCCCCTGGCGCGGGGGCTGTGCCCGGCGCACGATCCCTGATGACCGGCACGCTCAAGCGGACTTCGGTCCGCACACCCTTCGCGGTCTGGCTCCTGGTCCCGGTGGGGCTGGGGTTCGCCACTCTTGTCCTGATGGCTCTGTCGGACCCCGGTGAGATCCCGGTGGAGCACCGGGGGGCACTTGCGGCCCTCATGCGGCTGCAGGCCCGGTCGGGCACCTAAGGCTTGCAGATGCGGCAGGGATCGAGGCCCAGTTCGACGGCCCGTGAGCGGGCCGCGCGCTTGAGGCCAGACTTGCCGTCTGCCAGCCGGCAGCCGGAGAGGTGGAAGCTGTGCGCACCCATGATCACGGTGTCTTCACCGTCGCCTTCGACTCGTGACTGCGTCGCGGCCGCGTCATGGACCGGTGTGGACGGGAGTCGCTCCACGACTTCGGCCAGCTCGCTCAGGGCGTGCTCCAAACGGGCACGGTCCCGGCGGGCGCCGTCGATGGTGAGCAGCGTTCCTCCCAGGAACACCAGGGCCAGGCCGGTGGCTCCTCCCGATATCAGGTAGGGGAGTTGG
>JBBAAN010000057.1:0-13547 GCA_041658225.1 Actinomycetota bacterium
CGAGCTGGGCGGCAAGAGCCCCAATATCCTGCTCGAGGACGCCGACCTGGACGCCGCCATACCGGGCTCACTGTGGGCCACTTTCCTGCACCAGGGCCAGGTCTGCCAATCCGGCACGCGGCTGTTCGCTCCCGCTTCCATCCATGGTGAGGTCCTGGAAAGACTGAAGGTGGCGGCGGAGAAGCTGAGGGTCGGGCCGTCCGCCAGCCAGGAGTCCGACCTGGGGCCGTTGATCTCGGCGCGCCAGCTCGAGACGGTGGACACCTACGTCAAGACGGGCCTGAAGGAAGGCGCGAAACTGCTGACCGGAGGTGCGCGGCTCACCGGCGGCGAGTACGACAAGGGCCACTTCTACCCGCCCACGATCTTCTACGACGTGGACAACAAGATGACCATCGCGCAGGAGGAGATCTTCGGGCCAGTCCTCTCGGTGATCAAGTACGACTCGGTGGACGAGGTCATCCGCCTGGCCAACGACTCGATCTACGGCCTCGGCGGAGCCGTGTGGTCACGGGATATCCCACAGGCCATCGCGATCGCGCGCAAGATCCGCACGGGCACCGTTTGGGTCAACGACTTCCACCTCATCAACGGCTTCTTCCCCTTTGGGGGCTACAAGCAGTCGGGAATCGGACGGGAGCTTGGATCCGCTGGTATTCGCGAATACCAGCAGGTCAAGCACATCCACGTGGACCAGACGCCACGCATAGGTCAGAAGTTCTGGTACATGGTGCTGGGAGTCGGCTCTTAGCGTGGTGCGCCCGAAGTTCCCCTACATTCGGACACACCACACTGAGACGAGGCCACGCCGTGGTGAGCGCCGGAGCGGTGTGCCGTGCGGCCGCGGCTCCGAAGGTCCTCCTCACTCAGCCTCTGCGGCACGCCCGGCAACGAGGCTGTCTATCTCATCGGCAGTGAACGCGACCTGCTCCAGTACCTCGCGCGTGTGCTCGCCCGGGTGCGGCGCCGGGTGCTTGAGGCTCCCGGGCGTCCTGGACAACCGCGGACCGGGTGCGGGCTGCAGGACTCCGTTGGCGTCCGAGATGTAGGTGTCACGCTCGGTGTTGTAGCGGTGCCTCGCCGCCTCCCTCGGCTCGAGAACCGGGCACACGCAGGCGTCACGGCATTCGAAGATGCGCGTCCACTCCTCGCGCGTCTTGGTTTGAAAGATCGTGGCCAGCCGGCCCTTCATCTCCGGCCAGCTACTGCTGTCCATCTGGGAGGGCAGATCCTCGCGGGCGAGTCCGAGCCCCTCGATCAGTTGCGCGTAGAATTCGGGCTCGACTGCGCCGACGGCGATGTGGCCCCCGTCCGAGGTCTCGTAGACCTCATAGAAGTGGGCGCCGGTGTCGAGGGCGTTGGTGCCGCGCGGCCCCCACGTTCCGCTCTGGATGGCTTGGGCGAAGAAGGCCGTCAAGTTCGCCGCGCCGTCAACCATGGCGGCGTCGATGACCTGGCCCTTTCCGGAGCGTTCTCTCTCCAGCAGCGCCCCCAGGATCCCGAGCGCGGCGAACATCCCACCGCCCGCGAAGTCGGCCACCACGTTGACCGGCGGGACCGGCGGCTCGCCGGCCCGGCCGAACAGGCCGAGGGCCCCCGCGACCGCGATGTAGTTGATGTCGTGACCGGCGCGCTGCGCGAGCGGGCCTGTCTGACCCCAACCCGTGATGCGCGCGTAGATGATCCGGGAATTGCGGGTGAGAACAACGTCCGGCCCGAGACCGAGTCGCTCCATCACTCCCGGTCGGAATCCCTCGACCAGGACATCAGCCCAACCGGCGAGCCGCAGGGCGACCTCCGCACCCTCCGCCTGCTTCAGGTTCAGCGCGATCGACCGCTTCCCGCGCCCCACTATGTCTCCAACGAGCGGTGCGCCCCCGCGCGGGAGCGGGACTCGGTCGACCCTGACGACGTCCGCGCCCATGTCCGCCAGCAACATGGTGCAATAGGGACCCGGCGCCAGCCGGGAGAAGTCGACAACCTTCACTCCGTCAAGGACACCCACGTTCTCCTCCGATCTCCAACTCGGACCAGCCGAACGATCTGTATCAGACCGCCCGCCACGCATCCCGCAGACGCACCCTCCTGCCCACGCGCAGGATCGCGCCCTCGTAGATGTGACCTGCCAGCCTGACCAGACCGTAGATGCTCGCGAGCAGCAGCCCCACGGCCACCACCACCTCCCAGGCAGGCACCTTGCCCATGGCCATCCGCACCGGCATGACCATGGGAGCGGATGGCGGCAGAAGGGAGAACACTCGAGCGAGGCTGCTTCCCGGGCTTGCCGCGGCAGTCATCGCCACGAAGTAGCCGGGCAGCAGCAGCAGGGCCGGGATCATGGCCACACCCTGGACGTCCTCCTGGCGCGTGATGGTGGCGCCGAGCATGGCGTTGAGCACGCTGTAGAAGGCGTAGGCCATCAGGTACCAGGTCACCATCGTCAACGCCGTTCGACCGGTGATGCCGGACAGGTCGACCCCCTTGATGTGCACGCCTCGCATAACCGCCCACGCGACGGCTCCGACGATCACCATCTGGACGAGCCCCAGGACACCTATCCCTGTGACCTTCCCCGCCAGCAAGTGGCGAGACCGGACGCGCGAGAGGATGACTTCCACCACCCGGCTCGACTTCTCCTCCATCACCCCGAGAAGGACGAACTGCCCGAAGATCAGCACCGACACGTAGAGGATGACCGCGCTTACGGTCGCGGCCACGATGCGCGGCGTCCGCTCCTCATCAGGTTCCTTCAGGATCCTCTTGCCCAGAGGTTCCGGAACCAGCAGCGAGGCTATCTGCTCAGAGGTCAGGCCCAGCCTCTCGATCGCTCGGGCCCGAGCGAGGCCCTGAACGGCGGTCGAGACGATGGCGGCAAGCTGCGGATCCTCGGCTTCCTTCCACATCAGGGTCCGGCCGCCGACAATCGCCACGTCCAGGCGGCCCTTGCGCAGAGCCAGCTCCGCCTTCGCGGACTCGGAGTAGTCGGTGATTCTCACTCTGCGGTCGAAGGACCGGGCGGCATCGCCCAGCGCCTTCTCGAACCCGACAGGAACGTCCCCGACGACGCCGACGCGGTAGGTGGGCGTTGCTCGGCGCGACTCGGAAGCTAGCAGCAGGCCGAGCCCCACGATCACCACCACGATCACCGCCATCGACACCACGAAGACCCTGCTCTTGGCGCGCTGGATGAAGTCGCGCGACGCGACCAGAAGGATCTGGCGCAGTCCGCTCATCGCCCCACCGCTTCCCGGAAGAGATCGGTCAATCTCGGGGGCTCGAACGTGAAGCCGGTCACCTCTCCGACCGTCCTCGCCCTCGCAAGCAGATCACCGATGGGAGCGTCCCGAGCCACCAGATAGCGGGGGGATCCGCGACCGTTTTCGACCTGCACGATGCCCGGCAGGTCCGGCACCCAGGGCCGGCCGTCGACCGAGATCGACAGGTGCCGGTGATTGGAGGCCGCCCTCAACTCCTCGAGGATCCCGGCCATCACCACCCGTCCGTGATCGATGATGACCACGTCCTCACACACGTCCTCCACCAGGTCGAGCTGATGGCTGGAGAACACGATGGCCGTGCCGCGGTTCGCCAGCTCTCGCAGCACCTCGGCCAGAGCCTCGACACCTATCGGATCGAGGCCGCCGAAGGGCTCGTCGAGCACGGCCAACTCCGGGTCATGTATCAGTGACGCGGCAAGCTGGACCCGCTGCTGGTTGCCGTGGGAGAGCTCCTCGAGTCTCGAGGAAGCCCGGTCGCCGAGCCCCATGCGGTCGAGCCATGCGTCGACAGCCTCCAGCGCGACCTTGCGTCCCATGCCGGAAAGCCGGGCAAGGTAGGCGAGTTGCTCGCGGAGCCGCATCTTCGGGTACAGGCCCCGCTCCTCCGGCATATACCCAAAGCACAGGCGGTCACCGTGGCCAACCGGACGCCCGTTCCACAGCACCTCGCCGGAATCGGGCCGAACCAGGCCGAAGATGCAGCGCATCGCGGTGGTCTTGCCGGCGCCGTTGGGGCCGAGGAATCCAACTATGCGCCCCGGTCGCACCTCGAATCCGGTTCCGTCGAGGGCGACGACGTCACCGAAACGCTTCTTCAAACCGATGAGAGAGAGCACGCCGGATGTCGTATCTTGCGCTGACATGAGTGAAGGCTCTCACACTCACCCCGCTTCACAAAAGGACCAACCGGGCTGCTTGCCTCACGACAGGCCCGATTGGCATCTCCAGGATACCAGTGCATCCGCCGGAGCCGCTCGTCGGTCATCGTCGCAGGATGCGGCGGCCGACCATGACATGCGATGATTCCTCCCGGTCAGAACCCTGCTGCAAGAGGCACTTCCAGGGCTGCCACCAAGCTGTGTCCATTGACCGCGTATCGACGGAGGACCCCCATGCGCCTTGCCCGCATCGTCGGACCTGACGGCGTCCCGTACCTGGCACGCCTCGATGGCGGCGTCGCCACCCCCATTGCCATCTCGGGGTTCCGGCCCGGAGAGGATCCCTTGCGTGACGCGATGTTCGACGAGGTGGACCTCAACGCATCACCGCAAGTAGCGCCCGAGTTCTCCGTGAAGGGCATGCGTTTCTTGCCTCCCATGGCCGCCCCCTCGAAGATCATCGCGATCGGGCTCAACTACGCCGACCACGCTCGCGAGTCGGGAATGGAGATCCCCGCCTCGCCACTGCTGTTCATGAAAGCTCCGAGCGGCCTGGTCGGCCATGACGAGCCCATCCGTTTCCGGGCCGCAGCCACCAGCCGGGTCGACTTCGAGGCCGAGCTGGCCGTCGTCGTCGGGCGGCGAGCCTACATGGTGAACGAGGACGAAGCGTTCGCACATGTCTTCGGCTACACCGTCTGCAACGACGTCTCGGCCCGCGACGCCCAATTCGCAGACGGCCAGTGGGTGCGAGGAAAGAGCTTCGACACCTTCTGTCCTCTGGGCCCCAGCATCGTCACGAGGGAGGAGATCCCCGACCCGCACAATCTCGCGATCGGCGCGCGGTTGAACGGCCGGGTCATGCAGGACTCCAACACCAGGGAGATGGTGGCCGGAGTCCCGAAGCTGCTCTCCTACATCTCGCAGTTCATGACCCTCGAACCCGGGGATATCATCGCGACGGGGACACCGTTCGGTGTCGGCTTCTCGCGCACTCCCCCCGTGTATCTAACCGATGGCGACGTCGTTGAGGTTGAGGTTGAGCAAGTCGGCATCTTGCGCAACCCAGTGGTCGTGGAGTGAGCCCCTCAGGCTTCCCGCGCTGCGGTCCACCTCCACCGTCCATCACCCGCGACCAGCTCACGATGATCGGCTGACGATACAACAGTGTTTGAACTTCCTCCCACTTCCGCACGGGCAAAGCTCGTTGCGGCCAACGTTCTCCCAGCGGCTCCTCTCATGCAGGGCAACCTGGTGCATGATTGCCGTCTTGGACATCCGTTGCTTCAGCATCTGGCTCATCCGTTCCGCGAAGGGCCCGGCATGCCGGAAGAACATCCGATAGCCGGCACAGAGGTAGTTGAGGTTCGGCTCCCCCTCAGGGCTCAGGGCGATGCGATCTTTGGGGCACCCACCGTTGCAGATGAATCGGACATCACAAGCGCGACAGCAGGACGGGAGGCCATCCCTCTTGTCCAGGCCGAACTGGGACTGTCTGTGGTCACATGCCAGCTCGGCCAGTGATGTCCGCAGGACGTTGCCGAGAAAATGCTCGCGATCGACGAAGTGGTCGCATGAGTAGATGTCCCCGTTGTGCTCCATCACGAGTCCAAGACCGCAGGTTTCAGCATGGACGCAGAGGTCCGGCCGCAAACCCGACCACACGAACAGGCATTCCTCGAAAGTCTGCACGTGCATGCGTCCCACGTCATGCGCAATCCATTCCTCGAAGATCGCGCACAGGAAAGAGCCGAAGCCGTGGGGGGACACGGTCCGCTCGGAGACCCCGTCAGCCAGCGGCTCCACCAGCGGGATGAACTGGACCCAGTCGAGGCCGGCCTCGCGTAGAAACCGGTAGACGTCTAAAGGCGCCCCAGCGTTGACGTTGTTGACCACACACAGAGCGTTGCAGTCGACGCGATGCTCCTGAAGCAGCGCCAGGGCCGCCATGACTCTACCGTGCGTGCCTTCGCCCCTTGAATCCAGCCGATAGTGATCGTGAAGCTCCTGGGGTCCGTCGATACTGATCCCCACGAGGAACCTGTTGTCGCGCAGGAACTCGCACCATTCGCGATCAAGCAGAAGCCCGTTGGTCTGCAGCGCGTTGGAGCACTCCCAACCCTTCGGCAAGTGCCGCTTCTGCAGTTCGACAACTCGCCGGAAGAAACCCAGACCCATCATCGTGGGCTCGCCGCCCTGCCATGCGAACGTGACCGCGGGGCCCGGCTGAGACTCGATGTACTGCCGGACAAACTCCGCCAGAACATCGTCGGTCATCTTGAAGTGCTCTCCGGGCGGGTACAACCCCAGCTTGCTCAGATAGAAGCAGTAGGCGCAACGAAGATTGCAGACCGCGCCGATGGGTTTGACCATGACCTGGAACGGCGCGCGAGCTATCCGCGGCATCTCACCGAAACGCTAGAGGGGTGCTTCCTCCTGGCTTGGGGTGATCCCATGCTCGCAGCAGGCGACACGCCATGCCCTTCGATCCTCAATACACCGCCTCCTGCCACGACCAGTGCGGAATGAACCAGCGCCGCAAGGCGGGCTCTCTCAACCGGTCCAGAGGAATGATCGAGCCCCTTTCCGCCTCACCAATACGGCGATCAGCACGAGGGCAGCCCCTGCCGCCACGGCCGAAGAACCGCCCGTGGCAGGTATCGCCCCGGCGCCACCGGGCCGGGCAAGTCCTGCCGCGTAAACACAGATGCCATTGCCGGCGGCCTTGGTTGCCGGGTCATCCGGACGCACGTCGGTGGCGATCGCCGAGGCGTCGGTGCCCGCTCTGGCCGCGCGAGCCCGAATCGGACCCGTGACCGGAGCTGGAACGAAGGACGCAGACCGCTGAGGACGCACCGATGGGGCGGTCGGCGCCGGCAGCGCGCCGCACGGTTGCACTTCGCGCAACAGCACATCGTCCACCGACCAGCCCGGCGGCACCTCCAGGTTGGTGTCCGAAGACATGCGCCACCCGATCTGGATCTTCCCCGCGGGGACGTTGCCGATCCCGACCTTGACGGTCCGCGGCTCAGTCGCCTCGGGGCCGCTGATCGCCCTGGTGGGTTTCCACGACTTGGCCCCGTCGATGGAGTACTCGAGGACCCCGTAGTCGGCATTGGGTTCCGAGTGAAACGTCTCGGTGAACGACAACTCAAGGGGCCCCCCGCCGGTGGTGAATGCCGGGGAAACCAGGCGCGTCTCCACGCTCGACCCGTAGCCGGGGACGGCACCCGCGTACGTCGTTCGCATCGCCCCGTTTGACCAAGCCCACGTCGTCGGGGGCAAGCCCGAACTGGCCGTCTGGACCGTGTAACCATCGGCGTCCGTGGCGAACGTCTGCACCGGCGCCAGGTCTTTCAGAGTGTCGGACGGGGTGTTGAACGAAAGGATCTGGCTGGCGGCTGACGACCCCGCCCCATTTGCCGAGACCGCGCGGAAACGGTAGGGCGTGCAGGGGGCCAGCTTGGCGAGCGTGACCTCGTGGTTTCTCACGCGCTGCGGCTGGCCGTCCCCGTCCAGGGCCTCTTCCCGGCTGGACGGTGCCCCCGACCCCGCGCCGTATTCCACCACCGAGGTCGAGTCCATGTTGGTCACCCACCTGACCACAGCCGTGCCGCCGGTCGGTGCGACCTCGACGAACACCTGGTCCAACTGCGGCGGACCGTAGGCCTCTGAGAAGAGTGCATATCCCTGATGACCGTTGTCATCAGTGGTCTCCAACCCCTTGCACGTCCTCGAGCGAACCACGAACTCGTAGGCCCCGTAGGGGTCGAGCCCGTTCACGGCAACCTGGTGCTGGGTGGTTCGGAACGGTGAGCCCGTTTGGACCCACGCCGAAGCCCCCGCCTTGCGGAACAGCACGATCGACGAAGACGGAACATCGGTCCGCCAGATCACATTGACCGACGTGGGCTTGGTCCCCGAGGCCGATTGGACGAGGACTTCCGAGATCTTCGGAGCCGGCGTGTCCTTGCACGCCAGCGGATCCGCCCCCTCCATCTGGAGTAGAAGGCGCGGCCGGAGCTCAGGTCCCCGGGATCTACGCCCGAAGCCCGGCTCGAACGAGAATAGGGACTCGAGCAGTTGGGTACTCGGATTCACTCGGAAGGCAAGGCGTTCCTCACTGGGCGTGGAAGTCAGGTCCTCCTTCAGGTTCGTCCGCAAGGCCTCGAGATCAGCGCATGAGAACGTGAACATGTAGCTCGTTCCCGCACCCCTGCGGAAACCGGTCACCGGCGTGGCCGCCGCGTCGACCGACGCGTTGGCGACGGTGTCAAAGCCCGTGCCGGGGCCCCAGCCCGACTCCACGCCAGAGTCCAGGAGTGACAACGCGAAGCGAGCGTCGTCCGTATAGTGGTTGGTTATATCGTGCATGCTGGTGAGTTCGACCGCGGCGCCCGTGATGCGCGAGGGGTCGACGCTGGACGGGAGCCGAAACATGAAGGCGGGCATGGCCGTGGTGGGCGGCAAACCCGTCGGGCCAACCACAGGGGGGCTGGCGGGGATGTTCTGGAAGTGCCCCGAGTAGAGCTGGGTTATCGTCCCCCACTGCTGGTCGGCGGGAGTCAGTGGCTGCCCAGTCGAGGGGTCGGTATCCCGGAGTTCGGTCATGTCGTTCGCCTTCGGCTGGAAGGCCGAAGCCGGCGACGTGAAGGAGTGGGCCGCACTGGTCGCCTTGTTGGGACTGGCCGCCAGGTCGGTAGTCTCCACCTCGAATGTGTACCGCTTCCCCGCGCCCAGACCCGTGAGCCGGACTTCGTGTGCGGTTCCCGCAACCTTCTTGTCCGCGTAGACGCCCTTGTTCTCGTTGACGGGGGTTTCCAGGCCGGGGAAGGTGGAAGGGTTGTAGACGTCGTCGAAGCGAGATGTCTTGCCGGACTCGTCCGTAAGCAAGACCGCGCCGGTCGTCTTCTCGTCGGTAGCCCACGTGACCACAGCCAGGTCGGCCGATATGGGTTCCGACACCACGTTCGAGATCACCGGAGGTGTGGTTTCGGAAGGCGCCACCGCGGCGGCCGCACCCTGGCCAACGAGCCCCGAGACCATCAGAGCGTACCCTTGCGGCCCGCCGGCGGTTCCGATCGGGTTGGTGGCATCGGCGCCGCCGTCGATGCGGATCTTGTAGGTGCCTGCCGCAGGAGCCTCGATCCGCACCCCCTCCACGTTGTTCTTCTCATCCGGGGCCGCGGAACCGGCCCGGGTTTCCCCGATCTCAGCCGAGGGGTCTCCGGCGGCGCTGTTGAACACCAGCCCGCTTTGGGTCGTGAAGTTGTTGCCCACGTATGTGGTTCCGTCCGGACCGGTCACCGTCAGGTCGAGGTTGTTGACCAAAGGAGTGCTTCCCGCGCCCAGTCCGGCCGGAACGTCCGTCCAGGCCAGGGTGACGTTCAGAGGCTCTCCCTTAGCCACGTTGATCGTGTACTCGGCGGCGGAGGAATCGAGAGCCTTGGACGACTTGTTCCAGACATCGGCCACGAACAACCGGCGCGCCTCGTTGTCGAAGGCAAGAGCGTTGTCCAGCTCGACGCGTCCCCAGCCCTGGCCCGCCGACGGCCACTGACCGTCCAGCGCGGCCTGGTCTCCCTGGTCCCCCGTGTAGAAACCGCGCATACGCTCCGCGGAGTTGATCAGCACGGCCTTGACCAGCGCTGCTGAAGGATTCCACCGACGCGCGAGATTGCGAGTCCCTACCGCGTAGCCCTGTAGGGCATCCCCGCTCAGCGCCGGCCCGAACCCATCGAAGAAGTACTGGCGCACCAGGGTCGCCAGTCCGGTCAGAACCGGGCTCGACATAGACGTGCCCTGCAAGTACTGGTCATAGCTCGACGTGGCGCCCTTGGTGGACACGACGATTTGGCCGGGCGTGCACACGTCCGGCTTGAGCCGGTGCTCGGCCGTCGGCCCGTGGCTGGAGAAGACCGCCACCGAGTCCAGCGTTACCATGGGCTGGCGTCCGTTGGCGGAAGCGCAAGAGGCGAGGGTGTTCTTCGAGATCGCCGGTCCACTCGAAAGTGTGTAGATGCGCGGACCGTCGTTGCCCATCGAGGTGGACAGGACCATGTCCTCGTGGTCGTAGACGTAGCCGTCGACCGCCTCGGCGTCTCCCAGGTCCACCAACGGGACGAGCGAGCCGATCGAGAAGTTGTGAGTCCGGGCGTCGACCTCCGGATCGTAGGAGTGCACCTTCTCCGCATGTATGGACGAGCTGTACTGGTGCGTCGTCACACCCGGCGTACCCGCCGATGGGTTGGCGTCGTAGACCTGCTCGTACAGGTCGTACTGGTCGGCGGGAAGGCCGCCCAAGCTGCCGTCGGGCCCTTTCGCGACGTCCTGCTCAATGAAGTGCGCGGCCGGTGCCATGCCGTCGGCTCCGTCAAAGCGTCCGCCGTAGGTACCGTAGAGACCCTGCGCGTCCGGATAGTCGGCCGCGATCGACCCCGCGGTGTGAGTGCCGTGATTCGACGCTTCGCTCGGCTCGTATCCGTCTCCCGCAAGGTCGTAGTAGGCCGCCATCTTGCGGTGGTTCGAACCCGTTGCCTTACGGTTGAACATCTGGTCCTGAGCGTTGCCCGGAACCACCTGAAGGTGGCCTGCCGGTTTCGTCGAGCCATCCGCGGCGAAGTCCGCGAACGCGCGCTGAGCGTTGCCGCCCATGTCCATGACGTAGTTGACGCCCGTGTCGGCGGCCGAGCTTGTCTGGCCGGCGCCGCTCAGGTGGCCGGGAGCGGTGACGAAGAATGTGTCCCGTTCGCCGGTATCCGAGGCCCAACGGGCGTTGTAGTTCTCCATGACCCAGGTCGGCGCCTCCGCCACCCAACGCACGCCGGGGATTCGCGCTATGGAAGGAAGCTGATCCCAGGTCGCGGAGAAAGGTATGACGCGCGAAGTCGCATGACGCTCGTCCACCTTCACCCCCGCGATCCCGCGGAGCTGGGCAATGTCCGACGCCAAGTCTTCGCCCTGATACAAGAACGCCCGGTAGTCACGTCTACCCGGTACGTCCAGCACCCCCGGGGACCCCGCGTAGGCCGGCCGAAGCTTGTAGGCGGGATGAAACGCCCCCACCCAACGGACCCCGGTCAGGCCCCGAGCTTGGCCGGCCTGCTCGGGAGTCATTTCGAGAATGAACGTGCCGTCGGGAATGAAGCCGCCAGACCGCCTCGCCAGCCGCCAGACCGCGTCGCGAGCCGGCTTGCGAATGGGGAACGAGAGTTGAACCAGCCACCAACTCGCCTTGCCCGCTCGCACTACGGCTCGGAGGTCAGGCTCCACGTACGGCTCGCCGGCCAGCGGATCAAATGCCTTGTATGCCAACCGGATGGTCCCAAGCCCCAGACCGTCGGCAAAGTTCGCCCCTCGAGAGCCTACCGGTCTCACCGCGGCCGTGGCAGGTGACGGCTTCGGTCCCACTGGGCCCCCGATGAGTACCGACCCAACGCCAAGGAGCGCAACGGCGAGAACAGCGATACCGCGCACCGCTCGATCACGCATAACCAGGCGTATCCAGCCGCGTCTGGCCGAGAGTCGACTGCTCATCTGGTCCTTCCCTCCCCTGCCGCAGTGATTCCGCCCCACCGGGTCGCACCGCGCAACCTGGTGGAAGGTCCAATGTGGGATGCCCCCTCACCACTATTCATTTCTCTCCGCCATCCCGGCATGCCACCACCCGCCTGCCGCCGAAGGTCGGTGATCGGATCGTATCCGTTCGAGGCGCCGGAAGGTAGAACGACCCGGGAGCCGGCTGTCGCGGCCACGCGCGGATCGGGTCAAGGACGCACGAGGGGAGAACGCGCATTGCCACATCGAACTCAGCCGCTACTCACCTCAGCGGGACCGCCCGGAGCGAAGACGGTGGGAGCGCACCCCCCACATAGGGATGTTGACCAAGTCAGCTCAGGACGTCCTTGCGCGCGAACCACCACCATGCAACGACGCAGAACACAATGACGTACGGGATCTGTAGCAGCGTGCCCCGCACCATATCGGCGGTCTGCGTTGGATGGACGAACAGCCCGTCCCAGGCTCCCCAGTGGTGTGTGGGGAGCCAGTTGCGGAAGCCCCTGAGCGCCGAGATTCCATCAAGGATCTGCGAGACGATCGCAAGGCCCACGCCTCCGGCGATCGCGCCCACTGGCGCGTCGGTCATCGTCGAGAGCAGGAAAGCGAAGGTCGCCATCCCGGACATGCTCCAGGCCACGTACACGGTCGCCAAGCCGACGCGTGCCAGAGCCGTGGCCTCGGGAAGCGTGGTGGAGGATGGCGTGAGCATGGGGTGCCACCCAAAGGCCGCGAGGCCGGCCACGAGGCCCGTTAGGGCCACGAGCACGGTGGCAAGGAGACAGAGCATAGCGGCGACCGAGAGCTTGGCCCCGAGCAGACGCCGCCGAGTGACCGGTCGCACGAGCAAGTAGCGGAGCGTTCCCCACCCGGCCTCTCCGGCGACAGCCTCCCCACAGAAGAGGGCAACGACGATAGGGAGCAGAAAGCCGCTCATCGCGGTGAGGGCGGCAAGGGGCATGCTGAGACCCGACCGCGTCGCCAAGCGGAAGAAATCCGCCTGGTTGGCCAAGCGTTCCGACGTTGGCCCCATAGGCTCATGCGGGCCCCCCACCTTGGTGGCCATTGTGATGATCGCGGGTATCACCACGCAGATGCCAAGAACGAGGTAGGTTCGGAGCCGGCGCACTTGCTTCGAGAACTCGACGCGGATCATCCGTTCTCTTCCTCGAGCATGCTGATGAACGCGTCCTCGAGCCCATGACGCGACATCACCGTCTCCACGCCGATGCCGGCGTGGACCAGGGCGGCGACCACGGCCTTGCGGTCGGTGTCCTCCAGATCGGCCGAGAGACCATCCCCTTCCAGGGTGATCCGGCGGACTCCGCCCATAGTGGAGAGAACGCTCTGCGCACGTGCCACGTCGTCAACCTCGAGGTAGACGGTGACGGCCGAGCCCACCAGCTCCGACACCGAACCCGTCGCTACCAGGTGCCCACGGTCTATGACCGCCGCATGGGTACAGACCTGTTCGACTTCGCCTAACAGATGGCTCGACAGGAGCACGGTCGCTCCACGCCGCGCGATGCTGCGCACCAGCTCTCGCATCTCGCGCATCTGCTGAGGGTCCAGGCCTGTCGTTGGCTCGTCGAGGATCAGCAGGTCGGGCCTTCCGAGAAGCGCTTGGGCGATCCCGAGCCGCTGGCGCATGCCACGCGAATACGTCTTGACCTTGCGATCAAGCGCCTCGCCCAATGCGGCAACTTCAAGCGCTCCCTCGAGATCCGCTGCCGCCATCTTCTGTCCGCCTGCACGGCAAAACAACTCAAGGTTGGCGATCCCCGACAGGTGAGGCACGAACGCGGGGGTCTCCACCAGCGTACCGACGCGGCGG
>JBBAAN010000058.1:0-13538 GCA_041658225.1 Actinomycetota bacterium
GTACGGAGAAATCCATTGCCCCCCCCTCTCGTTAGGCCCGCGCCGTGGCCGATCTACGCTACACCGTTCCTCGATCCGCTTCATCCGCACCGCCGCGACCGGGTATGATCACTCACCGCTGAATCAAGTTTGGTTCTTGGCCGATTTCTGTCCCTGTCCACGCTCGCCATGGCGAAGGGCCTTCGGGCCCGGCCCGAACGAGTGAGGGTGAGGGGAGGATCGCACCGGGTAGCCGGGTACTCGTCCGAGGCGTATGAACCAACGAAACGCTGCCGGGCGCGGCCGCGCTGGCCGCGCGCGAGTGGCGGCCGTGACTTGCGCTTGCGAGAATGGGCCACCATGAGCGACTCCCCTCCCGAACCCGGATTCTCGCTGTCCTCCGCTTCCCTGCGTCTACGCGCTGCGGACGAGCCACCCGCGCCCGCTCGCCACGCCTCGACGGTGGCCCTTCTGCGCGACACCCCCGAGGGGCTCGAGGTCTTCCTCGTCCGCCGGGGCACCAACCTGAACTTCGCCGGCGGAGCGATGGTCTATCCGGGCGGAGCGGTGGACGAGGCCGACCGAGACCCCGCCCTGCTCGAGCACTGGGCCGGGCCGGCCCCCGAGGCGTTCTCCAGGCCCCTTCTCGCCGACGAGGAGATGTCTCGCGGGCTCGTGGTGGCCGCGGTGCGCGAGACCTTCGAGGAAGCGGGCGTGCTGCTCGCCACCGCGCCGGCGGCGGGGTGGGCGAACTCCGAGCGTCTCGAGGCCCTGCGAGTGGAGCTTCGCGCGGGGCGCACCGGGCTGCCGCAGGTGCTGGAGGAGACGGGTCTGGCGCTGGACGCCGGGTGCCTGCAGCCGTTCGCGCACTGGATCACGCCCGAGTCGGAGCCTCGCCGTTTCGACACTCGATTCTTCCTGGCGAAGACGCCCGAGGGTCAGCACGCCACCCACGACGGCGAGGAGTCGGCGTCCGGTACCTGGATGCGCCCGGCCGACGCCCTGGAATCCAGCCGCCGGGGCGAGTGCTTCATGCTTCCGCCGACCGTGTTCACGCTCCAGGAGTTGGCCGGATACTCGAGCGTGTCCCAGGCATTCCAGGCCACCGCGGGAAGGGACGTGCCGGCTATCCTGCCCCGTCTGGAGTACGGGGAGGACGGCATCCGCTTCTTCCTGCCCACCGATCCCGGCTACTAGAGCATGAGCGGCCTGGTCAGGTGGCTGACTGCCGGCAACCCATCCATCTACACCCTTCAGGGCACCAATACCTACCTGGTCGGCGATCCCGAAGGTCGCGATCTCGTCTGCATCGACCCGGGGCCCCACGACGCCGCGCATCTGGCCGCGGTGAGAGATGCCGGAGGCGGGCGAATACGCCAGATCCTGCTCACCCATCGCCACCCCGACCACGTCGCCGGGGCACCGGCCCTGGCCGAGACTCTGGGGATCGGAATATCGGCCGCGGCGCCCGAGGGGCTGACCGGCGCCCGGCCTCTGGCCGACGGCGAAATCGTGCGCGCGAGCGGCGCGTCGCTGCGCGTGGTGGCCACCCCCGGACACTCCTCCGACCACATCTGCTTCTACCTCGAAGAAGAGCGGGCGTTGCTGACCGGCGACCACATCCTGGGGTGGGGCACGACTGTGATCCCGTTCCCCGACGGCAATCTCGCGGCCTACATGGACTCCCTGAAACGCTTGTTGCGCTTGGATCTCGGGCGCCTGTACCCGGGTCACGGCCCGGTGATCGAGGATGGCAGGGCCAAGGTCGAGGAGTACCTGGCCCACCGCACGGACCGCGAGGCGCAGATACTGGCCGGGCTGGCGGCCGGCGACGGCAGCGCGCGGGAATTGGTGGCGCGCATCTATGTCGACGTCGACCCACGCCTGCACCCGGCCGCCGAGTTGTCGGTGCTTGCTCACCTGACCAAGCTCGTCGCCGAAGGACGCCTCGAGCAGACCGGCCACGACGACTACCGCTTGCGCCGCTAGCACTCGCGGGGGCGAGTACCGGCCGCACTTAGTGCTCGCCGGCGTAAGTACGGTCACAACCGAGAGCGTCACCGCGCCCCGAGGGCAAGGCCGCGAGGAGCGCCGCGTACTGGACAGTACGCAAGCGACGAGCAACGCAGCCATCGGGGATGCGGGGGCGCTTGAATGTGAGCGTATCTGCGCCGGGGAGCACTAAGGGGGAGACCTGACCGCATCCGCCGACAGAGCCCGCCGAGCCCCCTGGTGGCTCCAGGTCTTGGCATGGATCCTGGGCTGGCCGCTGCTTGCCGCCCTTCGCCTCTACCGTTCTCGCCGCTTCGGCCAGGCGGGCAGAGTGCTGGCCGTGTGCCTGGCAGTGCTCGGGGCCCTCACCTACTGCGCCCTCGTCCCGAAGTACTTGGGGGGCTTGGCTTCCGGCTCCGCGCCGGCCCCACGGGCCGAACCCTCCGCGCCGGCGCTGTCAGTCAGCGGGACACCGGTAGCGGGCATGACCCCCACGTGGCGATCTCCCAACCCGGCCCCTCTCGGGGAGATCGTCGAGGCGCTTGTGATCCGCGTCGTTGACGGGGACACCGCCGTGATGCGCCTGGACGATGGGCGCGAGGAGCGGGTGCGCTTCATCGGGGTGGACACTCCCGAAATCGGCGCACACGCGGAGCGCTACGGAGAACAGGCGGCCGCCTACACCACCCGGGTCCTGGCCGGCCGACGCGTCTTCCTGGAAGGCGACGTGGGAGAACGCGACCGCTATGGAAGGCTGCTCTCCTACGTCTGGCTTGCGCGGCCCACCTCGACGGACGAACCTGAGTTGCGGGCGAGGATGCTCAACGCCCGGCTTCTGCTGGACGGCTTTGCCTATCTCATGACCATCCCGCCTGACGTAAAGTACGTGGGTCTGTTCACCGAGTTCGCCACGGAGGCGCGCCAAGCCCAACGCGGCTTGTGGGGGACGACTCAATAGGATGCACGCACCCACCACCGGCCCAAGGGAGACGATGCGGCGATGACCAAGACGGGCCTTGAGATTGCGCAGGAAGCGAAGCTGCGCCCGATCCTGGAGGTGGCCGCCGAAGCCGGCCTGGAGGCCGGAGAGGTCGAGCAGTACGGCAGGTTCCGGGCCAAGGTCGCCCTTTCGGTGCTGGACCGGCTGAAGGATCGGCCGGACGGCAAGATCGTGGTGGTGACCGCCATCACCCCGACGAAGGCGGGAGAAGGCAAGACCGCCACCGCAATCGGTCTGGCCGAGGGACTCGCGCGCATCGGCAAGCGATCCACCCTGTGCTTGCGTGAGCCTTCCATGGGCCCGGTGTTCGGCATCAAGGGCGGCGGTACCGGCGCCGGACTGGCGCAGGTGCTGCCGATGGAAGACATCAACCTTCACTTCACCGGAGACATCCACGCCATCACGGCCGCCAATAACCTGCTGGCCGCGGCAATCGACGCCTCCGTGTTCAACGACAACCCCCTGGACATCGAGCCCACCTCGGTGTCCTGGCCGCGTGCGCTGGACGTCAACGACCGCGCGCTTCGCAACATGGTGATCGGCCTGGGTGGAAAGCCCCACGGAGTTCCCCGCCAGGCAGGCTTCGTCATCACTGCCGCCTCTGAAGTCATGACGATCCTGTCGCTGGCCACCGACCTCGCGGATTTGAGGCTGCGCCTTGGGCGCATCGCGGTCGCCGAAACGAGAGGCGGCCAGACCGTCACCGCCAAGGACCTCTCGACCGACGGAGCGATGGCCGTCCTGCTCAAGGACGCCGTCCGACCCAACCTCGTGCAGACCCTCGAGGGCCAGCCCGTATTCATCCACGCCGGACCCTTCGGGAACATCGCCACCGGCAACAGCTCGGTGATCTCCGCCCGCATCGCCTCCAAGCTCTCGGACTTGGTCGTGACCGAGGCGGGCTTCGGTTCGGAGCTGGGGCTGGAGAAGTTCTGCCACATCGTCAGCCGGGAGAACGGGCTCCGCCCGGCAGTTGCCCTGCTCGTCGCATCGGTGCGCGCTATCAAGGCCCACGGCGGGATGGCGGAGCCTCAGATGGAGGACCTGGAGTCGCTCAAGCGGGGAGGCGGAAACCTCGCCGCCCATATCGACATCGTCCACTCCTTCGGCCTGCCCTGCGTGGTCGGCGTAAACCGCTTCCCCACCGATACCGGGCGCGAGCTGGCCTTCTTGCGGGACATGGCCATGGACATGGGAGCGGAGGAGGCCATCGTCAACGAGAGCGTGGCCAAGGGCGGCGCCGGCGCCGAGGATCTCGCCCGCGCGGTGGTGCGCGCCTGCGAGAGACCCGACGGGTTCAAGACTCTCTACCGGCCGGACACCCCCATCCAGGAGCAGGTGGAGGCGATTGCGACGTCGGTGTACGGGGCGGCTTCGGTGGAGTACACGCTGCAGGCTCAGCGCGGCATCGCCCGGCTGCACGAGCGTGGGCTCGGTCACCTGCCGGTGTGCATGGCCAAGAGCCACCTCTCGCTCTCGCATGACCCGAAGCTCCGCGGACGCCCCCTGGGGTTCGTCCTGCCGGTGAGGGACGTCTACGCCTCGCCCGGGGCGGGCTTCGTCGTGGCGCTGTGCGGGGACATCCAGCTCATGCCGGGTCTCGGTCGCGACGCCGCCTACATGCACATAGATATCGACGAGGACGGCAAGACCGTCGGTCTCTTCTAGCGCCAGAGGAGGCAGACGCGTGGACAAGGTGAGGATCGGAATCGTCGGCTGCGGGCGCATCTCCACACTGCACGCCCCCGGGTACCTCATGCACCCGCACGCGGAGCTGGCCGCCTGCTGCGACATCAATCGCACGAAGGCCGAGGCGTGGGCGGTCCAGTTCGGAGTCGGCAAGGTCCACTCGAGTTTCGAGGACATGCTGGCCGACCCGGACATCGACGCCGTCGAGATCATCACGCCCCACGACACTCACTGCTCGATGGTCGAGGCCGCGGCCGAAGCCAGCAAGCACGTATCCGTCCAGAAGCCGATGGCCATGGACCTGTCCGAGTGCGACCGCATGATCGCCGCCACGGCCAAGGCTGAAGTGACCTTCAAGGTCTTCGAGAACTTCGTCTTTTATCCCCCGTACCGCAAGGCCAAGGAACTGATGGATGCGGGAGAGATCGGCGAGCCGCTGGCGATCCGCATCAAGTTGAACTCCGGAGGTCCGGCATTCGGCTGGCCCATTCCGCTCACCGCATGGGCCTGGCGCTTTCACCGCGACAGATGCGGAGGGGGCCCGCTAATCTGGGACGACGGCTACCACAAGTTCTCCATCGCCAGGTACTTCATGGGCGAGGTGGAGAAGGTCTTTGCCTGGATCGCTCAGACCGACATGCTGCCGATCATCCAGGGCATGCTCGCCGATCCCCAGGCTCTGGCGACCGCTGCCGCCGACCCCGAGGACATGGCCGAGGCGTTGAAGATGCTGGTCGGCCCCGACGGCAACCTGCAACCACTCGTCATCGATGCGCCCGCCGTGATCGTCTGGAAGTACCGGGGAGCCGACAAGTTCGGCGTGTGGGACGCCATGAGCTCATTCGACATGGAGATATGGTCCGAGTACTACGCCACCGACGAACGGGTGGAGATCACCGGGACGAAGGGCGTCATCTGGGTCAACCAGTGCACCGGACGCCTGCAGAACACCCCGCCCGTCATCCTCTACCGCAAGGGGGAGACGATCGGCTTCGAGAACATCCCTTCGGGATGGGAGACGAGCTTCGAAGACTCCGCGCGCCACTTCGTCGACTGCCTGCTCTCCGGCGGCCAGATCGACCCGGTGCTGACAGGAGAGTCGGGCCGCGAGGTGACGCGCTTTGCCATCGCCGCACATCTGTCGGCCAGGCAGGGTCGTGAGGTGACACTGGATGAAGTCGGCCCGCACGACCGGCCGTAGGACTTCCTTGGCGAGCGCCCTCCGCGTGGGCCCCATCAGGCTACCCAGTACGAGCCCGCGGAGCCTGGCGCGATGCAGTCTGATGGCCGCAACTCACCGACACGACAACTCGCTCGCCGGGCAGGGCTGGGATGGCGCTGCCCTGACTACCCGCGCATGAACATCCAGAAGACGACGCCGAACATGACCGCGAACACCGCGGCCAGGCCGACCACGCCCACGAGCAGGCCGTTGGCCCCGGTCCGTATCCACACGGAGGCGCGCTCGGAGCGAGACAGGGCGGCACCGCTGCTTGGGGCCTGCCAGTGACACAGGGGGCAGACGCCACTGGTGTGCGCGGCAATGAACTCCCAGCCGCACGACTCACATTTCACCAGCGTCGGGCCCATCGCCTGCCGCTCCGCCGGAGCGGAAAAAACCTCAGCGATCCCCTTCGACTCCAGCAGTTCCAAGGCGGCATGGGCTGCCTCGGCGGACTTCCCGGCCTTCCTCATCCTCAACGCACTCTCCCCGCCGCCATCCTCGACTTTACGAGAGCCGTCATGAGGACCAACGCGGAAAGCTGCCACAACCCGAACAGGGCCACCAGATCACCACGAGACCGCCGGGTCGCGACCGCCAGTTTCTTGGAGGCGGCAACGGAGGTAGTCGTGGGAACCGCCGGCCCAGAAACCGCGCCCGCGGAGGAAGAGGAAGCCGGAGCCCCAGAATAGCCCGGCTGTGCCCAGGGCTCCTCCTGAGGGAGTATCTCGCCTTCCACGACCGCCGAGGGAATCTCCTCGGTGACCACAGTCGCAAGACGCGCGTGCGCGACGGCCTCTGCTCTGCCAAACACCATGCCGAAAGTCACGTTGGGCACCCCCGAACCCTCCGGAACCGGGGGAATCCACCGAAGCTCTATCCCCCTTACCATGCCCGTCACCGCATCGCCCTCGCCGGCCTGCTCAACGCCGAGATAGCGGATGCTCCACCCCGCCTGTGCCAGTGCCTGGTTCAGAGCGTCGGCGGCCGGGGCGGCATCCCCGGGTCCTGCGGGCAGGGCGTTTCCCTGAATGGACACCCCCTCGGGGGTGATCTGGATGGGGACTCCACCCAGACTCGCCTCCAACACCTCGAGCTTGGGTGCCGCGGTGCCCTTGGTCCCATCGTTCTGCGCGGCCACGGAGGACTTGACGGCTCTGATCTGCACGGCCCCCCCACCCAGGGAGATGCCCTCGATGATGGACTCACAGCTCACTTTGACCGTCCGGCCTTCCACCAGCATCCGCGACGCCGCCTGCAGCTTCGAGATCTGGAAAGTCGGCTCCGACTCCGCGGCCTGGAACGGGGCCAGCCCCGCCCTGGTACGCACCCGGTTCACGGCCGAGACCAGAGCAGCGAAGGCCTGACGGGCGATTGACCGAGCCCCCGCCTGCCCCCGCAAGGAAGAAGACGTGCTCGTCGAGGCCGAAGCTGCCGGACCCTCCGACGCGAACCCGAGCACAACAGCGCTCGCCTGCGCCTCCTTCTCGGCGGCCTTCGCATCGGCTTTACCCACCTGCAGGCGCCCCTGCCCAAGCGGATCTGCCTGGTCCGCCACGGAGGCGGAAGCCTGAGTCTGTGAACCGGGGTAGGAAGCCACGGCGTACTGCGGCTGAGAGACCGGAGCTCCCTCGCCGGCTGCGGTCCCGACCACGGTGGCACCCAGGGGGCCGGTGTCCAGCCAAGCGCCGGTTGCCGTCACCGAAGGGCCGGAGTCGAACACGACCGTGCTGTAGGGCACGTTCATATCGACGAACTTCAACCCCGCGAACTCCTCGGCCTCGACATTCAGCCAGAGGGGTGCTGCCAGGACGTGCCCCCCGTAAAGCCCCAGGGTGGTCCTCGTCTCGGCTCGCAGGAGGGAAGGCGAACCCACCCCGATCACGCCCGTAGCGAGCAGCACCACCGTCAGTACGAACACCCTATGACGACCGTTCCTACACATGGCCATGTCCCCCTCTCCCGCGCTTGGGGCGTACGCCCCGCCTGCGGGAACCATCGCGATCGGAAAGCCCGGCCTGGTCGGAAACGTCACCCCCGCCGTCGCGGCGATCGACGACCAGGCGGCCAAGCGCCGCGGCAACATAGTCTTCCGGCAATCTGCCCTCGCGCCGGGCAATCACCTCGACGTCCCTCCAGAGGCGTCCCGAGATCGCCACCCGGACTTCCTCCCCGGCACGGCTGCCGTTGCTTCCTTGGACCTGACCCGCCGCATGCCCCAAATAGAACTCCTCGATGAACCCTGAATCCGAGCGCAGTGTCTGTGCCGGTCCGGCGAAGACCGCCTTGCCCTTCTCCAGCACATAGGCCCGCGACGCGATGGACAGCGCCTCGCCCACAAACTGTTCAACGAGCAGCACGGCCGTTCCGGCACGGGCGACTTCGCCCACGTAGGTGAAAAGCTGCTCCACCACGGCAGGCGCCAGGCCGAAGGAGAGTTCGTCGATCATGAGCAGCTTCGGTTCGGCAATCAGCGCTCGGGCGAGCCCCAACATCTGCTGCTCTCCGCCCGAGAGCGTGCCGGCTTCCTGATTGAGTCGGGCGCGCAAGCGCGGGAAGACCACGAGCGCCTTCTCGATCTCCTCGGCCGACTTCTCTTTGGCCAGCCCGGCGCCATAGGCGCCCATGTCGAGGTTCTCGCGCACGGTGAGGGTGCCGAAGATCCCTCTGCCCTCCGGCAGGTGGCCGATGCCCAGAGACGCGATGTGCTCGGGCTTGCCCCCGTCTATGCGCTCGCCGTTGAAGCGGATGGTCCCAACCTTCGGGCGCACGATGCCCGAGATCGCGCTGAGCACGGAGGTCTTGCCTGCCCCGTTGGATCCAAGCAAGCAGACGACCTCCCCGGCGCCGACCTCGAGATCGAGGTGGTGAACGGCCGTGACGAGGCCGTAGGAGATGGTTACTCCCTCAAGAGTGAGCAGCGCCAACGGGCGCACCTCCCTTCGTCCCGAGGTAGGCCCCGACAACCTGAGGATCGGCCTGCACTTCGGCGGGCCTGCCTTCCGCCATGAGCTCACCGAAGTTCAGCACATAGATGTAATCGCAGACGTCCATCACCAACCGCATGTCGTGCTCTACCAGCAGGATGGTCACTCCGAGCCCGCTTCGAATCCGTTCCAGGTCGTCCGCCAGGACCTTCGTTTCCCTGGTGTCCATCCCGGATCCCGGCTCGTCCAGGAGCAGCAGGGACGGTTCTCCAGCCAGAGCCCTGGCCAGTTCGACGCGACGCTGGATGCCCAGGGGCAGGTCGCCGGCGAGGGTGTTGCGATACGGCTCGATTCCGAGGAAGTGGAAGAGGGCGCGCACCTTCTCGGCGGAGTGGCGCGCCTCCATCCTCGCCCAGGGAAGCCCGAGCAACGATCCGACGGGTCCGGCGCTCTCACGGATCTCCCGCGAGATCATCACGTTCTCCAGGACGGTCATCTCGCGGAAGACCTGTACCGACTGGAAGGTCCGCCCTATGCCCAGCAGCGCCCGCTGTTCCGGGGCAAGGCCCGTCATGTCGGAGCCCTTGAAAGCGACGCTTCCCGCGTCGGCTTCCTGCAAGCCCGAAACCACGTTGAACAGGGTGGTCTTGCCCGCCCCGTTCGGGCCTATCAGCCCCACGATCTCCTCGGAGTTGGCGTGGAAGCAGACATCCCTCAACGCCTGAAGGCCCCGGAACCTCACGGAGACGCCGCTTACGTCGAGTATCGCCATGGCCCTAGTCCGATGGTAGAGGCGGCTCGCTGCCGTCCTGGCACAGCCAGCGCGGGATGACGGGAACCCACTTGCCGCCCTTGCGCGTAAGCACCTCCATGCAGTCAAGGGGGTCATGTTTGGCCGGTGAGTAGCTGAGGGGCAGCGACAGCCCGGTGTCGAAGTTCTTGATCTGGTTCATCGCCGCAACGAACGACTTCCAGGTCGGGTCGGGTCCCGCCTTCTTCAGCGCCTCCACCGTCAACCAGGCGGCGACGTAGCTCTGCTGGACGTAGGGGTCGGAGAAGTCGTCGGGGTAGTACTTGCGTTGAAGGGCCAGATACCTCTGGACCCCCGGGTAGTTCGGGTGCGCCTGTGGGTTCAGGAAAATGCTCGTCATGAAAGCGCCCTCGATCTTGTTTCCAAGGTTTCCCTCGATCAGGGTGTTGGAAGGTGCGGCCAGCACGATATCCGCCTTCCAGTTCTGGCTCGCCATGGCGTTGACCGCGCGCATGATCCCGCCCGGGTCCAGCCCCATGATCACGGACTCAGCCCCCTGGGCCCTGGCCTTTATGACGTAGTTGGTGTAGTCGGGCTGGGCCGAGTTGATGATCTCGGGCCGCGCCACGGGCTGGCAGTTCGCCTTGGTCATGGAGTCGTAGAGAATGTCGCCCGAGGGTTTCGTGAAAGGCAGGTCGACGATCCAGATGACCGACTTCTTGCAGCCTATGTACTTGGTCGGCGCCCCACCCATGCGCGCCGCCTTGCGCCACGCCGTGAGGGTGAGGAACATGTTGGGCTTGTCTTCCTGCTCGGGCACGCCCAGCCCCCCGACGACCGGTATGCCCACTTTCTCCAGGTAGGGCAAGAAGGCGCTCTCGGAGTTGGGCGCCAGGTTCCCGACAAAGGCGAACACCTTCTCCTGCTCCACCAGTTCGTGAGCCTCGGCCATCGCCCGGGTGGGATCCCAGCCGTCGTCCCGAGCCTGAAGCTGAAGCATTCGGCCGTGCACCCCGCCGCTCGCATTGACCTCCTGGAAGACCGCTTTGACGATGTTCGCCTCGGGACGCGAGTCCACCGGCCCGGTCATCGTGTAGATGCCCCCGAACACGATCGCGCCGGCTTTCAACGCCGGCCCGGACTTGGGGGCGGTGACGCTCTTGGATTGCCCCGAACTCGTGGATCCCCGGCTCGCCGAATCTCCCGCTGTGCCCCCGGCAGCGGTGTCGACCCCCGCCGCCGAATCTCCAGCTGCGGTGTCGATTCCCGTCTGCTCTCCGGCCACCGCGGTCTGGTCGCCGCTTGCGATGTACTGGGGCTGCGAGGGGCGAGCCAGGTCGTGGATGAGAACCCCCCCGAACGCAAGGCCCAGCACCAGGTTCAAGGCAAGAAGGCGTCCCACCGTCTTGTCGTTCATCGCTTCTCCCTCCCCGATACCACCTCAGTAGGCTGCGTTACTTCCGTCTCCCATGTCGCGGGCTCCTCTATCGAGCCCGGTTCGCCCGGCGGCCCCAGCCCCTTGCCGCGAGTTCGCCGTTTCTCCATGCCCTCCCGCACTTGTGCGCCGACCGTCGGCACCAGACCTCGTGGCGAGACGATCGTCTGGATGATCAACGTCCCCCCCGCGATGAGCTGCGTCGCCTGATCGACGATGTTGCTGAACCCCCGCAGGAAGTGCGGCACGACGATGATGACGGTCGCCGCCAGCGCCGCCCCCGTGACGGAGGCTGAACCCATGATCGTGAGCATCGCAAGCAGCACGAGCGACCGGGTCCAGTCGTAGGGAGCCGGTGAGTAGGAGCCGGTGAGCCCGAGGGCCACCACGCCCCCCAGGGACGCGATCGCCGCCGATGTAGCGAAGCCCAGTAGCTTGTAGCGCGTGAGCGACACACCGCTGGCGGCCGCTCCCAACTCGCTTTCCCGCACAGCCCGGAAGATCCGTCCGAGCTTGCCCCTGCGGATGGTTAAGACCAGAACCACCATGAGGATGAACACGCCCAGGGCCACCTCGTAATAGGCCCGATCGGAATCCAGAGACAAGGGCCCCAAGTTGGGCCGCGAGATCGTCCTGCCCACAACGCTTCCCGCAAGGACCTTCGACGGCAGAACGAGCTGGTCGAAAAGCCGGGCTATCGCGAGCGTGACGAGGGTCAGAGCCAGACCCTTGATCCGCAAGGCAGGGAGCCCCACTACCATGCCGGTGAGATATCCCACGACCACCGCAGCCAGGCCCGCTGCCCAGAAGTCCCAGTGGTAGACCTGCACCAAGGTGGCCGTGACTCCGGCACCCAGGCCCATCAGCTCGGCGTGCATCAGCGAGGGCTGGCCGAGGAGACCCACCACGACCACGAGGCCGAGGAGGACTATTCCGTAGGAAAGCGCTTGGGCGAACAGGAATGAGTAGAAGTTCCCAATGGCCAGGGGCCCGAGAGCAGCGATCAGGATGCCTGCCAGGGCGATGAGCGCAAGCCCCGACCTCTTGGCCGGCAGCGTCGAACGGCGGCCGACGGCGGCCGTGTCCGCTGTGACACTCAAGACCTCCGGCAATCCCCCGCGACTCATGCGATCTCCCATTTCCTAGGCCGATTCCAGCGAGCGAGCCAGCCCCGACCCCCGCCACAGCAGCGCGATCAGGATCACGCCAAGGGTTACGAGATCCTTCGGTCCCGGGGTCGTGACCCAGATCCCGATGTCGCTGTGGAGGATCCCCAATCCGATTGCGGCCGCGAAGGTGATCGGCAGACTGACCAGGCCTCCGACCAGCGCCGCCGCGAAGGCGGAGACCACCAAGAGGGTGAGTTGGGTGGTGTTGAGGGTGATCATGGGAGAGAGGAGGATCCCGGCTATGGCCGCCAGGACGCTTCCCACGACCCAGGATGCCGAGTTGACCACGCTCACGCGTATTCCCAGAATCCGCGCGGCCTTCACGTTGTCGGCCACCGCTCGCATGGCCGTGCCCAGCCGGGTGCGCTTGAAGAAGAATGCCAGCAGCGCGGTCAGCCCCGCCGCCACGGCCAAGTTCATGATCTGCAGGTAGCTGATCTCCACTCCCGGCAAGTGCACCGTACCCGGAGGAGCCAGGCTTATCGGCGCGTGATAGGCGCTCGCCCCCCAGAGGAAGCCCGCCGCCGCGGTGAGCACCAGGAGCCAACCCAATGTCACGACCACCTTCGACAGCGTGGGTTTGCCCTCCAACGGGGCTATGGTGAAACGCTCGATGACCAGGCCGAGCAGCGCGGCAAAGACGACGGCGCCCACCACGGCCAGGGCAGAGGGAAGGTGCCACAGCACCGACAACTGGTAGGCGACGAAGGTGGAGAACATGCCCATGGCGCCGTGGGCGAAGTTCAACACCCTGGAAGTCTTGTAGATCATCACGATGCCCATGGCCGGCAGGGCATACATCGATCCCAGGACGACACCCACTATGCTCATCGGCAACAGCAGATCCAGGTGTTCCACGCCTCAGGTCCCCCCAAGTCCTCCGCGGCCATCCCCCGTTGGGGCGATGTCCCATACGCAACGTAGCAAGAGATGCTAGCCGACAACATGTGACACGCGCCACACAGGAGATTCGACGGCAGGGGCTCGGACTCCTGCTTCGCCGGCTCGAGGCTTTCCCGCCGTCCCGCTGCCCGTGCTGCCCAGCCGCGTCCAGGCCGTAGTAGGCTGTCGACCGCGGCTAGCCATCCCATGGAGCGGCGGCGGGCGGCGCCACGACCGTTCGCCCGCCTCCCATGGTGAGAACTTAGTGCTCGCCGGCGTAAGTACGGTCACGACCGAGAGCGTCACCGCGCCTCGAGGGCAAGGCCGCGAGGAGCGCCGCGTACCTTGACGGTACGCAAGCGACGAGCAACACCGCCATCGGGGATGCGGGGGCGCTCGAATGTGAGCGTATTTGCGCCGGGGAGCACTTAGGAAGGAGTGTGGGCCGATGCATCGAGTGGGGGCCCGATGAGACCGGCCGATTCCGTGGAT
>JBBAAN010000059.1:0-13389 GCA_041658225.1 Actinomycetota bacterium
GGAGATGCCCGAAGCCCGCTGCGCCAGGTCGGGCGCCCACAGGAAGGGCTTGGGGAGGCAGGTGCCGGCCTTGATCGCTTCCTTGAGGCAGACCAGCCCCCCTCCCACCAGGTTCTTGCCCAGATTCGCGTCCACCAGCATGCGGTAGAGGGCGATGAAGATGGGGAACTGCAGGACCAATGGTAAGCATCCCGCGAGGGGGTTGACCCCCTTCTCGCGATACAGCTTCATGACCTCTTCGTTGAGCTTCTGCTTGTCGCCCTTGTGCTTGGCCTGCAGCTTCTTGAGTTCGGGCTGGACCTGCTGCATGGCCCGGGTGGAACGCACCTGCTTGATGGTCAGCGGGATCAGCACCACACGCACGGCCACGGTGAGCAACACGATGGCCATCCACCAGCTCTGGCGTGCGAACAGGGGCTCGGTGGCACGCTGGAAGAAGACCAGGACATCGAAGAGAAAACCCTTGATCTGATTGAAGACGCTCATTCCCCGCTACCGCCTCGGCTCGCCGGGCGGGCAATTGCCGGCACCGGGTCGTATCCGCCGGGGTTGAAGGGATGGCATTTCACCACGCGGCGCACGGCCAGAACCGTTCCCCCAAGCGCTCCGTGGCTTCTGACCGCATCTTCGGCGTATGACGCACAGCTGGGGTAGAAGCGGCATCGGGGCTTGAGGAACGGGCTGACAACGCGCCGGTAGGCCACGATCGGACCAAGCGCCAGCCACCGCGCGCCCGAGCCGGCCTTCCCGCCGGTTCGCCGCCGGTTCGCCGCCGGTTCCCCTAGCATCTCACCCATTCCCCAGCATCCTCATCCTCAAACCCGCCACGGCCCCTTGGACCGCTGCCTCGATCTCCCGCGTCGTGCGCTCTCGCATGCCACCGCGCGCCAGAATCACATAGTCCACACCCGGCTGCACAGACCCCCGTGCGGCGCGAAACGCTTCCCGCAGTTGCCGTTTCGCCCGGTTCCTCTGGACCGCGCCCCCGATGTCCCTCCCGACAACCAGACCAAGTCGCGGAACACCACACCCACACGGGGCAGGCGCCGCCACGACCACAAGATCGTCGACTCGCACCCGTCGTCCGTCACGAAGCACGCGCCGAAAACCGGTCGGGGAGCGCAGACTCGTAAAAGGCGCATCTCCCACTGGGGGAGCGTCCCCCAAAGGAGCCTACGTCGTCAAACGTGCTCTGCCCTTGCGGCGGGCAGCGCTCAGGATTGCCCGACCGGCCCGGGTGCGCATGCGAAGACGAAACCCGTGGGTCCTCGCCCGGCGCCGGTTGTTCGGCTGAAATGTGCGCTTCATGGGGCTCCGCTTCTCAAGAAACCAGCAATACGCCACCCGTCGGGGCGCGGTTGTCAAGCCGCGTAGTCTAGGTATGTGTTGGGTGGAATGTCAAGCAAACCTAGGCCGTTCCAGGGGTTCAGGCCGCTGCGAATGGCGTCTTGAGGGGCCCTGAGGCCCTTTGCTATACTCCGGCCGCACCTCGGTAGCTCATCGGGGGCCGAATGCTTTGAGTGGAGGGTTTCCCCTTCCATGCGAGGTCATGACTATGGCGTCTGGCCGCTTCGCGAGGAACCCCCGACGCAGTGCGCGGCTGCCAGAGATCCCCGAGAAATCCTTCCCTAGTGGTTCTTCCACACCTGTGGATGAACGTGTGGATAGGGTTGGTGAGCGGCTCCGCCGCCAGGAGGCTACCCATGCCGAACACCCCTTCGGACACCATCGACGACTTGGCTGCCATGTGGGGCCGTTGTCTCGAACTCTCCGGCCCCGAGCTGACCAGCCCGACCTACCGAGCCTGGTTCACCCAGACCAACCCGGTGGCCTTCTCGGACGGCACTTTGGTCGTCGCCGCTCCCAACGACTTCGCGCGAGATTGGCTGGAAAGCAACTGCGTGCCCCGCATCAAGCAGGCTCTGGCGGATGAGTCGGGTAGGGAGATCGATGTGGTCGTCACGGTTCGCCGTTCCGAGCCTTCTCAGCCCGCAGCGCAACCGGCTTCGCAGGAGGTTGCAGCGTCTGGGTCCCCGCTTCGCGCCAACGGAAGCCGGTTGAACCCCAAATACACGTTCGAGACGTTCGTGATCGGTTCCTCGAATCGCTTCGCCAACGCTGCGGCGGTAGCGGTAGCGGAGATGCCGGCGAAGGCCTACAACCCGCTCTTCATCTACGGCAGCTCCGGTCTGGGAAAGACCCACTTGCTCCACGCCATCGGACATGCCGCCAGCGCCATGTACCCCCGTCTCCAGATCCGCTACGTCTCGAGTGAGGAATTCACCAACGACTTCATCAACTCGATCCGCGACGACCGGATCATCGCTTTCCAGCATCGCTACCGCTCCAACGACATCCTCCTGATCGACGACATCCAGTTCTTGGAGAACAAGGAACGCACGCAGGAGGAGTTCTTCCACACGTTCAACGCGCTGCACACCGCCGAGAAGCAGATCGTCATCTCGAGCGACCGTTCACCCAAGCAGATCGCCGCCCTCGAGGCCCGTCTGCGCTCACGTTTCGAGTGGGGCCTCATCACCGACATCCAGCCCCCGGACCTCGAGACGCGAATCGCGATCCTTCGCAAGAAAGCCCAGCTCGATGGGATGGCCGCCCCCGACGACGTCCTGTCTTTCATCGCCTCACGGATCCAGTCCAACATCCGTGAGCTGGAGGGGGCGTTGATCCGCGTGACCGCCTACGCGAGCCTGAACCACACGACGGTTGACCTGGCTCTCGCGGAGGTTGTCCTGAAGGACCTCTTCCCCGATGCCGACCCCCGGGACATCAGCGTCCCGTTGATCATGACCGAGACCGCCGCCTACTTCGGGGTAACGCTTGACGATCTGGTCGGCTCCTCTCGCTCTCGCCTGCTCGTTACCGCGCGCCAGATGGCGATGTACCTGACGCGCGAGCTCACGGCGCTCTCGCTGCCTAAGATCGGACAGATCTTCGGAGGACGCGACCACACCACGGTGATGCACGCCAACACCAAGATCCGCGGCCTCATGCGTGAGCGCCGCTCGATCTACAACCAGGTTCAGGAGTTGACCAACCGGATCAAGCTACGGGCCCAGCAGACCTAGACTGCCGCCCACCCTGTGGGTAGGGTTGTGGGCGCTCGGTGGACAGCTTGGTGTGATGGGGGACAAACTTCAACAAGTCTCGTCTGCCCCCAAATTTCCACAGGACACTGGGGACACGCAAACTGTGATCCACTAGGGTTTTGGGTGGCGGATCCACAACCGAAGGGGCCGTACTAAGAAGAGTATTTGAGATATCTAAGAACTACTAGTCTTTAGTGCCTGGGGAAAGGTGAGCTGGTAAACGGCCCACTCCTCGTCATCCAGGGAGGTATCCGTGAGGTTCCAAGCAAGCCACGCCGAGTTGTCCGATGCGGTCCAGTGGGTGGGCAGGACGGTGGCCAGTCGAGCCACCCTTCCCGTACTCACCGGGATCATGATCGAGTTGGAGGGTGACAAGCTACATCTGGCCGCAACAGACCTGGAGGTCACCGGGCAGGCAACGCTCGGCGTTAAGGGGGAAGAGAACGGCTCTGTCGTGGTGGCCGGCCGTCTACTTGCCGACATCGTGAAGTCGCTGCCGCCCGCAGCGATTGAGGTGGAGGACGCGGAAGGTAACCTCAAGATCTCGTGCGGTAGCACCACCTACCAGATTCGCACCATGCCGGTAGAGGACTTCCCGAGCCTTCCGACACCTGGAGCAGGGGGAGGAACTCTCGGTATGGGGCCGTTCGGCGAGGCGGTAGGTCAGGTGGTGCGGGCAGCTTCCCGGGATGAAGCGAGGCCCGTGTTGACGGGAGTGTTGATTTCCACGGCCGGGGGGCAGCTTCACCTCGCGGCCACCGACAGCTACCGGCTGGCGGTGCGGTCGCTGCCCTGGCCTGAAGCGGGAGAGGTCGAGCGAGCCGCATTGGTGCCCGGGCGGGCATTGAGCGAAGCGGCGCGCGCGTTCAGCTCGGGCGAGGTAGAGATCGGTTTGGAGGACAACCAGATCACGATATCCGGGCCTGGTCGGCGTATCACCTCCCGGCTGATCGAAGGTGAATTTCCGAAGTACCAGAGCCTGCTACCGACCGACCTGCCCGTCAAGGCTCGAGTGGGAAGAGAAGCCTTGATCGAGGGCGTCAAGCAGGTGGCGATCCTTGCTCAACACAACTCTCCGGTGCGGATGTCGTTCAGCCCCGGCAAGTTGGAGCTTCGGGCGGAGACCCCGGATCTTGGAGAGGCGGCCACCGCCTTGCCGGCGACCTATGATGGCGAGCCGATCACAATCGCGTTCAATCCAGCCTACCTCCTGGACGGCATCGGGGCGTGCGCGGGCGACGAGGTCGAGTTCGGGCTTCGTGAGCCGGGCAAGGCGGCTCTTCTACGCGACCACCCCGACACCGGCTTCCTCTATCTGCTGATGCCCGTGCGGATCGGTTAGGGCGGGCCCAGTTCGCCGTGGAGCTGCTTCGGCTCGAGGTCGTGGAGTTCCGGTCCCATGAGCACTGCGAGCTCCACTTCGGCTCTCGTGCCAACCTACTGATAGGGCCCAACGGATCCGGCAAGACCGGCTTGTTGGAGGCCGCCTACCTACTGGCCACCCATGGCTCGCACCGCTTGAGCCAAACATCGGCCCTACTGCGTAACCAGGCCCAATTCGCGGCAATTCGCGGGCTTGCCTTCATGCAGAACAGGCAGGTGCTGATCGAGTTGGAGCTTCGCAGCGCCGGGGTGGCAAGGGCACGGGTTAACGGCGTTGCCGTTCCGCGCGTGCGGGAGGCGCTGGGTTACTTTAAAGCGGTGGTCTTTGCCCCCGAGGATGTCGCGCTGGTGCGGGGGGAGCCGGATCAACGCAGGAGGTTCCTCGACCAAGCCGCCACCCAGGAACAGCCGAGGTTTGCGGCGCTGCGCCAGGACTACGAGCGAGTGGTGCGCCAGCGAAACGCGTTACTCAGGAGAGCAGCGGCACTTCGGCTGGAATCACCTCCCACACTGGAGGCGTGGGATGAGCAGCTTGTTCGCCTGGGTGCCTCGATGTGGGCCGGACGCCTGCGCGTGCTCGACGGAGTCAACCGACATTTAGCCAGAGTGTTCCGCATGATCAGCGGGGGTAGCGAGGAGCCCGTGATTCGGTACGTGAGCGCGGTGGGCGAGAACGCGCCCGAGCAGGCGGACCCCGAAGTGCTGGCTCCGGTGCTGGCCGAGCGTCTGGCAGGACTGCGCCGTCAGGAGCTTGACCGCGGAGTGAGCCTGGTGGGACCTCATCGGGACGACCTCGATCTGCGACTGGGCGGGATGCCCGCAAGAACTCACGCCTCGCAAGGCGAGGCCTGGCTGTTCGCCGCGGCGATGAAACTGGCCTTGAGGGAATGGATGGCTGAGAGTGGCGAGCTGCCGGTGCTGCTGCTCGATGACGTGTTCTCGGAATTGGACGAGTCACGCCGCTCCCGACTTGCCGCAAGCCTTGGCGAGCAAGGCCAGACGATCGTCACGGCCGCGGTGGAAGCCGACATCCCCGACCTCGCGGACGGCCGTTACTTCGACGTCTCTCGGGATCAGGTCACCTCGCGGCACGCCACGGGGGGATCGGATGGCTAAGCGGGCGAGAGAACCGATCTCCATGCGGGAGGCGCTGGAAAGAACCCTGGCCGCCAAGGGGTGGAGCCGGCGGTTGAAGGAGTCCGAAGTGATAGCCCGCTGGGAGGATGTCGCCGGGGCGCGCATTGCCGAGAACGCCCAGCCACTGCGGCTGGAAGAGGGTGTGCTGGTCGTGCGGGCCAAAACGTCCACCTGGGCGAGTGAGCTCTCACTGCTTGCCCCCAAGCTGCTGGAGCGCCTCGCCGAGACGTTCGGAGCAGGGTTGGTCACCGAGGTCCGGGTGATTTCCGGGCGCGCGCGCGAGAGCGGCGAGAGAGCGCTGGCTCCTGTGCGAAAGACTGGGTCCCCACGCGGCCGGAGGGGGCCCGCGAAGCCGCGCTGAGCCGTGGGGCAAGGCCAAAAATCGGCCGGCCGGCCGTGGTAGAATACCTTCAAAGATTCGCGCTTCCGGCCAGGCCAAGAAGGTGCATTGAGGCCTGATCGGCACGATGCGCGCAGCGACGGTGGCAACCCATGCGAATGGCCTTGTTGTCGTGGCGCGCGCGGGAGCAGAAATGCCCAAGTACGACGCCAAGAGCATCACGGTCCTGGAGGGCCTCGAAGCGGTTCGCCGCCGGCCCAGCATGTACATCGGGTCCACCGGACTGCGGGGGCTGCACCATCTGGTCTACGAGGTTGTAGACAACTCCATCGACGAGGCGCTGGCCGGTTTCTGCAAGGCCATCTCAGTGGTCTTGTGCGCCGACGGCAGCGTGGAGGTCACCGACGACGGGCGAGGCATACCGGTCGACACCCACCCGACCGAGAAGCGCCCCGCCCTGGAGATCGTGCTCACCAAGTTGCACGCGGGAGGCAAGTTCGGCGGCGAGTCCTATGCCGTCTCCGGAGGCCTTCACGGGGTCGGCCTTTCGGTGGTCAACGCGCTGTCCGAACGGCTGGACGTGGAGGTGCGCCGCGACGGCGCCCGCTGGGCCCAAAGCTACAACCGCGGCAAGCCGGCCGGCCCACTGAGGGAGATTGGCAAGACTCGTGGAACCGGGACCACCGTTAGGTACTGGGCCGACCCCGAGATATTCGAGGAGATCCGCTACAACTACGACACCCTCGTTCAGCGCCTTCGCGAGATGGCCTTCCTGACCAAGGGCCTGAAGATATCCATTCGCGACGAGCGCGACGCCGAGGTGTCGGAGGACACCTTCCTCTACTCCGGCGGGATCGAGGATTTCGTCCGGCACTTGAACCAGGCCAAGGAACCGCTCCACCGGCACATCGTCTATTTCGAGGAGCCGGGGCAGGAGCACATGGTCGAGGTCGCAATGCAATGGAACTCGACCTACGCCGAGTCGATCTACACCTTCGCCAATACCATCAACACCCACGAGGGCGGCACGCACGAGGAGGGATTCCGCGCGGCCCTGACCAACTCGGTCAACCGCTATGCCCGTGCGCAAGGCCTCCTCAAGGAACGCGACGACAACTTGAGCGGCGACGACGTCAGGGAGGGTCTCGTCGCGATCATCTCGGTGAAGCTGCGCAACCCCCAGTTCGAGGGGCAGACGAAAACCAAGCTGGGAAACACCGAGATCAAGTCGTTCGTGCAGACCACCTGCAACACCAAGCTCGGCGAATGGTTCGAGGAACATCCCGGCGAGGCCAAGGCAGTGATCAACAAGTGCCTCCAGGCTTCCCGTGCGCGCATGGCTGCCCGTCAGGCCCGCGACCTGACTCGGCGCAAGTCGGCCCTGGAGTCGGGAGGACTGCCCGGCAAGCTGGCCGACTGCAGCTCGACCGATCCGCGCGCATCGGAGTTGTTCATCGTCGAGGGCGATTCGGCCGGAGGTTCGGCGAAGCAAGCCCGGGACCGCACGCACCAGGCGATCCTTCCGATCCGAGGCAAGATCATCAACGTGGAGAGGGCCCGATTGGACACGGCGCTGAAGAACAACGAGGTCCAGGCCCTGATCACCGGCATCGGCACCGGCATCGGGGAGGACTTCGACCTGTCAAAAGCGCGCTACCACAAGGTCATCTCGGCTACCGACGCCGACGTGGACGGCGCCCACATCCGAACGCTGCTCTTGACGTTCTTCTTCCGGTTCATGCGCCCATTGATCGAGGCCGGCTACGTCTACATCGCCCAGCCCCCGCTGTACAAGATCCCGGCGGACGGCTCGGCGGTCTACGCCTACTCGGAGCGGGAGAAGGATCAGGTTCTGAATAGCAAGGCGTACAAGCGGACCGGCACCCCGCAGCGCTACAAGGGTTTGGGCGAGATGAACCCCGAGGAGCTTTGGGAGACGACCATGGATCCCGCCCGGCGCACGCTGCTGCAGGTCTCCGTGGAAGACGCCGCGGTGGCCGACGAGGTCTTCTCCACCCTGATGGGGGAGAACGTTGAGGCGCGCAAGCTCTTCATCCAACGCAACGCCAAGGACGTGCGGTTCCTGGACATCTGACCACAGGCAGACCGAGCGTAGCCCGCGAGGAGACGGTAGCGAGTGACTGACCCGAGCACGGACCCCAGCTCGACGCGCATACAGCCGATCGACGTCGAGGAGGAGATGAAGCGCTCCTTCCTCGACTACGCCATGAGCGTGATCGTCAGCCGCGCGTTGCCCGACGTCAGAGACGGCCTGAAGCCGGTGCACAGGCGAATCCTGTGGGGAATGCTCGAGCAGGGTATCCGCCCGGGAAGCCCCCGCAAGAAGTCCGCCCGCGTCGTCGGTGACGTACTCGGCAAGTACCATCCTCATGGCGACCAAGCCGTCTACGACGCCCTGGTGCGTTTGGGTCAGGGCTTCTCCAGCCGCTACCCCCTGATCGACCCGCAGGGCAACTTCGGCTCCGCCGATGGTGACCCGGCCGCGGCCATGCGATACACCGAGGCACGGCTTTCTTCCCTGGCGATGGAACTGCTGACCGACCTCGACAAGGACACCGTCGACTTCGTCCCCAACTACGACGGGGAGGAACGCGAACCGTCGGTTATGCCCAGCCACTTCCCCAACCTGCTGGCCAACGGCTCCTCGGGCATCGCGGTGGGAATGGCAACCAACATCCCGCCCCACAACCTGAGTGAGGTCATCGACGCGACGGTCCACCTGATCGACCACCCGGAGGCGGGCCCCGAGGACTTGATGGCCTTCGTGAAGGGCCCGGACTTCCCAACCGGCGGCCAGATCATGGGGATGGACGGCATCCGCCAGGCCTACCTGACCGGGCGCGGGAGCGTCCGGGTGCGTGCAAAGGTCAAGATCGAGGAGGCCTCGGGCGGCGGCCATCGCATCGTCGTGACGGAGCTTCCCTATCAGGTCTCCGGCGACCGGCTACTGGAGAAGGTGGCCGAGCTGGTCAAGGGCGGGAAACTCGCGGGTGTTGCCGACGTCAAGAACGAGACCAGCAAGGAAGGAACCCGGCTGGTGTTCAAGCTGCGGCGTGACGCGGTGCCGCATGTCGTGCTCAACCACCTGTACAAGCACACCCAGCTTCAGGACACCTTCGGGGTCATCATGCTGGCGCTGGTCAACAACGTTCCGCGAGTGCTGAACCTGGCGGAGGTGCTGACCAACTTCATCAAGCACCAGATCGAGGTCGTCACCCGTCGCACCAAGTTCGAGCTTCGAAAGGCCGAAGAGCGGGCGCACATCCTCCAGGGTCTGCTGATCGCCATCGAGCACATCGACGAGGTCATCGCTCTCATTCGGGCGGCCGCCTCGGCCGAGGTCGCCAAGACCGAGCTGATGAGTCGCTTCGGGCTCTCCGAGGTCCAGGCGCTGGCGATCCTGGACATGCAGCTTCGCCGCCTGGCGGCCCTGGAGCGCAAGAAGATCACCGACGAGTACGACGAGCTTGTCGAGCGCATCCGCGAGTTGCTGGCGATCCTGGACGACCCGGACAAGCTGCGGGCCGTGGTCAAGTCCGAGCTCTCACGGATCAAGGCCAAGCACGCCGATGCGCGGCGTACCGAACTGCGCCCCGACGAGGGTGAGTTCTCCATCGAGGACCTGATCGCCGAAGAGCAGGTCGTGGTCACGGTCAGCCGAACCGGCTACGTCAAGCGGGTTCCGCTGGACGCCTACCGCGCGCAAGGTCGGGGGGGCAAGGGCGTGCGGGGCGCCAATCTCAAGCCGGACGACATCGTCCAGCACCTATTTGTCACCAACACCCACCACTGGGTGCTGTTCTTCACCAACCAGGGGCGCGTCTACCGGGCGAAGGTGCACGAACTGCCGGAGGGATCTCGCACGGCGCGAGGAACCTACGTCGCAAACGTGCCCGGTTGCGGCTTCCAGCCCAGGGAGCGCATCGCCGCGGCCATGGACATCAAGGACTACTCGTCGGGCCGCTATCTCGTGATGGCCACCAAGCGGGGCATGACCAAGAAAACCAAGCTGGGTGAGTACGACTCCCCGCGCACGGGGCTCATCGCCATGAACCTCAGGGAAGGCGATGAGTTGATCGGGGTGGCGCTCACCGGCGGCAACGACGACATCATGCTGGTCTCCCGCCGGGCTCTGGCAGTGCGCTTCTCCGAGAAGGAAGTGCGGGCGATGGGACGTCAGACCGCCGGCGTAATAGGCATGCGTCTGCGTCCGGGCGGCGACGTGATCGCGATGGACGTGGCGCGCCCCGGGGCGCAGTTGCTGGTCGTGACCGAGAACGGCTTCGGGAAGCGCACTCTGGTTTCGGACTACCCGCGCAAGGGCCGGGGAGGCATAGGCGTGCTGACCGCGCGGCTGACCGAGGTGAAGGGCCATCTCGCCGGTGCGATGGTGGTCACCGAAGACGACGAGTTCTTCGTGATCTCCGACCGCGGCCAGGTCATCCGCCAGCGTGTGCGCGACGCCAAACTGGCCAGCCGGGCGACGCAGGGTACCCGGGTGCAGCGTCTGCCCGCAAACGCGCAGGTGGCCGACATAGCCCCGGTGGTAGGCGAGGGCCAGACCGAGTGAGGCGGTCTTGCTAGAATTGGCCCGGCCGAGCCGGCGCACCAAAGACGCTGGAGGGGACTTGCCCATTCGCCGCAGCAGGATGGTCATTCGCAAGATCGACCCCTGGACTGTTCTCAAGTTCTCCCTGATCTTCTACGCCTGCCTGTTCCTCATAGGGTTCGTGGCCTTCGTCATCCTATACGGCGTCCTTGCCGCCACGGGCGTTTTCGGCTCGGCGCAGAAACTGTTCGCGGAGATGAGTCTCAAGCTCGACTTCCCCAAGGCGAGGATCTTCGGTGGCCTGGCGCTTTTCGGGATCTTCAGCGTGTTCGTGTGGTCCGCAGTCAACGTGCTGGTCGCCTTTCTCTACAATCTCGTGGCGGACGTCGTGGGGGGCATCGAGGTCAGCGTCGCCGAGCAGGACCGGCTCGGTTGACGGGTTTTTGCGGCCGCTGCTAGTGTGGCTGTTGCTTCCCGAGCGGGTTCTCCCGTTCCCCTGGGCCTGTAGCTCAGTCGGTTAGAGCGCATCCCTGATAAGGATGAGGCCAGTGGTTCAAGTCCACTCAGGCCCACCAGTGGTGAAGGCGCGACGGGGCTTTGCTCCCCGCGGCGCCTTCGTGTCAAAGCGCCGGTCGGCGGTGCGAGGAGCCGTCCCGGCGCTTTGAGTCGGCGGCTCGGGACACCCGTTGTATCCGGAGCGCGTTGGGCCCTGGGAATGAATACCCCCCTGACGCAGAGGCCCGGTCCGTGGTAGTAGTAGACAGGCTCAAATGCGAATCCAACCCGCGAGGTGAAGGAGGACGCAGTGGCGGAAGACGAGAAGGAAGTCCCCAAGAAGAAGCGCTGCAAGAAGTGGTGTCTGCTGATGATGGCTGCGGCCGGCGGCGCCGTGTTCTTCTGGCGTCGCAAGAAGCGGCAGCAGGAGATGGAGGAGGGCATCTGGGAAGAGCCCGAGTCCACCACCAGCTAGGAGCAGCTCAGGAGTCGGGGCGAGGCGCCGGGACCCGGCGCCTCGCTCTCGTCTGCGGGTATCCTGGTCACGAGGGGATGTAGCTCAGCTGGTAGAGCACCTGCTTTGCACGCAGGGGGTCGGCGGTTCGAGTCCGCTCATCTCCACAAGATCGATGTAGCGACCACTAGCCGTGTCAGGAGGGCGCATGTCGAAAGGTAGAGAATTCACGTCTGAGGAAGCCCGTCACATCGGAGATCAGATCGGTGTTGACTGGGATTCAGTTCCTCTTGAGGAGTTTCGCGTCGGACTGCGCGTGGAGCTTGAACATGGCTCACGCGATCCGCAAACCAACGTGACTGATGACGACCCGCTGGTCACCGGGAAGATCGCGTTGGCCCATCTCAAGGAGTTCTCCGACTACTACACTCGCCTTACTCGGATGGAAGCCGAGGCCGAAGGCAAGCTTTGACGGCCACGCTGTTTCCACTTGACCTCTAGCTGCCCGCCTCCGGTGCAGTTTGACCTTCACGGTCGGTGGCCCGATTCGGATCGAGGAACGCTTCCACCCAGGTCCGGACGGCGGCGTAGATGTCCTCGGGAGTAGCCGCTGCGGCCGTGGCTTGCTCGGGCTTCGAGGAGTCGAGTGTCTGAGTTATCCGCGCGCGCAGTCCCTCGAGAGCGTTTCCCTCGATCCATAGGCGCACGATCAGGATCCCGGTGCGGTCGGAGGATTGAGTCTTCATGGCCTCATCTTCGTTGGAGGCCGTCACGGTGGCGTTACCCGCTTTCAGGCTTGGAGCGCATGCTTGGTGCGAGGGCTCGGTCCGGTTCAGTCCAAACCCTCGACCAAGGCGCGCATGTCGGCGGAGGGGTCGATTCCCAACTCGCTTTGAAGGAGTTGGCGGAATGCCTCGTACTCGCGCAGTGCCGCGGCGAGGTTAGGCTCGGCGAGGTGGGCTTCGATGAGCGCGCGGCGGGCGCTCTCACGCAACGGCTCCCCCGACACCGCCGCGAGACCGGCTTGCACGGCTTGACCGAACCGCCCTTTCGCGCTCAGTCGCCGGCACAGGGCCTCAAGGGCGCGCAAGCGAAGCTGGTGGTATCGCTCGCGCTCCATCAGCACCCAACCTTCGCTCCAGTCGGGCAGGAGATCGGCGGACAGAAACTCCTCGTTCACCTCGGCGACATCGTCTAAGTCCTGCGACGGGTCCAGCACCCTGTGCGCGAGTGCTTCGCCTTCCCGAAAATCCACGGCCACCGTCGGGGACAGCGCGATGTGACCGCTCGTCAGAGTGACCAACGCATACGCGGGGTGGCGAAGGCGCCACAGCGCGGAACGCAGGCTGCCCTCGGCGCGGTGTTCGGTTGATTCCCCCCACAGTGCGCCGGCGACGAAGGTGCGCAGCAGTAGTTGATTGTGGAGAGCGAGGAAGCACACGAGCCGCTGGGCGTCCATGGGCAAGGGGACGTCTTGCGCCTCGATGCTCAAGCGGAAGCCGCCGAGCAGGCCCAGGCGCACCGGCGGCGCAGATACAGCCGGCACAGAGCCGGCGCTCAAGCCCATCGCTCTCCCATCGGCTTCCCCCCGGGGCACCATTTCGTGGTTCTCGACGAATCCATCCTACCCTGCCCCCCGCAAGGATGAGGCGTTGGGTACCGCACTAGTTCTGCCGCCGTGACGGCGCCGTAACGCGCGCGGGTCACACTATGCCCAGGTCACATCAGTAGGAGAAAAGGAGGCCCCTCATGGGTGCGTTGCTGCTGGTCTTGCTGCTCACGCTGGTGCTGTTTGGATTGGGATTCACCCTCAAGATCCTTTGGTTGGTCGCGCTGGTGCTGCTCGTGGTGTGGCTCGTCGGGGTGATTCGACCCGCCCAGGGCCGGCGCTTCTACCGGTGGT
>JBBAAN010000060.1:0-13148 GCA_041658225.1 Actinomycetota bacterium
TCGCGGGGCTGGGGTCGCGGGGCTGGGACGGCTGCTCGGTGGGGGGGAGGATGCGCGAGAGGCTGCGGTGGGTTGCGGGGGCCCTGGCGGGGCTCTGTGTTCTCGCCTGGGCATTCCCGGCTGGCGCCTCGCACTCCCCAGGTGGCCCAGGCGCTCGCGCCCTAGCCGCCCCTTCGTCTCGTTCGGCCGAGTCCGGCATCAGGCCGGCTGCCGCCGGCGCGGCTAGCCCGTCCTTCATCTACCTCGAGGACATCTGCTCGTTGGGCGACCGCCGGGCGGGGTCGCCCTCCGCCGCAGCGACCGCCTCGTACCTGAAGGGACGCCTGACTTCCTTCGGATACTCGGTCGAGGTCCAGGAGTTCACCCTCCCCTACTACCACGTTCGCAAGAAGTCCCTGGCCCTGGATGGCAAGAGCTACCCCGTGGATGCGATCACCTACACGGGCGGCGCTCCCACGGGCGGAGTGACCGCGGAGGTGGTGCGGCCCGACGAGTCCTGGTCCAACGTCAAGGGCAAGATCGCCCTTCTTCCCTACGCCGACACCGACCCCGGGTGGAAGAACCTCCAGTACAACATGAAGGCCGACTACAAGACCGCGGCGGAAGCGGGCGCCGTGGCGGTGCTGGCCGAGGCCAAGGACTATCTCTACGCGCTGTCCATTTCGCAGACCACCTGGGAACTCGGCAAGATCCCAGGCATGGTCGTGCTCGGCGCCTCGGAACTGGTGGGCAAGCGCCCGAGCATCGTCCTGGACGCGGAGATCACACCCAGTACGGGGCGCAACGTCATCGGCGAGCGCAAGGGAACCGGTCCCGAGTCCGTGGTCCTGATTGCCCACTACGACGCCTGGTTCGGAGGGGCGCATGACAACGGCACGGGCACGGCCGTTCTGCTGCGCGCCGCGGAGTTGATGAAGAGCGAACCCCTGACCCGCACGGTCACCTTCATCGCCTCGGACGCCGAAGAGCTGGGCCTCATCGGAGCCCAGGCCTACGTCGCCTCCCACGACCTGGCCAACGTGGTTGGGGCGATCGACCTGGACATGCCCTCGGTCAAACCGAGCGACGTCTTCGAAGATCTGCCCCTGTTCCAGTGGCGGGTCTTGATGACGTCTGAAACCCCGGCGCTGATGGCCTCCACGGAGAAAGCGTCCGCAGCGAACCAGGTCGCGGGTGCGCCGCTGTCCGCCACTCTCTGGAAGAACGCCTACGGGTCGTTTCGAACCGACTACGAACGCCTCTACTACCAGGGGATCCCCGGTCTCTGGGTTGTCTCCGAAGGCCCCTACTACCACACCACCGAGGACGTCCTCGCACACGTCGACCCCACCGACCTGGAGAACGTCTCGGCCATGGTGACCGACGTGCTGAAGGACATGCAGACGATGCCGCTGGCCCGCATCACCCACTTGCCGGTCAAGGCTTCCTACCGCAACGGCGAGCTGAGCGCGAAGGTGAGCTTCAGCCTCGACGACTCCTCGGTCGCCGATGCCACGGTCACCGTCGACGCCTACCGCGGACATGCTGTCGTGTCTCGGGCGACCGCCCAGCCCACACCCGACGGCGGTTACTCCCTCAAGCTGGCCGACCTGAAGCCGGCCGGGCCCGCGGATCAACTTCGAGTCCACGCGACGTGGAACTACCTGGACGGCGAGGCCTGGGTGCTGATCCCCCATCCGGTGGTCAAGCAGACATCGTTGGTGGGTCGAACCGTGTCCTTGGACGCGAGTGGTTCCTGGGAAGAAGGCGGAGCGATAACGACCTACAAATGGGTCTTCGGTGACGGCACCACCGCGCAAGGCCCGCGCGTGAGCCACACCTTCGACCGGCTGGACTCGAGTTCCGTCAAGGCCAATCTCACAGTGGCCGATGCCCGAGGCAACACCCAGGCCATCGACTTCGAGCCGGACCAGGCGCCTGGTTCGCCGACCGGGTCGGGCCGCCCTCTGCCCGCGACAGGCGCCGCGGGATTCGCTGTCGCCGGCGCGATCCTCGCGGTGGCAGCCATGCTCAGGAGGTCGAGGGCCGAGAGGATCGTGTGACCGGTCTAGGGACCGAAGGGGGGAAGGCGGGATGCTGAGCCAGGAAACCGGATGCCGGGTCTGCGGGAGGCGAAAAGCGCGCGGGGCGGGGCGGTTCTGGGTCGGGCTGGTGGCGGTGGCCGTCCTGACTTACGGATGCGCGGGCAAACCCAGCCGCACCTCGGGCACGGCAAGACCCGCCGGCTCCACCGCTGACCAAAGCCCACTCACCGATTCGGCCGCGACCACCGTCCCCAGCGAAACCTCCCTCGCCGGCGAGTCGGCCGGTGCGACGTCGGCTGCCGGGCGCTCCTCCCGCCAAGTGGCGCCGGCCCCAGGCACGACCAAGGTGCCGCTCACCGCAACGGATCGAGGGGTCACGAAGGACTCCATCCAACTGGCCTGGTTCGAAGTGGAGAAAGCCGAGCGGCAGTTGGGCGCAAGCGTCGGCATGTCCTGGGCCGCCACCATGAACGACCCCATGTACTACGTCCAGCCATTCGTCGATGAGATCAACGAGAAGGGCGGCATCAACGGCCGCAAGGTCGTCCCCCATCTGGTCGAGTATCAGACGATGTCCTTCGACAACATGCAGGCGGCCTGCGTTTCAGCCGCCGAGGACCTCAAGGTGTTCGCCGCCATCTCCGGCGTCGGGCTCTGGGGGCAGGGCGAGGTCTGTCTGGCAAACAAGCAGATCCCCACCATCACCTACAACTCCGGTTCATCCGACCAGCTCTACCAGCAGGAGAAGGGCTGGGTGCGCCAGACGGTCATGAACAAGGACCGGGTGGTGAAGAACCTCGCCGACTGGCTCGTGGACTCAAAGCTCGTCAACGCCAAGACCCGCATCGGCGTTCCCTACCTGGACACCCCGGAGTACAAACAGATCGTCGAGAAGGTGCTCCTGCCCTACCTGAAGAGCAAGGGGCTGAATGTGGCCCAGACGGCCGTCATGTCCAACAACTACGAGCGCACCCCCACGGAAGCCGCGGCGGCGGTCATGCGCTTCAAGAGTTCCAACATCGAGTTCGTCTTTCCAATCCTGACCTGGTGGGAGACCTACCACTTCCTGAGCTGCGCCCAATCGCAGAACTACAAGCCCATATACACCACCTCCGACTTGGGGGAGTTGGCCAAGGATCCGGCCGCCTCGATCTTCCCCGCCGAGCAGTGGGATCACACCCGGGGCATCACGGCCATCCGCACCGGCGAGCTGGCGGCCGGCAAGCAGAAGACGGCCCAGCAGAAGGAATGCGAGGCGGTCTTCATCTCTCACGGCGGTGCGATCGAGTCGGACTCCGATCGCGACTACACCTGGATCGTCTGCGAGCACATGCATCTGTTCACTCGAGCGGCCACCCTGGCGGGGCCGAACCTGACTCGCGAGCGCTACCTCGCGGCACTGGACACCCTGGGCAGCTACAACGACCGGGTGGCGATCTCGGACACGCTGACGTTTGCTAAGGGTAAGTGGGATGCTGCCAACCGCTTCGCCGCCATCGAGTGGCACCAGGAATGCAAGTGCTACCACCAGACCGAGGGCTTCCGTTCCGGCCGCTGGTAACGCCCTAAGAACGCGGCCGGGAGGCCGATTCGGAGCGAGCCGGGCCGAATATTCGGAACAGCAAGGCAAGTGACGGGACCGCGATCGGGACCGCGATCGCCACGACCACGACCAGGGCCTTGAGCGTCGCCTGCGGAGCGGCGGCCGAGGAAGCGGTGACGTCGGGGACTATGAGACGCGGCCACTGCGCCAGGGCCCAACCCCACAACACGGCCGCGGCGGCGATTGCCGATGAGATGCGCGCCATCGCGAATCGGCCGACGGCCAGGCCGACGGAGCCCACGATCATCGCGGCGGCGAAAAGCACGATAAACGGCAGGCCCCGATGCGGCATCTGCACCCACAACTCAGGAGCATCGGCGCGCACCGCGGCGATGCCGAGCGCGGCAAAAACGGCAACCGCACCGCCACTGACCAGGGCCCGCCCGCGGAACTCCTCGGCCAGGTCGCGCTCGTTGCGGACGGAGCACCTCAGCGCCATGTAGGTCGCGGCCAGATGTGCGCAGATGGCAACGGCCAAGATCCCGCACACCAAAGAAAGCAGGCCGGTCCACGACCCGATGATCGCGGCCCGGACTTCTCCCCCGGCCGACACACGAATGCGCCCGGTCGCCAGCGCCGCAACCGAGGCGCCGAAGAAGAAGGGTGCCGCAACGGAAGCGACGCCGAAGACGCAGGTCCAGGCACTCCGCCAGAGCACACCGGCGGAGTCCTGGACATGGAAGGCGAACGCCGAGCCACGAAGCAGCAACCCCAGGACCGCGAGACTCACCGGCAGGTACAGCCCCACCACAATCGGCTCGAAAGCGTGCGGGAAAGCCGCGAACGTCACGACCAAGGCGAAGATCAGCCACACGTGGTTGGCTTCCCACACCGGCCCCATCGCCTCGGACAGGGCCCCCCGCCTCTCCCTCCCGCCCCGGCCCATGCTCAGCAGTTCCCATACCCCTCGTCCAAGATCCGCTCCGCCCAGCCACGCGTACAGCGTGAGGCCGACCATGAGAACCACGAGCACGAGCTTCTCATAGGCCATGGCTTAACCCCCGTATCCGCCGTCGGAGGCCGGATCTGACAGAGGCCGCCTCGCCAGTTTTGCCAGCATCCAAACGGCGGCCGCGCCCAGCAGCGCGTAGATTGCCACCGTGGCCACCAGGTAGACACCCAGGCCCGGTCGGGTCGTGACAGCATCGGCGGTGCGCATCAGATCCTTGACGATCCAAGGCTGACGGCCCACCTCGGTCACGACCCACCCGGTCTCCATAGCGAGGAAAGCAGCCGGCCCACTCAGAACGACCGCCCTGAGGAACCACTTCGACTCCGGGATCCTTCGCTTCCTCCACCAGACCCAGGCGAACACCACGCCGAGCGCGACCAATCCGAAGCCCACGGCGACCATGACCTGAAATGCCAGGTGCACGGGCAACACGTCCGGACGCTCGTCCTTGGGGAAAGCCTTCAACCCGACGATCTCGGCGCCCGAGTCCCGATAGACGAGGAAGGACAGCGCCCCGGGGATCTCGATCGCATATGGCGTCGTCTCATTGTTGGAGTTCGGAATTCCGCCGAGACGCAACGGCGCCCGCCGCTGCGTCTCCCATTGCCCTTCCAGCGCCGCCAGCTTGGCCGGCTCCCTGGTACCGACAAAACGCGCGGCCCAGTCGCCGACGACCACCTGGGCCGGCGCCATCACGGCACCCACAGCCAATCCCAACGCCAGTGCCCGCCGATGATAAACGCCGCCGCGGCCCTTCAGGATCCCCAATGCATAGACCGAGGCCAGGCCGAAACCGGTGACCATGTAGGCAGCCAGCAGCATGTGCACCACCTGCTCGGCCATAGCGGGGTTGAACAGCACGTGGATGGCGCTCACGTCGATCACATTGCCGGAGGCGGAGAGCGTGAATCCCTGAGGGGTGTTCATCCACGAGTTGATGCTGACTATCAGCCACGCGCTCGCGGCAGAGCAGAGCGCGATGGGCACACCGGCAAGCAGATGAGCACGAGCAGACAACCGGTCCCAGCCGTAGAGGTAGATGCCGAGGAAGATTGCCTCACCGAAGAACGCGATGCCCTCCAGCGCGAACACGATCCCGATCACCCCACCGAAATCGCCCATCAGCTTCGGCCAGAACAGCCCCAGGGCGAAGGAGAGCACGGTTCCCGTAGCCGCACCCACGGCGAAGAGAACCCCGAATGCCTTGGCCCACCGGCGGGCCATCGTCATCCAGACCTCGTCCCGGGTGCGGTTAGCTCGCCATTCGGCGAAGAGCAGGAACAGCGGCATGCCCACACCCAGGGCGGCAAGCACGATGTGAAAACCCAGCGCCACGCCCATCTGGATGCGTGCGGCCAGCAGAGCGGAAATGCGGACCACCCCTACCTACGGTCTCTTCGGATCCTGCCCATTGGAGGCGCAAAGGCCAGCCTACGTTCGGCCACATCATCGCGTCCGGCAGTGGCGTTGGCAACGACCACCGTTGGCCTCGACGGTCCCGGACCGTCAAACTGAACGGGCTGCAGCGGTTGAGCTGTCTAGGGTTGGCGCCACGTGCCGGGTGGGTGAGTGGAGGAGAGGCTTGCCGGGAACGGCTCGGGCTGGCACATCTTCTGTCCAGAGCGTTTGGCGTGACCGGCTGTGCGACCCCGACTCCCCGCCCGATCGCTAGAGCGGAGCGAAGCGGGCAGTGAAGTGGCGCAGGAACTCAGCCTGCTCGACGATGCGCAAGCCTCGCAGCGCGCTCGCCTTCTCGGCCACCGCTTTCACGACCTCGCCCACGTAGTCGATGTGGGATTGGGTGTAGACGCGCCGCGGGATGGCCAGGCGCACCAACTCCATGGGCGCCGGCTCCTCGCTGCCGTCCGGGTGGGGCCGGCCGAACATCACCGAGCCGATCTCCACTCCCCTGACTCCGCCGATCCGGTAGAGCTCGACGCAAAGCGACTGTGCCGGGTACTCGGACGCCGGGATGTGACCGAGCATTGCCTTGGCATCGATGTAGACCGCGTGCCCCCCCGAAGGATTTATGGTCGGCACCCCGGCCGCGTTCACTTTCTCCCACAGGTACTCCACGGAACGCACCCGGTAGCGCAGGTAGTCCTCATCCAGGACTTCCTTCAGACCCACCGCGATGGCCTCGAGATCGTAGCCGGCCAGGCCCCCATAGGTGGGGAAACCCTCGGTGAGAATCAGGTTGGCGCGGCAGCGCGCGGCCAGCGCATCATCGTTCATCGCGAGGAAACCCCCGATGTTGGCCAGGCCGTCCTTCTTGGCGGAGAAGGTCGCGCCATCGGCGAGGGAGAACATCTCGCGCGCGATTTCTTCCGGCGTGCGCTCGGCCTGTCCCGGCTCACGCTGTTTGACGAACCAGGCGTTCTCCGCAAAGCGGCAGGCATCCAGGAACAGCGGGATGGAATAGCGGTCGCAGATCGCGCGCACCGAGCGGAGGTTTGCCAGCGAAACCGGTTGACCGCCGCCGGAGTTGTTGGTCACGGTCACCATGACCAGCGGGATGCGTTCCCGGCCGGCGCTTCGGATGCACTCCTCCAGGGCCCCCACATCCATGTTGCCCTTGAAGGGATGAATCACCGACGGCCGGCGCCCCTCCGCTATCACCAGGTCGCGAGCCTCGGCGCCGTCGTGCTCGACGTTGGCGCGGGTGGTGTCGAAGTGGGTGTTGTTGGGCACCACGTCTCCGGGCTTCAGCGTCTCGGCGAACAGGATCCGTTCGGCCGCTCGGCCCTGGTGCGTGGGAATGACGTGGCGGAAGCCGGTGAGATCGCGCACGGCGGACTCGAAGCGGAAGAAGGAGCGCGAGCCGGCGTAGCTCTCGTCTCCCCGCATCATCCCCGCCCACTGCTCCGCCGACATGGCGCCCGTGCCGGAGTCGGTCAGCAGATCGATGATAACGTCCTCGGCGCGCAGTCCGAACAGGTTGTAGCCGGCGCCGACCAGCGCCTGCTCGCGCTCAGCACGGTTTGAGAAACGGATCGGCTCGACGCTCTTGATGCGAAAGGGTTCGATGATCGTGCCGAACTCCAGCGGCATGCCGTCCACCTCGCCTTCGGCTCTCCGAATGACCCGCCTTCCCCAAACGCTAATCGAAGCCCCCCGACGCAACTCGCCTGTCGGTCACGCTCACCGTCGCACCCTACCTCTCGGCCGGGCCACGCTCACCGAACAAGAGCGGCGCGTCTCAGGGCAGACTGGTGAGCTGGAAGGAGAAATCCGAGTCGATGGACTGGCTGCCTTGCTTGGCCGACATGCGGAAGATCTCCTTGACCGAGACTCTCAAAGAAGGCGCGAACCAGTGGGTGATCTGGTAGGTGCCCGATTGCCCACCCGATATCGTCACCTTGCGCTCAATCAGAAGAGTGTCGAATTCGCCGGCGGGAACGGTGACCTTCTGAGCGCTCTTGACGCTCACCACCATGTGCTCGGTCCGGTTCTCGGTTGACGAGTCGACCTCCCAGGTGTCTCCCACCTTGAGCGGGAAGCGGTACCACATCTGGGGCGGGGAGTAGTTGTCCTCGCTGGTCTCGCGCATTCCCATGCACGTGACCGCCATTCCGTAGTAGGTGAGGTAGGCGCCGTCGGCACGCCAGGAGAGGATGTTTCGCTGTTGGTGGTTGGGCGTGAAGGCCCAGTCCATGACCAACCCGGCGGGATCCTGCTTGACCGTCAGGCTCACCTTGTCCACGTTCCAACTACAGGCCGTGGCCGGGCCTACCTGGCCGCTCTCATGGCCTTCACCCTGGTAGTTGTACACCCCCGATTTGGGGGGACCGATCGCGTGTGGGGTCGGTCCCGAGGCGACCGGCGTTGGGCTTTGGCCGGTGAGCTTGCGCGAGGTGGGGGAGGAAGTCGTCGCCCCGGTCGGTCCCGAGGCGACCGGCGTTGCTTCGGGCCCGGGAGAGTCAGCCGGGATCGAGGACGCCAAACCGGTCGGGCTGGGCTGTCCCCAGATCCCCCCCCTCGAGAACTTCGGTGTCCCCCTGCGCGTCCACCAACCGTAAGCCGCGAACGCGCCCACCGCGAACAGCACCAAGGCCACCGAAGCGGCCAGCAACTTTCGCCACATCGCTCCCCCCTCCCCAAGCCCCCTGTCGGGCGCGCTACGCCATCCCGTGCCGGTAGCGGTAGACCTGACGGAAGAAAGCCTCGGCCTCGGCGGGGCGCTCCGCCACCCCACCCAGGGCCATGCAGGCCAGGTAGCCGTCCGCCGCCCGCTCCACGAGCCCGCTCACGTGCACGGCCTCCTCCAGATCCTTGCCGCAGGCCAGAACACCGTGGTTGGCCAGCAGCACTGCCGCCCGCTCACCAAGTGCCTCAGCCGCAGCGGCCGCGAGGTCGGGGCTGCCCGACACCGCGTATCGGGTCACCTCCACGGGTCCGCCGAAGTAGGTGTCGTTCTCGTCGAGATAGGCCGGGATCGGCTTGCGGGCGGCCGCGAAGGCCGACGCGAGAATGGGATGGGTGTGCGCGACGGCCCCCGCATCGGGACGCGCCGCGTAGACGGCCAGGTGCATGGCGATCTCGATGGAGGCCTTGGCCGTTCCTTCAACCTGGTTGCCCTGAAGGTCCACCACCGCGATGCCATCGACGTCGAGGCGGTCGTAGGGGATGCCGGAAGCCGTGATCAGCACCTGATCACCCAGACGCGCGCTGACGTTTCCCGAGCTGTGCCAAACCAGTCCCAATCGGTCGAGTTGCTTGGCGGCATCAACCACTTCCTGCTTGAGCCGGTCAATCTCGGTGTCCACGCTACCTCCCCCTCTCCACTCCCGGTTACCCGCGACCTCGCCAGTATGCCTGGAGGTCGCCCTGCGTTCATCTTCTGCCCGAGCGTGGCGCGTCCGAAGTTCCCCTGTATTCGGTCGCGCCACACCGGCCCGCCAGCCGCTGGAAGGTATCTACGGTGGGCCATGGACGGCCGCTCGGGGTCGTCCACCGTCGGGCGACAAGCATCGGCCGTCCCTTGTCGGGTGGACTGCCCGCGATAGACTGACGTCGAATCGCAGGCTCTCACGCGGTCTGACCGGAAAGGAGTCTCGATGAAGGAGATGGTCCTGGATTCAGCCGACGTTGCCGCGCGCGCCTGGATGCCCATCGCCGACTGGCCGGGAGTCGATGCCAAGACGCTCTGGGAGGATGCCCGAACCGGTTCCTACGGAGGGCTCATGCGCTTGGCGGCAGGCTCCTCGGTTCCCGCGCACACCCACCGCTACTCCGTGCACCACGTCTGGGTCATCGAGGGTGAGTGCACGATGCTGGGCCGGAAGTTGGGCCCCGGCTCCTACTGCTTCTCCCCCGCGGGCATTGCCCATTCCGTCGATCCATCGCAGCAGGGCTGCACGGTCTTCTACCTATATCTGCGCGCCGACATGGACTAGTGCGGTACGCCCGAGGTTCTCCCGCATTCGGTGTGTACCGCGAGTTCGGACGCACCACATTGAAGCTCGAAGCTCTACTTCTTCAAGCGCGCTACCCTGATAGCGTGGGCAACGATCGGGGCCGGCTCGCGCCGTGCCCGGCGGCGCACATCCATTCCCTCAATGGCGCGGGAGGATCTGCATGAGCGCCCCGAAACTGGTCGAGGAACTGGACGGGGTAGTCATCCGAATCGCCGGCGACTCCGGCGATGGCATGCAGGTGACGGGAGACCGGTTCACCCATTCCACGGCAGTCTTCGGCAACGATCTGATCACCCTTCCCGACTACCCCGCCGAGATCCGAGCTCCCGCCGGCACCCCGTCGGGCGTCTCCTCTTTCCAGATCCATTTCTCCGACCACCCGGTGCGCACTCCCGGCGATGCTCCCAACGTGCTGGTGGCCATGAACCCGGCCGCTCTCAAGGTGAGCCTGTCCGAGCTTCCTCGCGGTGCCACCATCCTGGTAAACAGCGACGCGTTCGACGCTCGAGGCCTGGAGCGAGCCGGCTACCCCGCCAACCCCTTGACCGACGGAAGTCTTGCCGCCTACCGCGTCTACGAGATCCCAATGACTTCGATGACCCTGGAGGCCGTCAAGGAAGTCGACATCGCCAAGAAGGACGCCGGGCGGGCGAAGAACATGTTCGCGCTGGGGTTGCTGTCCTGGATGTACCACCGGCCGACCGAGTCGGTGACCACCTGGATTCGCGCTCGCTTCGGCAAGCGTCCCGAGATCGTCCAAGCGAACCTGGCCGCCCTGGCGGCCGGATACAACTTCGGCGAGACCGCGGATCTGTTCGCTTCCAGCTACATCGTCAGGCCGGCGCATTTCAGCCCCGGCACCTACACCACGGTCACCGGTAACACGGCAGTGGCCTGGGGGTTGATGGCGGCTGCGGAGCGGGCGGGCATGGCGCTGTTCCTCGGCAGCTACCCGATCACGCCCGCATCGGAGATCCTCCACGAGCTGGCAGCCCGCAAATCCCTGGGCGTGCTCACCTTCCAGGCCGAAGACGAGATCGCCGGCATCGGCTCCGCCGTCGGCGCCTCCTACGGAGGGATGCTGGGGGCGACTTCGACGAGCGGGCCGGGCCTGGACTTGAAGACCGAAACGATCGGGCTCGCCATCATGCTCGAACTGCCCCTAGTCATCGTGGACGTCCAGCGCGGTGGGCCGTCCACGGGACTGCCCACCAAGACCGAGCAGTCCGATCTACTACAAGCCCTGTACGGCCGCCACGGCGAGGCACCGCTTCCCGTGCTGGCGGCCCTGTCGCCTTCTCAGAGCTTCGACGCCACGATCGAGGCCTGCCGCATAGCGCTGGCCTACCGCACGCCGGTGATCCTGCTCTCCGACGCCTATCTCGCCAACGGATCCGAGCCGTGGCGCATCCCGCGCCTGGCGGACCTGCCGGACCTGCGCCGGGCCGGCGCCACCCAACCCAATCACGACGGGCAGTTCTGGCCATATGTCCGAGACCCTAAGACGCTGGTTTGCGAATGGGCCAAGCCCGGCACACCCGCGCTCGAGCACCGCATCGGCGGCCTGGAGAAGGCCGACGGCTCCGGGGCCATCAGCTACGACCCGGCCAACCACGAGAAGATGGTCCGCCTGCGCGCGGCCAAGGTCGCCGGGATCGCCAACGACATACCCGACGCCGAGCTATTCGGCGACGAGGACGCGGAAGTGCTCGTCCTCGGTTGGGGCTCCACGTTCGGCGCCGCCCGGGCCGCCGCCCAGCGGATAGGGGCACGCGGGCAGAAGATCGCTCACGTGCAGCTCATGTACCTCAACCCTTTGCCGCGGAATCTCGGCGGGATCCTGGCCCGCTTCCCCAAGATCCTCGTACCCGAGCTCAATCTCGGCCATCTCGCCACGCTCATCCGCTCCACCTACCTGCGTGACGTGACCACCTACGGCAAGATCCAGGGCAAGCCCTTCAAGGCATCGGAGATCGAGGCACGGATCATGGAGATGCTCCCATGAGCGCCAGCGCCGACCCCGCGGCCGCGATTACCGTGCCCGCCTTGACCCGGAAGGATTTCACCGGCGAACAGGAGGTTCGCTGGTGCCCGGGCTGCGGAGACTTCGCCATCCTCGCGGCCGTTCAGAGCGTCTTTGCCGAGTTGGGGATCCCGCGCGAGAAGTTCGTGATCGTGAGCGGCATCGGCTGCTCCAGCCGGTTGCCCTACTACATGAGCACCTACGGCCTTCACGGCATCCACGGTCGCGCGGTCGCGATCGCTTCAGGGCTGGCCATGAGTCGAGAGGACCTGTCGGTGTGGGTGGTCACCGGCGATGGCGACGCGCTGTCCATCGGAGGAAACCACCTGATACACGCGCTGAGGCGCAATGTCGAAATCAAGATCCTGATGTTCAACAACGAGATCTACGGACTGACCAAGGGCCAGGCCTCGCCGACTTCGGAGCGCGGCAAGATCACCAAGTCCACCCCGCACGGCTCGCTCGACCCTTCGTTCAACCCGATCAGCGTGGCACTGGGCACCGAGGCGACCTTCGTGGCCCGTACCCTCGCGCCCGATCGCGAGGCCCTGACCGAGATCCTGCGCCGAGCGGCCAACCATCGCGGCTCAGCCTTCGTGGAGATCTATCAGAACTGCACGATCTTCAACGACGGGGCTTTTGACTCACTCACCTCGCCGGAGGGCCGGCTGGCAAACCAGATCCGTCTCGAGCACGGAAAGCCGATTCGCTTCGGCAGGAACAAGGAGAAGGGCGTGGTCGTCACCCCGGACGCCGCGGTGGAGATCGTGGACGTCGCCGAGGTCGGCGAAGAGAACCTGCTGATCCACGACGAGCACGCCGCGAAGCCGAACCTGGCCTTCTCGCTCTCGCGGTTGGCCGGCGGTCCCAACCAGCCCACCCCTTTGGGGATCTTCTGGGACGTCGAACGTCCCTCCTACGGCGAGATGATGCGGGCCCAGATCGAAGCGGTTCGCGCCCGAGGGGGCCCGGCCGACCTGGAGTCGCTTTGGGTCTCAGGCGACACCTGGACGGTGGAGTAGGCAAGGGGTGGGAAGCCCTGGTATTGCTGGAAGGGGGCTCGCACGCTTCTGCTGCCATCTCGCCGCGTAGCATTGCCCGCCGGCCGGCATCGCAAGAGTCCTGGCCA
>JBBAAN010000061.1:0-13040 GCA_041658225.1 Actinomycetota bacterium
AACGGACCGCGCAACCTCGCCAAGAGCGTCACGGTTGAGTAGGCGTGAACGGGCCCCAGCTTCTGGATCTGACGGCGCTGATCCTGTTCTTGCGGGCCGGGTTCTTCCTGGTGTTCGCGCTGCGCCCTGGGCTGGGGGGCTTCTTCTCCAGCGCCATCGGCGCGGCGTACTTGCTCGCCTTTCTCCTGGCGCCGGTGGTTTTCGGCTTGGGGCTTCGCGGGCGCAAGCTCTGGGCCTATTGGGGGGCGGTCGTCATCTTCGGCCTGGGGCTTCTCGCTTTCGTGTTCACCACCCCCTTGCTCGGCCACTTCCTCACCGATCTGGTTCCCGGCGGGCGCGCCTTGGCGGTACTGTTCGGGCCGAACGTCATCGGCGCGGTGTTCGATGCGGTGTTTCTCTACCTGCTGGTGAGGCCCGACACGCGGGCCTCGGCCAGGCGGAGGTTCCTGTGGTGATTCCCTCCCTCGCCGTCGCGGTCGAGAGGCCCACGGAGGGCTTGTCTCTCATCGTGCGGAGGTTGCCCTGGTGATCCCGATTCTGAGCGTGGCGACGATGGAGGCTGTCGACCGCTCGGCCATCGAGGCCGGCTCGCCCGTGCGCGTGCTCATGGAGCGGGCCGGGGCCGCGGTTGCGCGCTCGACGTTGAAGTTGGCCGGCGGCGGCTACGGCAACACCGCCGTGCTGCTGGTGGGAAAGGGGCACAACGGCGGCGATGCGCTTGCGGCGGGGCGACGCCTGCGTGAGGCGGGCATGGGCGTGACCGCCTTGCTGCTGGCCGATCCGGAAAGATTCGACGACGCCAACCGCTTCCACCTGCGCGCCTTCCTGCGATCCGGCGGTCGCGCGCTTCGATGGCCGGCGGGGCGCGAGCGCATCGAGCATGCGGATGTGTTGGTGGACGGGCTGTTCGGCATCGGCCTGGTGCGTGCGCCCAAAGGCGAGTACCTGAAAGCGATCGTCGAGGCGAACATGGCCGGATGTCCGGTGGTGGCCGTGGACATCCCCTCAGGAGTGATGGGAGACACCGGCGCGATGCCCTCGGAGGCCATCGCCGCCGACGTGACGGTTAGCTTCACCGCCGCCAAGCCCGGCCACTACCTGTATCCGGGTGCCGGGTTGCGGGGGGACCTGGAGGTCGTGGACATCGGCATCCCCTTGCCGGCGATGGTCGGCCTCGGGGCGACGGAGGCATCTGATGTGGCCGCGCTGCTGCCGGCGCTTGATCCCGAGGGACACAAGCGCGCGCGGGGTGTCGTGTTGGTCGTGGCCGGCTCGCGCGGCATGACCGGCGCGGCGGCGCTGGTGGCCAGAGGAGCGCTTCGGGCCGGCGCCGGCCTGGTCACGGTGGCGACCCCGGTCTCGGCGCAAGCCGTGGTTGCGGGCATCGTTCCCGAGGCGACCTCGATCGGGCTGGCCGAGACCCCTCGCGGCACACTGGCCATGGAGGCGCTGGAGCGGTTGTTGCCGTTGATCGAGCGCTTCGACGTTCTGGCCGTGGGACCGGGCCTCGGCACCGATCCCGAGACGCGCGAGGCCGTGAAGAGCTTGGTGGGCCTGTCCTCCAAGCCGCTGGTGCTGGACGCCGACGGCTGCAACGCACTGGCCGGCTCGGCCGACATGCTGGCCATGCGCCTGGCTCCCACCGTGGTGACCCCCCATCCCGGTGAGTTCTCACGGATGGCGGGAGTAGACAAGGCAGTGTTGGTGGCCGGCAAGGCGCGGCTGGCGCTGGAGGCCGCCGCGGCCTGGCGCTCGGTCGTGGTGCTCAAGGGTGCGCACACGGTGGTGGCCAACCCGGATGGCCGGGCGGTGTTCAACCCGACGGGAGGTCCGGAGCTTGCCACGGGCGGAAGCGGGGACGTGTTGACCGGCGGACTGGCCGCGCTGATGGCACGCGGGCTCGATCCGTTCGACGCCGCGCGCGCGGCCGTCTTCTTGCATGGGCTGGCCGGAGACCTCAGCGGGATCGAGACCGGCGAGGGAACGTTGGCCGGCGAGATCGCCGAGGCCTGGCCGCGCGCGGCGGCGACGCTCTACGGGTTGAGACTGCGGGAGAAGCGGCGATGAGCGCACCCACGCGGAGCACGGAACTCGCGCACCCCGGCAATCCCCCCGTGCGCGAAGGCGCGAGGCAGCGATGAGCGGATCCACCGGGAGCGGACTGGGCAGCGGCAACTACCGGCCGGTGTGGGTGGAGGTGGACCTCGGCGCCATTCGCCACAACGTTCGAGAGATCCGCCGCGTGCTTGCCCCCGACGTCGGCCTGCTCGCCGTCGTCAAGGCGAGCGCCTACGGGCACGGGGACGCCCAGGTTTCTCACGTGGCCCTGGAGGAAGGCGCTTCCTGGCTGGGTGTGGCCCTTGTCGAGGAAGGCGTGCGCCTGCGCGAGGCCGGCGTCACCGCTCCCATCCTTCTGCTCAGCGAGCCCCCGGCCGACGCCGCGGAGGTCGTGCTCGCTCGCTCCCTGACGGCCACCGTCTACACCGCCGAGGGGATCCGCTCGCTGGCGAAGGCGGCCGGGGATCTTGGTGTGTGCCCCGAGGTCCACATCAAGGTCGACACCGGTATGCACCGAGTGGGCGGCAGCCCAGAGCAGGCCTTGGCGCTGGCCGGTCTGGTTCTCGAAGAGGGAATGGTGATCGGCGGTATCTGGAGCCACCTTGCCGTCGCCGACGAGCCGGGAAATCCGTTCTCCGAGGTGCAGCGTCGCCGCTTCGACGTGGTCTGCTCGGAGATGGAGGCACTGGGCATAAGGCCCCGGCTGCGCCATCTCGCCAACTCGGGCGCGACGTTGCTGGGCAAGGAGTACCACTACGACCTGGTGCGCTGCGGGCTGGCGATCTACGGCTACGCGCCCTCCGCGGAACTGGCTCCCGCCGTGGATCTCCGCCCGGCGATGACATTGAAGGCCAGGGTGAGCCTGGTCAAGGAAGTCGGCGCGGGCGAGGGCGTCAGCTACGGTCTGCGCTACCGGCCGGAGGGACGCTCGCTGCTTGCCACCGTCCCGATCGGTTACGCGGACGGGTTGCCTCGAGGGCTGTCGGGCCGTGGCGTGGTGCTGGTCGGAGGCAAGCGCCGTCCGATCGCCGGCACGATCACCATGGACCAGGTGGTCCTGGACTGCGGCCAGGACCGGGTGGAGATCGGCGATGAGGTGGTTCTGCTGGGCGAGCAAGCGGGCGAGCGGATAACGGCCGTCGACTGGGCGGAGGCTCTGGGCACCATCGCCTACGAGGTCCTGGCCGGGGTGCGTTCCCGGATACCTCGCGTCTACGTGGAAGGGGCATAGAGCGTGGCTCTGGGAATACCCGGCCTTCGAATCGGCCACTGGCAGGACCTGGCCGCGCTGACCGGCGTGACGGTGGTGCTGCCACCGCCGGGAACGCTGGCCAGCGTTTGCGTTCGCGGCGGGGCGCCGGGCACGCACGAGACCGATGCCCTGGCGCCGCACAACCTCGTCAACGAGGTGCACGCCGTGGTGCTGACCGGCGGGTCGGCCTTCGGGCTGGCGGCCGCGTTCGGGGTGCAGTCCTGGCTCGAGGAGCGCGGCATCGGCTACCGCAAGTTCGACAACTTCGTGATCCCGATCGTGCCCGCGGCAACGATCTACGACCTCGGCATCGGCGACGGGCATGTCAGGCCCGGTCCCGCCGAAGGCCGTGCCGCCTGCGAGGCGGCCAATGAAGAGGACGGGCCGTGCGGCAACGTCGGTGCCGGAGCGGGCGCGACGGTGGGCAAGGTTGCCGGGCCCGACCACCGCATGAAGGGCGGCATCGGCTGGGCGCTGCGCCGGCAGGGGGAACTCGCGGTGGGGGCCCTGGTGGTCACCAACGCCGCCGGCGACGTTCTCGACGAGCAGGGCCGTACGCTGGCAGGGACCCGGGTCCCCGGCGGGCTCTCGGCGATGATCGGCCACTTCGATCAAGAGGCCATCGGCAACACCACCAACGCGGTGATCGTGACCAACGCAAGGCTGGACAAGTACGGTTGCCACCGGGTGGCGGTGCAGGCTCACGACGGTTTCGCGCGCGCCATCCGCCCGGTGCACACCCTGCGTGATGGGGATGCGGCCTTCGCGCTGGCCAGCCCCGCGGTTGAGGCCGACGTGGACATGGTCTGCATCGTCGCCGAGATGGCGGTCGAGGCCGCGATCCGCACGGCCGTGCGCTCGGCTGCCTCGGTTCCGGGAGCACCCGGTCTGGCGGACTGATCGGCCCCCCCCTCAACGGGTGTTGCGATTCCTGGAATGGGGGTATCCTGCGCTCGGAGGCGTCCGAGGCGCACCCGGGTTGGGCTGTTCGGCAAGCGGGTGGTCCGTCCCTCGCTCCAATGGGCGTCCACCTTCCCGCACAAGTGACCGGCAGTCGCCGTGCCACGTTTGGTCGTCCCGCCTGGGCTGGAGCGGAAAGGCGAAGCGATGCTCTATCTGTCGAGCTACTTGGGCCGGCCGGTCCTGGATGCCGGTAGCCGCAGGGTGGGCACAGTTCGCGATCTCACGGCGCGGCTGAACGGTCCCTACCCCGCGGTCATGGCGCTCCGCGTGCGCACCGGACGCCATTCGCACATCGACCTGTCCTGGAACGACGTTCGCAGCTTCGAGACCTCCCAGATCATTCTCGCCGCCAACCTCCAGGACCTCGATCCTTATGTCCTGGGAGACCAGGATGTCCTGCTTTCTCGCAACGTGTTGGACAAGCAGATCGTCGACCTCGAGGGGCGCCGGCTCATCCGCGTGCAGGACGTGCAACTCTCGCGGACGGGGACGCAGTTGCGCGTGCTGGGTGTGGACGTCTCGACGTCGGCTCTCCTGCGCCGCCTGCGCCTGCGCCGCCTGGCCGATCGGGTGGCCGCCGGATACCCTCCGCACGCGGTGGCCTGGGAAGACGTGGACCTGGGTTCCTGGCGCGATCCCAATGTGCGCCTGCGCGTCGCGCGCACGGGCCTTCGACGTCTGCACCCGGCCGACCTCGCCGAGATCGCCGCCGCGCTTCCCCCTGGGGAAGGCGCCGGTCTGCTCGCCGGGCTCGAGGACGAGGTGGCCGCCGATACGTTGGAGGAGATGAGCCCCGAGGTCCAGGTTCGGATGTTGGAGGCATTGGGTCCCGAGCGCGCCGTCCAACTGCTCGAGGAGATGAGCCCGGACGACGCGGCCGACCTGTTGCAGGATCTTCCTCGCGAGGAAGCCGAGGCCCTGCTGGCCAGGATGGACCCGAAGGAAGCCGAGGACATCCACGAGTTGCTGGGCTACGAAGAGGAGAGTGCCGGGGGCCTGATGACCACTGAGGTCTTCTCCGTGCTCGCCGACGAGACCGCCCAGGGCCTGATCGAGCGGCTTCGCGCCCGAGCCCCCGACGAGGAGGCGGCCTACTACCTCTACGTGGTGGATGAAGCCGAGAGGCTGGTCGGCGTGATGTCCTTGCGCGACCTGGTGGTGGCGCCGGGAGAGGCGCGGGTGGCCGCCTTCATGCGCGCCGATCCGATCTCCGTGCGCGCCGACGAGGACAAGAAGGAAGTCGTGGAGGCGATCATGAAGTACAACCTCTTGGCCTTGCCCGTCGTCGACGATCAGGAGCGTCTGGTGGGCGTCGTCACGGTCGACGACGTCATCGACCTGGTCGGCCCTCGTAGCTGGCGGCCGGATTCGCGCCGCTTCCTGCGGCGGTAGGCGCGGTGACGCCCACGACCGAGCGTCCCAGCGGGCGGGGATTTCTGCGCAGACGCGCCGGCGTGATGGCGGCCCTGGCCGTGATCGGGCCGGGCCTCATCACTGCTCAGGCCGACAACGACGCCACCGGCATCGCGACTTACTCAATTGCCGGCGCGCGGTACGGATACCGTCTGTTGTGGGTGCTGGTGCCCGTCGGAATCGCGCTGGCCGTCACCCAGGAGATGGGCGCGCGCCTGGGCATCGTGACGGGCAAGGGGCTGGCATCCCTGATCCGCGAGCGTTTCGGTGTGGGGTTTGCGGCGGTCGCCATCGGTCTGCTCCTGATCGGAAACCTCGGCACCACCACCGCCGACTTCGCCGGGATCGCCGCCTCGCTGGAGATCTTCGGCATCTCCAAGTTCGCCTCGGTGCCCGTCGCTGCCGGGATCGTCTTCCTGCTGGTGACCCGCGCTTCCTACCGGCGGGTCGAGAAGGTCTTCCTGGTGCTGTCGGCGTTTTACGTCGCCTACATGATCTCCGGCTTCATGGCCCACCCGAACTGGGCGCACGCCATGCGTTCCACCGTGGTTCCCTCCTTCACGTTGACGGGAGCGTTCGTGCTTACGGTGGTCGCCGTGGTCGGCACCACAGTCACGCCCTGGGGGCAGTTCTTCATCCAGTCCTATGTGGTGGACAAGAACATCGATGCCGAGCAGCTCAACTACGCGCGGGGCGACGTGATCCTGGGGGCGTTCACCACCGACCTGGTCGCCTTCTTCATCATCGTCGCCACCGCCTCGACGATCTTTGCCACCGGCGGCCACATCGTGGACGCCAAAGACGCCGCGATCGCGCTCAAACCACTGGCCGGCCGGTTTGCCTCCACCCTGTTTGGGTTGGGGCTGCTCAACGCCTCGTTCCTGGCGGCGGCCATCCTCCCGCTTTCGACCGCCTACGCGGTGTGCGAGGCATTCGGCCTGGAGATGGGGCTGGACCGGTCGCCGCGCGAGGCGCCGATTTTCTACTCAGTGTTCGCGTTTTCCATCCTCTTCGGCGCGGGGGTGGTGCTGATCCCCAGCGTGCCGCTGGTGAAGATCCTGTTCGCGTCCTCGGCCGTCAACGGCGTGCTGGTCGCGCCGATCCTGGTGTTCCTCTACCGGCTGTGCAACGACGTCGACCTGATGGGTTCCCGCCGCAACGGCAAGTTTGCCAACGCCATGGGCGCTGCCACGATTGGCCTGCTGATTCTGCTGACCGTGCTGCTGCTTGGCGCCGGCATCATCAACCCCACGTAGTCGGCGCGAGGGGTTTCTTCCACGGTCGTTGAGGGGGCGTGCTGCTCGGCGCCGGCATCATCAACCCCACGTAGAGCCAATGCGTCCGGGGGCCCTATCAGGCCTCCCGCTTGCGGGTCTTGAACGGCTCGAACCACAGCGTGGCCACCGCGGCCACGGCCACGGCCACGGCCCAACCACCCGGCGGGAAGGGCGCCAGCTTCAGCACCCTGGCCAATGGGGAGAGGTAGACGAAGGCCGGCAGCGCTGCCAGGGTCCCCGCCACCACCGGCAGAAGCATTCGGTTCTTCCGCAGGCTGGTCCGCCACACGGGCTCGTGAGCGCGTGTGACCAGGACAAGCAGCGCCTGACCGATCAGGAGAGTGGCGAAGGCCAGCGTCCGGGCCTCGACCTCACTCCCCAGTCTGTTCAGGCCCACCAGGTAGGTCATGACCACTGCGAGAGACAGGGTCAGACCGAGCATGAAGGGCAGGATGAGGTCTCTTCCAAACAGCCCGCTTCCCGCGGGTCTTGGGCCGCGGGCCATGATGCGCGGGTGAGCCGGCTCCGCCTCGAAGACCAGCGAGACGGTCGGGTGCACGATCAGCTCGAGCAGCACGATGTGGACGGGCAGCAACAGCAACGGCTTGCCCAGCAACGGAACGACGAGAGCGGCGACCAAGAGCGGTGGGTGGAAAGCGACCAGGTAGGCGAAGGCCTTTCGCAGGTTGTCGAAGATGCGCCGCCCGTTACGCACCGCGGTCACGATCGTGGCGAAGTTATCGTCCAGCAACACCATGGTGGCCGACTCGCGCGCCACTTCCGTGCCGCGCTGACCCATAGCCACCCCGATGTCGGCCTCGCGCAGGGCCGGCGCGTCGTTGATGCCGTCTCCGGTCATGGCGACCACGTGTCCGTAGGCGCGCAGCGCTTGCACCAATCGGTGCTTCTGCTCGGGGCGCGTGCGGGCGAAGACGTTGATCCCGTCCACCAGGGCGGGAAGCGCCTCGTCGTCGGCCGCGTCGATGTCGGCGCCCGTGGCCAGCATGTCCTGTCCCGCGGCGTTGGTGTGAGGAAGCCCGAGCCCTTCGGCCACGGCGTGGGCCGTCTCCGGATGGTCGCCGGTGATCATGATCACGCGTATGCCGGCGGCGCGGCATTCCTCCAGCGCCTCGGCGACTCCGGGACGCAAAGGATCGGAGAAGGCGACCAGACCGCGAAAGGCAAGGGCCGCTTCGTCTTTGGCGCGCTCTCCCGTCGGGACATTCAGCTCGCCCTCAGCGACCGCGATCACCCGCATACCCTGTGCCGCGAGGGCGGAGTTGGTCTCGTGGGCGCGCCGGCGCGTGCTCTCGTCCACCCGGCTGCGCTCGAGGATGCCTTCGATGGAACCCTTGGCGCACACCAGATAGCGCTCGCCCTGCTTCCAGACGTGCGTCAGGTACTTCAGAGTGTGGTCGAAGGGGTAGTCGGAGACGAACGTTCCGCCGTGAAGTCCCTCGACGTCGATACCGCGCTCCTGGGCGAAGCTCGAGATGGCGCGCTCCAGCGGGTCGAAGGGCTTGGGCTCGCAGGCCAGCAGGGCGGACTCCAACAGGGCGCGGGCGTTGGGGTCCAGGGGCCGGTCGGCGCTCAGCGGGCCCTCGGAGCCGGCAAGCCCCACCACCTCGAGCCGGCCCAGGGTCAGGGTGCCGGTCTTGTCAGAGCAGACCACGGTGGTGGAGCCCAGTGTCTCCACGCCCGTGAGTCGTCTGACCAGGGCTCGCTCCTGGGCCAAACGCCGGGCTCCCAGGGCAAGGTAGAGGGTGAACACCATTGGGAACTCTTCGGGGATGGCCGCGATCGCCAGGCTCACCGCCGCGATGACGGCCGCGCCCCAACCGTTACCGCGAGCCAACTCGACGGCGAGCACGATCCCGCAGAAGCCGATCGCCCCGATGCCCAGGCGGCGAACCAGCCTGGAGATGCTGCGCTGCAGGGGAGTCCGGGGCTGTTTGACCTCGGCGACGAGCTTGCCGATGGCGCCGTAGCGGGTGGCCATTCCGGTGACGGTGATGCGCGCGATGCCGCGACCCGACAGCACGGTCGTTCCCGCCAGCACTTCGCGCTCGGCCCCAGAAGGCATCTTGTCTATGGGCTGGGATTCCCCGGTCAGGGCGGACTCGTCGACCATCATTTGCGTTGCGGCCACCAGCTCGCCGTCGGCCGGGACGACGTCTCCTTCGTGGAGCACGACCAGATCGCCGGGCACCAGTTCCTCGGCCTTGATCACCTGATGGAGCCCGTCCCGCCAAACCGTGATCGTGGGGGCGGTCAGCTTCTTCAGTTGCTCCAGGGTGCGCTCGGCACGGGTTTCCAGCACCCAACTGACGCCCACGATCGGCACCAGCGCGGCGAAGGTCACGATCGCGTCGGTGGCGTCTCCGATCAGCAGATAGGTCGGCCCGGCCACGAGCAGCAACAGGGCCATGGGGTCGGAGAGCAGGTGGATGATCCAGTAGAACCAGCCCGCGCGCTTCTTCTCGGGAACCAGCGAATTCCGCCCGTGCCTGGCCAGCAGCGCAGCGGCTTCCCGACTGGTCAGGCCTTCCTCGCCGGGTGGTGGTACGGGGATGTCGGCGGCCGGGGTTGATGCCGCGGCCGGATCAGGTAGGGACATAGTCATCCCGTTCGCCTCCGTGGGCCCGGTCACCGCTTTGACCGAGTTGGCTGGGCCGCGAACCGGCTTCGTTGGCCGGTGGGTGCGGGCCCTGCGGTGCGAACTTCGATTTCTCCCTACGGCCCTGCGGCGCAAGAGGCGTTGCCCGGTGTGGGTTCCGGCCGAACTCGCGCGCAAGGCCAGACGCCATTCTAACGCCGCCGGCGCGCCTTTCACACCGCCCGCATCGGGTCGTCTACAATTCCTCACGGATGACAATCGGGAGGCCTGATGCCGATCTACGAATACCGGTGCGAAACCTGCGGCGAGCGCTTCGAGAAGCTGGTGCCGATGGCCAAAGCCGACGAAGCCGCGTGCCCCTCCGGGGTTTCCGGGCACCAGGTGCGCCGGCTGCTTTCGGTGATCGGCGGGCTGATCGGCTCATCGGCGTCCGCGGGTCCCTTCCCCGGCTGTTCTCCGGACGCGTGCCCGAGTGCCGCGTACGGGGCGGGTGGCTGCGGCGCCGGCGCGTGCGGGGCGTTTGGCTAGAGGGTCGTGAGAAGCGTGTTCCGGTGGACGGAAGCCGGCGGGTGCGGTGCGTTTGGCTAGCAAGTCGGTGGGGGCGCATGCCCCGGTGGACGGAAGCCGGCGTGTGCGCGGGTCGTTGGTCGCGGTGCGTCTGCCTGGGGAGGGGACACGAGACTGGCGCCCGCGACCGATGAACGCCGGTCTGGATCCTGACCGGCGAGGAAGGGAGTTGGGGTAGCGGTGCCCGATGCAGTGCCGGCGGCGGAGCGAGCGAGCCTCTTGGCGCAACTGGCCCGGGAAGCCTCCGGATGCACCAAGTGCGACCTGTCCCAGTCACGAACCCAGGTGGTCTTCGGCGTGGGCAACCCCGACGCCGAGTTGATGTTCGTCGGCGAGGCTCCCGGCTTTCACGAGGATCGCCAGGGCGAGCCTTTCGTGGGCGCAGCCGGCCAACTGCTCACTCGCCTGCTGGAAAGCATCGGTCTGACCCGAGCGCAGGTCTACATCGGCAACGTGCTCAAGTGCCGCCCGCCGGGTAATCGCGACCCGCTGCCTGTTGAGATCGAGGCGTGCCGGCCCTACCTGGTCGAGCAGATCCGATTGGTGGATCCCAGGATCGTCGTGACGTTGGGCAACTTCGCAACCAAGCTGATCTTGGACACCACCGCGGGCATCTCCAAGTTGCGTGGACGGCGCTTCACCTATGAGGGGCGCTTGCTCGTGCCGACCTTCCATCCTGCCGCTGCCTTGCGCGGTGGCGGTGGCGGGCGTTTCGGGATCGACCCGGTGACCGGGCTGGAGGAGGATTTCCGGCTGGTGGGGCAGATCCTTCGCGAGCTGCGCGAGGCGCCGGCCGCCCAAGGGCCGGCTGAAGAGAGCCCGGTTGAGGAGCCTGCGCAACTGGGGTTGTTCTGATGTCCCCACTACCCGCGCAAGGCATCCGGAGCCCCCGCTTCAACGGCCTGCGGACGTCGGGGTCCGTGTGATGTCCCCGTTCCCCACCTACCGCACCCAGATGAAGCGCTCCGCCAGACACGCAGCCCAGGTGTTGTTCTGATGACCGGTTTTCCCGTCTACCGCACCGGCGGCCCCGAAGAAACGAGGGCGCTCGCGGCAGCGATCGCCAAGCTGCTCGAGCCCGGGGATGTCGTGGTGCTTTCGGGGGACCTGGGCGCCGGCAAGACCTGCTTCGTGCAGGGCGCGGCGGCGGCTCTGGGCGTCAAGGCGCGGGTGGTGTCCCCCACCTTCACGCTGGCGCGGGAGTATTCGGGCGACTACCCGATCCTTCACGTGGACGCCTATCGCTTCGAGAACCTCTCCGAGCTGGCCGACCTGGGATACGACGGAATCGGCGATCCCGAGTGGATCTGCTTCATCGAGTGGGGAGACGTCGTGCTGCCCGCCCTTGGTGAGGAGATCCTCGAGGTGGACCTCTTCCACGAGGAAGGCGAGAGGGAGCGCTCCGTGCGCATCAAGGTCTCTGGGCTCTCCTGGCGCACGCGCAAGGGGCAATTGGCCTCGGCCCTGAAGCCCTGGCAAGCCTGAGGGGTCAGGTTTTGGCGGCGCGCCTGCGGGTGCGAGCGGCTGCGACGGCCAGGATGGCGGTCGCCGTGGGCCGGGCCAGTCCCACGGACCGCTTCCACTGGCCGAGTCCTGGGCAAGCCCTTCCGTCCCGGCCCTTCCGTCCCGGCCCTGCGCCAATCCCGCGGGCCAAGTACCGGGCCCACCCTGGAGGCCAAGTACTGGCCAATCCTGGTGCCCAGGAATCCCTATTCAAGGTCTGATTCAAGGTCTGATCTGGATGCGGATCCGCTCTCCGGCGACAGCGGGCTGAGGTGCCGGCCGAGCTCCACGAGCTGGGCGAGGGCCTCCGCGTCCAAGATCCACATCAGCCGGGTCAGTGTGTCCGCGAGGCGCGAGCGCTCTGCCGCTTCCTCCAGCGGGTTTCGCGGGCGCGGGACGGCGGCAAGGGTGCTCCGGAACCCCGCCGGTTGTGGGTCTGCCGTATGCGCGCCGGAACCCGCCGATCGCCGGTCTGTCGCGGGCCCTCTGGAGCACAGGAGCTTTCGGTCCGTCGTGGGCAAAGCGCGATTCGTGGCGGCGGCATCTGGGGACTGTGCCCCGTTTGGATGGTAGGTGAGGTTGCCCGTGGTGGCCAACTCATTGGCACTTGTCAGCAGTTCGTGAGGCTTGGTGCCGAGGGCTTCCGCGATGGCCAGAAGTGCTCGGGACGACGGCCGTTTCCGGCCGTTCTCGATCTGCGAGAGATACGGATACGAAAGACCGACCATCCGGGCGAGGGATCTGCGGGTGTGACCCTGGATCGTCCTAAGTACCCTGATGGCTCGTCCTATGTCCCCGTAGAAGACGGTTTCCTCAGTCATGGCTCGTACGAGCGCCGGGTGACGCCGTGCACTGAGCCAGCCTCAGGCCGGGTCCGGCTGCCCTTCCTGACCGTATCTTGCTCCGGGAGCATTTGCTGCGGGCAAAGGAATCCACACGCGGGGTATCAAAAGGTTGCTGGCAGCAACACGGCGCCGAAGAGACCGATGGAACCCCACGTCCAGGGAATACTCATCCACGAATCCAACTTGACGGACGTCGGATGAATTGCGGGGTGCCGCGCTGCCGGCGTCAGGCTTTGGCGGCGCGCCTGCGGCTGCGAGCGGCGGCGATGGCCAGTACGGTCGTCGCCACGAACAGCGAGCCGTCCGTGATCGCGGATGCCAGATAGGCCGACTGGTCGCTGCGCGCGTAGTTGGTCGCAAAGGCCGCGGATGAGGTGGCCTTGGCAGCCAGCAGCGCGGGGACCAATCCGGGGTTGCGCGGGTTGTTGGCGGCTTCCCAGGCAGCCAACGCGATCGTGGCCATGTAGGCCACGGACATCGAATGCCAGAAGCGCTCGGTGGGGTCGGGGATCGACTTGCCCGGCAAGCGGTTGAGGCTGGCGACG
>JBBAAN010000062.1:0-13033 GCA_041658225.1 Actinomycetota bacterium
TCGTTTGGGCGCGCCGGCCGCCGGCCCGGCGCCCACGAGGGCCATGGCGCCCACGAGCAGTGCCACGACTGGAACGATTGCACAACGGTTACGTCTCACGGCAGCCCTCCGCCTCCAGAAGCCATGCACGGGAATCCGGGTGATCTTCAGACATTTTAGCCAAACCAGACTTCCGAGTGGCTACTTCCTGGTTCACGTCTTCCGCCCGGTTTCGAACTTCGCCTTCCTGCTCGAGCGCCTTCTCCTGAGATGACCGTGCCACAACTCACGAGGGCGCTGCTTGACACGCCACGGCCGCGGGGCGTCTAGCGCGGATCTGTCTTGTAGGCACCGGCCCGATTCCGGATCGCGCAAACGCGAACGACGCGGTCCCCTTCCCGAAGCTCGCAGATCACTCGGTAGGAGCCCACCCGCAGGGACCGAAGACCTTGGAGCCGCCCCCGCAAGGCATGACCGAGCGCGGGATCCGCTTCGAGCGCACTGAGCGCGTCAAGGATGGCATCCTGGAATCGGTCTCTCAGGCCGAGCAAGGCCGAGCGGGCAGATCTGGCGACAACAACCCGAGCCATGCTACTTGCGACGTCGCCGGACTTCGGACCGGATGCTCTCCAGCGTGGCCGTCTCTCCGGCCTCGATTTCTCTCCTGCCACGCGCGATCGACTTCAGGGTCTCCGGATCGCTCAATATCTCCGCGGTCTCCTCGAGAGCGTCGTACTCGTCGATCGGTACGATCGCTGCCGCTGGGCGTCCGTGCCGCGTGACGATCACATGCTCGCGACGGACAGCGACCTGGTCGAGCAGGTTCGCCAGATCGGCGCGTAGCTCCTTCACGGGAACAGTCTTAGCCATAGACCGTAGTGTACACTGAACTGTACACCAATCAAGTGTGGTCTTGATTGAACGGTGCGCGAACCACCTTCTTGCCAGTTCGCCTGATCGATGCCCGTCAGGGACTCCGGCGTTCCCCACCCCGTCACCCTGATGACGGCACCAGCGGACGTCCAGGCTCCACCCCCGTCCTGGGTGCGCTAGAAGTACAGACGCTTGTCGTCCGGCTCGACAAGAACCTGCACTGGGAGAACCCCGTTCCCAAGATCAAAGAAGGTGGGAAGTGAGACGGCTATACGCCAAGATGCCTCCGCCGACTGCTGAGGAACCTGCTGCTCCTGCCAGGCCGTGCCGCCGTCGTGAGTGCGAAAGACAGTGACCGACGGGGTGTCGGTCGTACCCGCGAAGCTCGCGAGCCAGCGCATCCTCACCACCTCCACAAGAGTAACGCCGACGGTATGCATGTCACCGGGGCCCCGGGACAGGACGGATGATCAGCTTTGGGGTCTCCCCCATCCGCGTGATTCTCGAAGCCACCGGCAACATCTGCGAGGTTGGAGTTGCCGTCGCCAGAGTCAAGGCACCCGCCACTCGCCACAGACGGCATACACATCTTCTGCAATCTGATGTATGGTCCTCGTATGAAGAGACTGCAGATCCTAATAGAGGAGGACTTGGATGCCGCCCTTGCCCGACTGGCGGCCAGCGAGCGCACCTCCAAGGGAGCTCTCATACGGCGGCTGGTCGCCCAGCACGTGCGCAAGCTTCCCCCCATAGAAGCCGACCCTCTCTGGGGCATGGTGGGAGCCTACGACGCCGAGCCCGGAGACATCGACGAAGTCGTGTACGGGCCCAGGCGGGGCAAGTGATCTTCGTTGACACGTCCTTCTGGGCAGCCCTGGGGCTCCCTCGAGATGCCCACCATGCGGACGCAGCCAGACTGCTCCGTGAGCTTCAAGATCAACTCCTGGTGACGTCGAACCTAGTCCGGGGTGAGACATGGACCTTCTTGCGCAGACGCGCCGGTCACAAGGCCGCCGTTGACTTCCTGGACCGTCTGGAGCGTTCACCCCGCGTGCGGGTCGCGCACCTCAGCGAGGCGCTTGAAGAAGAGGCTCTGAGGTGGCTCCGTCGCCACGACGAACGAGACTACTCATTCGTGGATGCTGGCAGCTTCGCCCTCATGCGCTCACTCAAGGTTCGGCGCGCCCTGAGCTTCGACGAAGACTTCGTGGCGGTTGGCTTCACCTGCTTGAGCTAGCCGCTCGACCAACGCGCGCCCACAGATTGCTGACCAACGCAGCGGTGACCAGCCTCTGCCAGTCGGTGGTCCCAGCGACCTCTCGCCGCGCAGGGAGTGAGACGCCCCAACGCCGGCCGCTCAACAGAACCTCACAAAGCTCACATAACGGACAGATGGTGGACCTAACGGGTCACTGTTCGAACCACCCGAACCTGCTCAGAGTGCTGCTGCGCAGCGGTCCCCAGAATACGCCACAAGACGGCTAGCCCGCTGCGGCCCGCCGCGATGGGTGAGTGGTGGTTGTCTTCCGCGACCTGACGCTGGCCTTGCGTCGACCGGCGGGGATGGGCTCAAAGGCAATAATTGGGCGCATGTCTAGGCCTCGCGCGATCCGGGTGAGCATGTCCAGGGTCGGGCTCACGGCACCGCGCTCGATGCGGGAGATGACCGCTTGGTCCGTGCCTACCCGCTCAGCGAGGGCAGCCTGGGAGAGACCAGCTGCCCGGCGAGCACGGGCCAGGGCGCGAGCGCCCTCCCTGGCGGCATCGGCCTCCTCGTAGGCCTCACGCCACTCAGGGTCGGTCATCACGTGCTTGCGAATGAACTCGTTCAGTTCCATCACGCTCTCTCCTGCTGCCATCTCGCCATGCGGCCCTTGGCCCTTCTCACGACAGTGTCGGGAATCGGCCCCGACTTCTTCTGGAAAACTGTCGTCACCACCATGAGCATCCCGCCCGCCTCGAAGAACAGAGATCGGGCGATGCGGTGGCCCCACATGCTCCTCAACTCCCAGAGGCCCGTTCCTTTCACCTTGTGCAGCCGCTTCTCGGGAAGGGCCAGACCGTACTCCTCCAAGTCCTTGAAGTCCTGGACCACCTCGGTTGCGAGCTGGAGGTCTTTTCGGCGCAACTTCAGCAGCTCCTCAACGACGGGGTTGTCACCCCGGAGGCGATAGAACTCGACGCGGTATCGTGCCATCGACGGCATTATGACCTATAAGGCATAAGCCATCAAGGGGGCGGGCACCTTGCGGGGGAGATTCGATCCGTTCGTTTCCGAGGCGTCGATGAGCGGCCCTGCCTGCGGGACGAGGCGGCCAACGGGAAGCCCGGTGATCCCACGGCACTTCCCAAATCGGACAAAACGGGCAGTTGGTGGACCTGACCAGATTCGAACTGGCGACCTCTTGCCTGCCGAGCAAGCGCTCTTCCAACTGAGCTACAGGCCCAAACGGACCCCGAGTGTAGCGGCCGCCCTGCGGCGGACGCAACCGAGACCGGATTCGTGCGCGGGGCATGACTCGCGTCAACCCCTGGCCGAGGCTGTTTCCGCTGGGCAACAGAGACCGGACTTGTCCTCGGGTTCGGGGGATCAGGCGAGACCGGTCAGGTGCCCGGTATCGTTGTAGGACAACAGCCTCGTGCCCGACATGCCTGCCTCGAAAACAGTGAATGCCGCGTTGGCGAGGGAACCCAGCCCCGCCAGGGCGGGCCCGGGAAGCTGGAGCATCTCCGCCACGGCCGCCCGGATCGCTCCGCCGTGGGTCATGATCACCACCGGCCCTTCCTCCGGCGAGGCGAGGGACTCGGCCACGATCCGCTCCAGTGCCCCCCAGACCCTCACCCTAAGCTGCCGGTAGGTCTCGCCTCCGCCTCGCGGAATGTCCTCTCCGCGCCGCCAAGCCGCCGCCTCCTCGGGCCAGCGCTCTGCCACTTCGGCACGCGTCAGACCCTCCCAGCGACCCACGTCGATCTCTCGAAGCTGCGGATCCGTCTCGACCGCAAGCCCGGTGGTAGACGCCACGGGCATCGCGGTGTCCAGGCAGCGGCGCAGGTCGCTCGAGACCAAGCGGGACGGACGAACCGGGGCCAGTCGGGCGGCGGCCCGTTGGGCCTGGGCTCTGCCAAAAACGTCGAGTTCGGCTTCGGCCTGCCCTTGAAAGCGGGCTTCCGCGTTCCAGACCGTGCGCCCGTGGCGCACCAGGTAGCAGATGACCGGATCCACTCGTCCCCCGCCCGCTATCCGGCTGAGATCCTGGCCTGAGCTTCCTCGAAGGGAACGACCGGAGCGTCCCTCCAGAGCCGCTCGAGGTCGTAGTAGTCGCGATCCTCCTGCAGGAACACATGGACGACGAAGTCCACGTAATCGAGCAGCACCCAGTGACCTTCGCGCTCCCCCTCTCGATGGAAGGCCTTGATCCCCCGTTCGAGGAGCACACGCTCCACCTCATCGACGACGGAATGAACCTGCCGGTCCGACGAGCCCGAGCAGATCACGAAGTAGTCGGTGATCACCAGAAGGGACGAGACATCCAGGATGCGGATGTCCCGTGCCTTCTTTGCGGCGGCCGCTGCCGCTGCCGCGAGGCTGAGCTCCTGAGATGAGGTCAGCGCGTTCGCCTCCTTTCCTGCTCTCCCGCCCGTGCCGGACGCGGCGGGAAACCCCTCCCGCCTAGCCTGGCGGGTAGTCTTTCCCGATGACGACTGTGATGTCCACCACCGACTGACCGAGCCGGCTCACCTCTACGTGGCCGACTTTCAGGATGTCACGGATGCGCCGGGCCGCCGCCAGAATCGCCTTGTCCTCCGAGTAGACGACGATGGCCGTCTGGGCGTATTCGAAGTTCGGTGCGTTGTCCGAGAGAACGATGCGGAAACCGGCCGGCTGGAGCTGCTCGGCCACGCCCGCCCCGATCCCCGGAATCCCATTACCGTTCAGGAGTTGGACCCGAAGGCCCACACCCGCCCCACCCGAAGGCACGGAAGCTGCCAGATGAGCCCGCACGAGCGAGCGCACGGCCGTCTTGTCGGGTTGGTAGACCTCATCGTCCCCGCCGGAGCCCACCGAGCGCACGGGCAGGGACTGGAAGGTCATCGTATTCCCGGGCTCCAGCCGCGCCAGCGAGGCCAGCAGCGCGGCGAATGACTTGTCCGGCACATCGGCGCGATCGAGCCCCGCCTCGAGGCTTCCCGCCGCGGCACGCTCGCGCGCGAACACGGCCTCCCAAACCGCTTGAGCCCGGGGGAACCGGTCGAGTTCGCTCTGCCCCTCCGCACGGAAGTTCAAGAGTTCCACCACTCGCGCCCCGTCCAGATGCTGGGGCCCGGCCTCGAAAGCCGTCTCGGTTCCGCCCCCGGCAAGCCTGCGGTTCAGACGTGCCGGCACGTTCACCTGCAGTCCCCCCAACGCGTCCACGAAAGCGGCCAGAGCCGGGCGGTCGAACGTGGCCGTGCCGTCGATGGCCACACCCAGGACGTTGCCGACGGTGATCTTCTCCAGGGCAGCTCCGCCGTACGTGTAAGCCTTGCCCAAGCCCTCGAACGCATGCCCGGGGATCTCCGCCAGCGTGGTGGTGGGCACGAACAGCCCGAAGCCGACCCCAGTGTCTGGTTCGAAGGCGAACAGGGTCGCCCATTCGGCGCCGGCGTCGGGGTTGGTTTGGTCCAGCCCGATTCCAAGGTAGGTGATCTGCTCGCGCTTGTTGTCCGAATCCCCCAAGCTGGAGGAGCGGCGCACCAGAGGCGAACCGGCGACGAGCACTCCGAGTCCCACCGCGCCGATCAGCAGCAGCGCCCACAGCATCATCCGGCGTCGCTTGCTCGTGCGCTGACGTTGCAGTCGACGCCGGGAGCGAGTCCCGGGAGAGCGGCGGCGGCGTTGGCTCATCGAGGTATCCGTCGGCGTCATGAGCCAGCCGCGTCCCGGTACAGACCGCGCTTTGCGATGTAGCTGGCCACCTGGGGCGGCACCAGGTAGTCGATCGGCAGACCCTTGGCCACACGCTCCCGGATGTCGGTTGAGGAGATCGCAAGCGCCGGGATCTGCATGACCCTCACGCGTCCAGCGGCCGAGGGCGCGATCTCGCGCAAGCGCGAGAGATCATGACCAGGCCGGGTAGCGGCAATGATCTCGCAGAGGTCGAGCAGCTCGTGGGGATCCTTCCATGTGAGGATTGAGAGCACCGCGTCGGCGCCGGTGATGAAGTACAACGGCGAGCCCGCCATCTCTTCGCGCAACCGACGCAGGGTGTCCACGGCGTAGGTGGGTCCGGGGCGGTCGATCTCGACGCGCGAAACCTCGAAGTGAGGATGGTCGACCGTGGCCAGAACCGTCATCACGTATCGGTCCTCAGCCGGAGAAACCGGGGAACCGGACTTCTGCCAGGGCCGGCCGCAAGGCACGAACAGCACCCGGTCGAGCCCGAACTGGCTGATCGCCTCCGCGGCAGTTACGAGATGCCCGTGGTGGATGGGATCGAAGGTCCCACCCATGATCCCGATGGGCGGACCGGACATGTCTGCTCGCTTCACGCCGGCATCATACCGCCGCCAACGCCCTCGGATGGCGCGTTGCGGCCCTTCCCCCCTGAGCTTGGTAGGCTCCCGACTCCGCGGGAAGCGGCGGCCGCGTGGGCGTCGGTGAAAAGAATGCGGCGGGCGAAGAAGGCCGAGCGTACTGCGTCAGGAGCGGATCTGGCCCTCGCCGAACACGACGAACTTGTAGGTCGTCAGCTCGGGCAGGCCCATGGGACCGCGCGCATGCAACTTCTGAGTGGAGATGCCGATCTCGGCCCCGAATCCGAACTCTCCGCCGTCGGTGAAGCGTGTGGAGGCATTGACCATCACGACGGCCGAGTCCACCGCCGCCGCGAAGCGGCGGGCGGCCGAGTAATCCTCGGTCACGATGGCCTCGGTGTGATGGGAGCTGTAGGTAGCGATGTGCTCGATGGCCTGCTCGAGGGAATCCACCACGCGCACAGCCATCTTGAGGTCCAGGAACTCCTCCCGGTACTCCTCATCGCCGGCCGGCAGAATCCCTTCTCCCAGTGTGCGGGTGCGCTCGTCTCCGTAGAGCACGCAGCCCTTGTCCTGTAAGGCTTTGATGGCTTCCGGGAGAAATGCCTCGGCGATGTCCGAGTGGACCAGCAGCGTCTCGGCGGCGTTGCACACCCCGGGCCGTTGGACCTTGGCATTGACCAAGATCGGCAGCGCCTTGGCGAGGTCCGCCTTCGCGTCCACGTAGACGTGGCAGTTGCCGACGCCCGTCTCGATCACGGGGATCGTGGAGTTCTCGACCACCGTGCGAATGAGACCGGCGCCTCCCCGAGGTATCAAGGCATCCACGTACTCCCGAAGGCTCATGAGGACCTTGGCGCTCTCCCGGTCCGCGAAGGGCACGAGGCCGACCGCTCCTTCCGGGATCCCGGCCGCTGCCAGAGCTTCCGACATGACCGCGACGATGGCCTGATTGGAGGCGAGGGCGCTGCCCGAACCTCTCAGCACGCAGGCGTTGCCGGCCTTCAGGCACAGCCCGGCGGCATCCGCCGTCACGTTCGGCCGGGCCTCGTAGATGATCCCCACCACCCCCAGGGGAACGCGGATCTTGCGGATCTCCAGTCCGTTGGGGCGGGTCCACCCGGAGAGGATCTCGCCAACCGGATCGGCCAGTGCAGCCACCTCGCGAAGCCCGTCGGCCATGGCTTCCACGCGGGCGGGCGAAAGAGCCAACCGATCCACCAGGGACTCATGCATGCCTTCCGCGCGAGCCTGATCGACATCCTTGGAGTTGGCGGCGAGAATCTCCGCCGATCGCGCCACGAGCGCGTCGGCGGCGGCAATCAGGGCCGCGTCCTTCGCGGCGGTGCACAGCGTCGCCAACTCGGCGGCAGCCGCCTTCGCGCGGCGGGCGATCTCCACTACCACAACGGCGGCTTCACTCATCGGGGATACTCCTCGGCTGCCGGGGACCGGTTCCCTGCCGACCTCAGTGTGCGACTTCGCCCTACGCGGCTTCGCTCATCGGGTGAGCCCCTCAACTACTGCACTACAGGCCGGACCGATGATGGGAATCAAGGATAACAAGGTTGTCGCGGTGGATGACCTCGCGCGCGAAGTCCGGCCCGCGCTCCCGGCCAAGCTCTCCCGTGCTGTGGCCGAGCAAGCCGGGCAGCACGGAGGAATCGAAGCCCACCACGCCCTTGGCCAGCAGCCGTTCGGAGGCGCTGCGCACTTCCACCGTGTCCCCCGCGCCGAACTCCCCGCGAACCGCCGTGACCCCCGCCGCCAGGAGGCTCTTCCCGCCCTCGACCAAGGCCTTCGCGGCGCCGGCGTCCACGACCAGACTCCCCTTGGCCGGGCTTGCGAAAGCGATCCAGAGCTTCCGCCCGTCCACGCGGCCCGGACGGGGGGCGAAGTAGGTGCCCACGTCCTCGCCGTCGAGCACGGCTTCCATCACACTGGGCCGGGTCGCCTTGGCGATCACAACGCCCACCTTGGAGAAGGTGGCGATGCGAGTGGCCTCGAGCTTGCTGGCCATCCCGCCCGATCCGACACGACTGCCCGGGCCCCCGGCACTCACTCCGCACAGGGCAGACACGTCCTCCACGCAGGAGAGCAGGCGGGCGTTGGGGTTGGAGCGAGGATCGGCCTCGTAGAGGCCCTCGATGTCGGAGAGGATGAGCAGAAGATCCGCGTGCACGAGGTTGGCGACCAGTGCCGCCAGAAGGTCGTTGTCGCCGTAGCGAATCTCCTCCACGGCCACGGTGTCGTTCTCATTCACGATCGGCACCGCACCAAGCGCCAGCAGGCGATTGAGCGTGCGACGAGCAGCCAGGTAGCTGGAGCGGCGCACGAAGTCGTACTGGGTGAGCAGAACCTGCCCCACCGCAAGACCCTTGCGCGAGAAGCAGTTTGCGTAGGAGTGCATCAGGCGCCCCTGGCCCACCGAGGCGGCGGCTTGCAAGCTTGCCATGTCCTTGGGCCGTCGGTGCAGACCCAACTCGGGCAGTCCGGCGGCAATGGCGCCGGAGGAGACCATCACGACCTCGACCCCGCGCTCGCGCACGGCCGCCACCTGAGCGACCAGCTTCCCGAGCTTTCGAACGTCCAGGGCGCCGGAGTCGTCGGTGAGACTCGAGGAGCCAACCTTGATGACCAAGCGCCGCGACGAACGAAGCCGTATCCTCATGGCCTGCCACCTCGATTCGCTGCCGCCGCCCGCCGCCCGCCCTGCCGCCTCACGATTCATCCTCTGAAGTCTCCGCCGGGGCGGACCCGGTGAGTTCTCCCGCGAGCGGTCCGGACGGAATGAATTCAAAGACCTTGCCGGCGATCTCCACCTCGTCCCCCGCGCGCGCGCCGACCCCGGCCAGCAAATCTTCGACACCCGCCCGCCGCATCCGGTTCTGCAGGTAGGTCACCGCCTCAGGGTTGTTCAGGTCGGTCATCTCCACCCAGCGCTCGACGCGCCGGCCCCGCACCGCGAATGTCTTGGTGCCCAAGGGCTCCACGCAGATCCGATCCTCTTCGGGCTCCACGACGACGACCAGCCGGGGACTCGGCGTGGGCCGGGCGGCCCGAGCATCGCGCACCTGCGCGGCCAGCGCGTATAGCAAATCCCCCACACCCTCCCCGGTCACCGCGGAGATCGCGAAGCAGTCGATGCCCCGCTCCGCCAGGGCCCCCCGAGCATCCTCAGCACGTTCCCGCGCCTCCGGCACGTCGATCTTGTTGGCCGCCACCAGCGCCGGTCGCATGGCAAGCTCGGGGGCGAAAGCCTCCAACTCGCCCAACAACACCTCGAAGTCGGCCAAAGGGTCGCGACCCGGCTCCGGGCAGGTGCAGTCCAAAACGTGGAGGAGAACCGAGGAGCGCTCAGCGTGCCGCAGGAACTGCACGCCCAGGCCCTTGCCCTGGCTCGCCCCCGGCACGAGGCCGGGGATATCGGCGATCACGAAGTCCACGCCACCGGCCCTCACCACTCCAAGATGTGGGCGCAACGTGGTGAAGGGGTAGTCGGCCACCTTGGGGCGAGCGGCCGAGACGCGAGAGATCAGGCTGGACTTGCCGGCGTTGGGAAAGCCCACCAGCGCGACATCGGCCAAGACCTTCAGTTCCAGTGCCAGCCACCGCGCCTGACCGCGCTCTCCCCGCTCGGCAAAACCGGGAGCGCGGCGACGAGGGCTGGAGAGCGCGACGTTTCCACGCCCTCCACGCCCTCCACGCGCGGCCACGAAGCGCATGCCGGCGGCCGAGAGATCGCCCAGCAGCTTGCCGTCCTCACGCACGACCGTGCCCACCGGCACGAGAAGCTCCCGATCGGCCGCACTTGCCCCGTCCTTGCCGTTGCCCTGTCCGTGCACTCCGGAAGTGGCCTTCTGGTGCGGATGAAAGTGGAACTCGACCAGGGTGTTGACGGAGAAATCGGCCACGAGCACGACGTCGCCGCCATGTCCGCCGTCGCCGCCATCCGGTCCACCTCGAGGCCGGTACTTCTCCCGGTGAAAGCTCATGCAGCCGTTGCCCCCGTCTCCGGCGGTCACGTGGAGCCTGACCTCATCGACGAACATCGGCTCTCCTTATGCAACGAGGGGCGCCCGGGCGCCCCTCGCGAATGCTCCGGTTCGGACCGGCGGGTACTAGCCTGACGGCAACACGCTCACGAGCCGGCGGCCGTTGCTCTCATGAAAGTCCACGATTCCATTGAGCTTGGCGAACAGCGTGTCGTCGCCTCCCCGGCCCACGTTGAGACCCGGGTGGATACGAGTCCCCCGCTGGCGCACGAGGATCGTGCCGCCATTGACCGTCTGCCCGGCGAACCGCTTTACTCCCAGCCGCTTGGCCTTGGAATCCCGGCCGTTGCGGGTGGCAGAAGCACCCTTCTTGTGAGCCATGACGCTACCTTCCTTCCAAACGTCGTGAAAATCAGTTTACTCGGCAGCAGCGCCGGCGGCCCCAGGGCCTTCGATTCGGTCGATACGGATCTTCATGAGCTGCTGACGGTGGCCGCGGTGGCGGTGATAGCCGGTCTTGTTCTGGTACTTGAAGACCTCGAGCTTCGGGCCCTTGGTCTCCTCGACGATAGTTGCGCTGACCGTTATCGCCTTCAGCACATCGTGCCCGGTCGTGACCTTGCTCTCATCGTCCACGAATGCCAACGGCTGCAAGCTGACCTTGTCGCCCGGCTTTCCACCCAAGTGCTCGACCTCGATCAGGTCGCCAACCTTCACCTTGTGCTGCTTGCCCCCGGTTCGAACTACGGCGTACACGCGCCTTCCTCCCTCCAACGGACCCTCCGGCCTCCCAGTGTGGGGCGTCCGAAGTTCCCCTACATTCGGTCGCGTCTGCATCCCGAATCGCGTCGTTGCTCGTCGGTTGCATACCTACAGGTATGCGCCCTCCTCGTGCCTTGCGCCTCGGGCGCACCCGCGCCCTCGATGTGTACGGCGAATTCGGACGCACCACACCAGAGGCCAAGGAGTGATCGTAGGGTCCCAGTTGCCGAACTGTCAAAGGAACTCCCTACCGGCTAGACCTCGTGAGTGATGATCAGCCCACGACCCTGGCAGGTCGGACACACCTCGGTGAAGGTCTCCACCAGGCCCTGAGAGACCTTCTTGCGGGTCATCTGAAGCAGCCCCAGGGTGGTGATCTCGGACACCTGGCTCTTGGTCTTGTCGCGGGCCAGGCAATCCTTGAGCCTTCGAACCACCGTTTCCCGGTTGGAGGCCATCATCATGTCGATGAAGTCGATCACGATGATGCCGCCGATGTCGCGAAGCCGCAACTGGCGAACGACCTCCTCGGCCGCCTCCAAGTTGTTTCTCAGAACGGTCTCTTCGAGGTTGGTCTTGCCGACGAACTTGCCGGTGTTGACGTCGATCACCGTCATGGCCTCGGTACGCTCGATGATGATGGACCCGCCGGAAGGCAGCCAGACCTTGCGCTCCAGGGCTTTGTGGATCTGCTCGGTGATGTGGTTGGCCTCGAACAGCGACAGCGGACCCTCGTGGCGCTCCAGCTTGGGCAGCAGGTCGGGTGAGACGCCCTCGATGTACTCGCGCACCATCTCGTGGAGCGACTCGCTGTCCACCGTCAGGCGAACGAAGTCCGGGGTGAAGATGTCGCGGATCACTCGAACCACGAGTTCCGGCTCCGAGTAGAGCACGGCTGGTGCCGAGGCCTTCTTGGCTTTCTTCTGGATCTGCTCCCAAAGCGCCGACTGCCGCGCGAGGTCGGCCTCGATGTCATCGGCGCCTGCCCCTTCAGCGGCGGTGCGCGCGATGATCCCCCCCTTGGAAGGACTCGCCTTTCGGAGGATATCCCGCAAGCGTGCGCGTTCGGCTTCGGGCAAGCGCCGCGAGATGCCCACCGTGCCCTGGGCGTCGGGCACATAGACCAGGTACCGGCCGGGCAAGCCGATCTGAGCGGTCAGGCGAGCGCCTTTGGTCCCCATCGGATCCTTGGTCACCTGGACCACGACGGCCTGACCGGGCTTGAGAACCGTCTCGATGCGCGCGGGCTGGCCCTCGAGGTCCTCTTCGCGGTACTGGACCTCACCGGCGTACAGGACGGCGTTGCGGCCCTTACCTATGTCCACGAACGCGGCTTCCATCCCCGGTAGCACCGTCTGCACGCGTCCGAGGTAGATGTTGCCTACGAAGGACTTGCCCTCCCGGCGCGTCACGTAATGCTCGACCAGCGTCCGGTCCTCCAGGACCGCGATCTGTGTGCGTTCGGGACCCTCGGTGACGTACATCGTGCGCTCCACGCCTTCGCGCAGCGCGGCAATCTCATCGCCCGAAGGACGCAGGCTCCTGCGGGGTCGCTTCCCGGCGCCGGCCGAGCGCGTGCGAGTCCTTCGAGCAGCCAGGCGCGAAGAAACCGGCGCCTCTTCCTCGGGAGCCTTCTCGGCCTTGCCGGCCTTGCCGGCCTTGCCGGCCTTCTCGCCCTTCTCGGCCTTCTCGCCCTTCTCGCCCTTCTCGGCCTTCTCGCCCTTCTCGGCCTTCTCGGCCTTCTCGGCCTTCTCGCCCTTCTCGGCCTTCGCCGTCTTGGCGGCAGGCCGGCGGGCCGCCGGTTTCCCGGTGGGGGACTTCTGGGAGGGGGCCCCAGAGATCTCCCCGCCCTCAATCACGACGGCTCCCCCTTCGCCCTCCGCCACGGCTTCCTCGCCTGCTTCTCGCGC
>JBBAAN010000063.1:0-12859 GCA_041658225.1 Actinomycetota bacterium
CGGCCGGGCAGAGCTTCGGAGCGTTCCTGCCGCGCGGGATCACTCTGCGGCTGGAGGGCGATGCGAACGACTACGTCGGCAAGGGTCTGTCGGGTGGCAGGATCGTGCTGTTCCCACCGACGGATTCGCCCTTCACGGCGGAGCAAAACGTGATCGCCGGCAACGTGATCCTCTACGGGGCCACTTCAGGCGAGGCGTTCATTCGAGGCCTGGTCGGGGAGCGTTTCTGCGTACGCAACTCCGGCGCGGTGGCGGTGGCTGAGGGGGTGGGTGACCACGCGTGTGAGTACATGACCGGAGGGCGTGTGGTCGTGCTTGGGCCGACCGGCCGCAACTTCGCGGCGGGGATGTCCGGCGGCATCGCCTACGTTCACGACGCCGCCGGGACATTCGCTTCCAAGGTCAATATGGACCTGGTCGATCTCGAGTCTTGCGACGCTGAGGAAGAGTCCTGGCTTCACGACCTCGTGGCTCGTCATCGAGCGGAGACGGGGTCGGCGGTGGCCGACCGCCTGCTCTCCGACTGGAGGCAGGCAGCCACCCGATTCGTCAAGGTGATGCCGCGCGACTACAAGCGGGCCCTTCTGGCCGCGAGGGATGCGCGAGAGCGGGGAGAGACGGAAGAGAACACGACCATGGAGGCGCTCCGTGGGTGAAGCTGGGGGTTTCCTGAAATACCCGCGCGAGTCGGCTCCGGTCCGACCGGCGGCGGAGCGCGTGCGGGATTGGGAGGAAATCCAAGGCGTTCTGGACGACGAGAAGGCACGGACTCAGGGTGCCCGCTGCATGGGCTGCGGGACTCCCTTCTGTCACAGCGCCTGCCCGTTGGGCAACCTGGCACCCGAGTGGAACGACCTTGTGTATCGCGGGAAGTGGCGGGAGGCGGCGGATCGTCTCCACGACACGAACAACTTCCCCGAGATCACCGGGCGGCTGTGTCCCGCGCCGTGCGAGGGCTCGTGCGTGCTGGGAGCCAATGACGATCCGGTGTCCGTCAAGGCAATCGAGATGGCCGTCGCCGAGCGCGCGTTCACGCAAGGATGGGTTACCCCGGAACCGCCGGCAGCACAGACGGGCCGCAGCGTGGGCATCGTGGGCTCCGGCCCGGCGGGGTTGGCGGCCGCTCAACAGCTCACGCGCGCAGGACATCAGGTCGTGGTCTTGGAGCGCGCACAGCGGGCCGGGGGCATTCTGCGCTACGGCATACCGAGCTACAAGCTGAGCAAGGCGGTGCTGGATCGGCGCCTTTCGCAGATGGAGGCGGAAGGGACGAGGTTCCGGACGGACGTCGTGGTGGGTGAGGACGTCGAGACCGCCTCCATTCGCGGGAGTTTCGACGCCCTGGTCCTGGCCGGCGGGTCGACTCGAGGTCGCGATCTCACCGTGCCGGGCCGCCAACTGAGCGGTGTCTGTCTGGCCATGGACTACCTGACCGGCGCCAACCTGGCGCGGGAGGCCGCGCTCCCGGTCGGCCCGATCTCAGCCGAGGGCAAGCGAGTGGTGGTGGTGGGCGGCGGGGACACCGGGGCGGACTGTGTGGGAACCGCCAACCGCCAGGGGGCCGTCTCGGTGCATAACCTCGAGATCATGCCCCAGGCTCCGCTGGTGCGCGCGGCGGCCAATCCCTGGCCGGACTTCCCGATCATCTCTCGCACGTCCTCGGCGCACGAGGAGGGATGCACACGCATGTTCTCGGTAGCCACCGACGAATTCGTGGACAACGGGCGGGGGCAGCTACGGGCTCTGCGTGCGCACTCGGTCAACCGGGTCTGCGCCGAGGGCGGGCTCGTTTTCGAGGACGTTGCGGGAAGCGCATTCGAGATCCCGTGTGATCTCGTTGTTCTGGCACTGGGCTTCGAGGGGCCGGCGCGCAAGGGGATGCTCGAGCAGCTCAAGCTGGCCCTGGACGAACGGGGCAATGTCGCCCGGGACTCGAGCTGGGAGACCAGCGCCCTCGGTGTGTACGCCTGCGGGGACATGGCTCGAGGGCAGAGCCTCATAGTGTGGGCGATTGCGGAAGGACGCACCGTCGCTGCCGCGGTGGATCGCTACCTGATGGGAGAAAGCCTGCTGCCCGCGCCCCTCGGACTCTAGACAGTGCTCGGAATCACCACATCGTGAGTCAGGACCCGCACGTTGCCCCCCGGCGGGGTTCTGGCTTGCCGGCTAGAGGTAGCCGCCCGGAGGAGTGACGTGGGCGGTCGGAGGCGGAACCATTTCATTCGGGGCGTCGGTGAAGCGACGCCCGCCGAACTTGGAGTGGATGTCGTCGTCCAGCTTGTCGCCCAGGGCGGCCACCGTCTGAATGACAGCCCTGAGCGCCTCCCGGGACATGTGATCCCCAAGCAGGCAGTGCTCGAACCAAACGGCTCGGTGCTCGGCGTCGTAGGAGAAAGCCCCGAACGGGAAGCGGAGATTGGCGGTGAGCAGGTAGCTGGCCAGTTCGTGGGAGAGGTCCAGGTCGAGGTTGGTGATGGCGAACACGCGAACCAGCGTGCCTTCGCCATCGAAGGGCACGGGTACGACGAAGACACGGGTGGACTCCATGCGGAAACTGAAAGCGCCTGCCGCGTCGACCTCGTAGCCGGCAACGATCTGGCGTAGGACCTCGCCTATGCGCCCGCGGACGCGCCGCATGTCGGCGGTCTCCGGACCGCCTGGGAACTCGCCGGTGGCCACCTTGACGGAGTAGTCCGCGGGAGCCCGATAGACCTTCCGAAAGATCTTCTCGACGAAGCCGGCGGTTTCGTCGGGCAACGAATCGGAACGCATGGCGAAGTTGGGACCCTCGTAGGCGAAGCCCATCACGGCCAACGTCGCGTCCTGAGCCGGCCTCAGCGGCGGGAGTCCGGGAGCGCGGTGGCTCGACGCCTCAACCCAAATCCCGCGGTCGGCCGTGGCGATCTGGACGAAGCAGGCCTCGCTGCCTTCGCGAACGAAGCGCACGAACCCGCCGTTGGACTCGCGCAGCCGGTCGATCTTCTCGAGCTCGGCGCGAAACTGCTCCAGCCGCTCGGCCTTGCGCATGAAGTCCTCCTTGATCACGTTGGTTCTTCGGGCGGAGCCGCTCGTGCGCGGGCTCCGGCTGCCGTTGCCCCGGCGGGAATCTACGCCGTGGCCGCTCCGGTCGCAACGCCGGCTGTCGGGAGGGGCGGGGCATGCGCGGGGCGGATGGCGTGTCGGTGCCGTGCCTGCGAGGGTGGTGTGCCGCGAAGCGGGAGGCACTGAAAAGTGCCGGCGGCAGGCGCAGCCCGAGCGAGCGGTTGATCAGTCCCCAGTTAGAGTGGACGGGCCCCGGCGCCCGCCGGGACCCGTCCGGTCCAGGGCCGGGGGGGTAGCCCTGGAGCTTGGCGGCCTAGAGTGCGCATGACAAAGGCGGAGATCTCCTCGCATAGAATGACGACTGCCGCGGGAACGGACCGCGCACCGCGGATCCAACTGGGGTGCGCATCCTCTCTCCCCCTTCCCCGGCAGGCCTGGACCGGCTCCCGGCGCCCCCCCTGAAGGGGCGCGGTCCCACTGGCCCTGCGACCGAGGCGCTCGCCCCGGTCCCCATCGCAGCCATTCTTGCCGGACGCACGGCCGAGGTCGATGCTTCGATAAGCTCATCTTTCGAGCGCGAAATGACTAGTCCTGGTAAGGCGCGGCGCGGTCGCCGCGCCTTGGTGACCACGCCGGCGAGTCAACGGTTACCATGGTGATCGGCTGCGGGGCCCCGGGCTCGGCCGAACCGCGGGCCGAACCGCGGGCAAAGCGCCGGGTCGCCATCCCTGTCGAGGAACGCTGCCGGTCCGACAGTGTCGAGCGCGGCGCCCGCTTGATGTTGTCGATGAAGGGGTCCGCGCTGCGCTCGGAGGTGGCAAGTGGTAACGGTGTGGTTGAGAAACCCCGATCGCGAAGTGGAAGTGGAGGGGGCAGGACGGGTCAAAGACCTTCTCGCCAAGTTGGGCATCCCGGCGAGCACGGTCCTGGTGATTCGGGACCGGGCCCTACTGACTCGGGAGGATGTCCTTGTTGAGGGTGACCGTGTCGAGGTCCGTCCGGTCATATCCGGGGGGAGTGGGAACTCGTGAGGTGCAGGCGCTGTAAGAAACCCGCCGTGGTGGAAGTGCGCCGCCACAACGCGGCTTTCTGCGACTCGTGCTTCCAGGCCTATGTCCACGCTCAGGTGCGCAAGGCGGTGGACGGCCTCGGCATGTTCTCTTGCGACGAGCGCATCCTGGTGGCGGTCTCGGGGGGCAAGGACTCACTTGCCCTGTGGGACATCCTCATCTCTCAGGGCTACCGTGTGGACGGTTTGTACCTGGGCCTCGGGGTGGGGGAGTACTCCAAGCGATCGCAGCGGGCGTGTGAGGCCTTCGCCTCCGAGCGGCGCGTCAACCTCCGTGTCTACGACACCGCGATTGAGGAAGGCTACGACGTACCCCGCGCGGCGAAGGGGCCCCGCACTCCCTGCTCGGTCTGCGGTTTGGCCAAGAGGCACCTCTTCAACCGCCTGGCTCTCGAGGGGGGCTACGACGTCGTGGCCACCGGCCACAACCTGGACGATGAAGCGGCGGTACTTCTGGGCAACGTCCTGCGTTGGGAAACGGGCTACCTGGCCCGGCAGAAGCCGGTCCTGCAATCGACCCATCCCGGCCTGGCACGCAAGGTGAAACCGCTCTACCGCGTGGCAGAGCGAGAGACCGCCGCCTACGCGGTTCTCAGGGACATCGACTACGTCGTCCAGGAGTGCCCCCTCGCGGTGGGCAATACTCAGATCGAACTCAAGCACGCCCTTGACGCGATCGAGGAAACCTCTCCCGGCACGAAGCACGCCTTCTTGTTCGGCTTCCTCGAGCGAGCAGCGAAGGCGTTCGAGGGAGAAGATGCCGTCGAGCTTCACGCCTGCTCGCGTTGCGACATGCCGACCGGCGGCGCACTCGAGCTCTGTGCCTATTGCCGGATGCGGGATTCCTTGACAGGCTCACGGGGTCCAAGCGCCGAGGAGGAACGCCTGTGACGGGCACCGAGGGAAAGTTCCAGCCCGGAGATCTGGTCCTGCTTCGCGACTCGAAGGGCCGCTCCTACATGTTCACCCTCAAGGAAGGCGACACCTTCCACAGCCACCGAGGAACGCTTCCTCACGACGCCTTGATCGGGCATCCTCAAGGCACCAGCGCGGTGACGAGCCTCGGAATGCGCGTTCTCGGACTACGGCCGAGCCTGGCCGAGTACGTGCTGAAGATGCCTCGCGGCGCTCAGGTCATCTACCCAAAGGACCTGGGATTGATCCTCATGGCCGCCGATGTAGCGCCGGGATGCACGGTGGTGGAAGCCGGGGCGGGTTCCGGCGCGCTGACCATGGCACTGCTGCGCGCCGTTGGGCCTTCTGGGCGGGTGATCTCCCTCGAGCTCAGGGAGGACTTTGCGTCACAGGCGCGACGCAACGTCGAGACGTACTTCGGGGGGATTCCGGAGAACTGGGAACTGCGTCTCGGCAACGCGTTCGATGAGATTGCGCCGATAAGGTGCGACCGGGTCTTGCTCGACATGCTGGAGCCCTGGTTGGCCATCGACGGTGCGGCCGAGGCGCTCGCAACCGGGGGGACGATTCTCTGCTACGTCGCGACCGTTCCGCAGATAATGCGGGTCGTCCAGTCGCTGGAGGCCGACCCGCGCTTCGGGCTCATCGAAACCGTTGAGGCGCTGATTCGATCCTGGCACGTCGACGGACTGGCTGTGCGGCCGGACCACCGGATGGTCGCCCACACCGGATTTGTCATAACCGCTCGGCGAGTCGAACCGCCTGGCGCCGCGGCTTCCTAATCGTCCAGGAATATGCACTCCGCGGGGCAGCGTTCGGCCGCGTCGCGCACACGATCCTCGAGTCCGGCGGGCACCCTCGCGCGAGCGCCCACCCCGAGCAGGACCCTGCCACCCTCGCAGACATAGGCCAGCCCGTCGTCGTGCATCTCGAAGACGGCCTCCGCCAGTTCCTGGCAGAGCCCGTCGCCGGTGCAAAGCTCCTGATCGATCCAGACCCTCATGGCGTCACCCACTGTAGCAACCCGGCCAAGTTGTGCTGGGGGCGCGCCACAAACAGCATTCGCAGACCCCCATGCGGCCGTATACTCAAGCCCTGCCAGAGCGGATCCCCGCCGGGACAGGGGGTGAACGGCGTTGAGGGACAAGGGACACGAGCCGGCCTCACCCGAAGCGAACGCCCCGAGCGACCTTCAAGAGCGCTTGGTGCACTACGAGAAGCAGGTGCATGAGCTCCAGACGCGGATCGCGTTTCTTGAAGAAGACCGCGGCCTTGCGCGCCGGAAGCAGGAATCGCCCGGTCAATTGCGGGCAATGAGCGAGCGGGTGCTGGAGCTCAAGAGCCAACTGGTCCAGATGCGGGAACACAATGAGAAGCTTGCCTCGACGTTGCGTGACGCACGCGAGCAGATCCTGGCGCTGAAGGACGAGGTCGGCAAACTGACCACGGCGCCTTCCAGTTTCGGGGTGTTCATCAACTCCAATGCGGACGGGACCGTGGACATCTCGCAGACGGGGCGCAAGTTGCGGGTCAACGTCCATCCCGAGATCGCCCCGGCGTCCCTGCGCCCGGGGCAGGAGCTCGTGCTGAATGACGCCATGAACGTGGTGGAGGTCCGGGAGTTCGACGATCAGGGTGACGTGGTCACGCTCAAGGAGATCCTCGACGCCAGGCGCGTGGTGGTGGTCGGGCGCGCGGATGAGGAGCGAGTGGCCTTGGTGGGGGAGCCCCTGACCCGGGAGAGACTGCGGGTGGGCGACTCGCTGTTGCTGGACGCGCGTTCCGGGTATGTGTTGAGCCGCGTTCCCAAGTCCGAGATCGAGGAATTGGTGCTCGAGGAAGTCCCCGACGTCAGCTACGCGGACGTCGGGGGGCTCGCCGGCCAGATCGAGGCGATTCGTGACGCGGTCGAACTGCCTTTCCTGCACGCCGAGCTCTTCCAAGAACACCGCCTCAAGCCACCCAAGGGCGTGCTGCTCTACGGGCCTCCCGGCTGCGGCAAGACCTTGATTGCGAAGGCGGTGGCGAACAGCCTCGCAGCCAAGGTCGCCGAACTGACGGGGCAGAAGGAGGCCCGCAGCTACTTCCTGAACATCAAGGGCCCCGAGTTGTTGAACAAGTACGTGGGGGAGACCGAGCGTCAGATCCGCCTGATCTTCCAGCGCGCGAAAGAGAAGTCCGAGGAGGGCGTGCCGGTCATCGTCTTCTTCGACGAGATGGACGCCCTGTTCAGGACGCGTGGATCTGGCATCTCCTCCGACGTGGAGAACACGATAGTCCCTCAGTTGCTCTCCGAGATCGACGGAGTGGAGTCGTTGAAGAATGTCATCGTCATCGGAGCATCCAACCGGGAGGACATGATCGACCCGGCGATTCTTCGTCCGGGCCGGCTGGACGTGAAGATCAAGATCGAGCGCCCCGACGAGGAAGCTGCCCGGGACATCTTCTCCAAGTACTTGACCGAGGATCTGCCCCTGCACCCGCGCGTTCTGGCGCAGCACGAGGGGGATCGTACCGCCGCCGTGCGCACGCTCGTCGACGAAACGGTGGAACTCATGTACGCCGTCGTCGACGCCAACCGTTTCCTGGAGGTCACATACGCCAACGGCGAGAAGGAGATCCTCTACTTCAAGGACTTCAACTCGGGCGCCATGATCGAGAGCGTGGTCAACCGGGCCAAGAAGGCGGCGATCAAGGACTTCTTGGAGACGGGCGAGAAAGGGATCAACGCCGAGCACCTGGCCGAGGCCATCGCGGCGGAGTTCCGCGAGAACGAGGACCTGCCCAACACGACCAACCCCGACGATTGGGCTCGCATCTCCGGGAAGAAGGGGGAGCGGATCGTGTACGTGCGAACCCTCATCACCGGGGAAGCAAGGGACCACGGCAGAGCCATAGAACGGGTGCAGGCGGGCCAGTATTTGTAGTTCCGGTTGCACGGGCATCCATCACCCGCCCACCGTGCGTCCCGCGGAGCGAGCGGCGTGGCGATTTTCTGTTCCGCCGGGCGAGAGAACCAACGAGCGTCGCGGGAGGATTCTTGGCCATCCCGAAGATCATGGGGAGCGAAACCGAGTACGGCGTCATCGTGCCCGGCTCGCCGGAGTCCAGTCCGGTCCTGACTTCCAGCCTGCTGGTGGACGCTTTTGCGGGCAGCAACCGACGCGTGCTTTGGGACTATGCGGGCGAGAGCCCCCTGAGAGACGCACGTGGTTTCGACATGCCGGGGAGGGAGGGATACCTCGACGAGGAGATGCGCCCGGCAGATGTGGTTCTCTCCAACGGCGGGCGTTTCTACGTCGACCATGCTCACCCGGAGTACTCCACACCGGAGTGCGCCGACGCCCTCGAGTTGGTGCGCTTCGACAAGGCGGGCGAACGGACCCTGGCCATGGCCGCGGATCGCGCCTTCGAGCTGACCGGGACGCGGGTGGTGGTCTACAAGAACAACACCGACGGCAAGGGCTCCTCGTACGGCACCCACGAGAACTACCTTGTCTCGCGAGCCACACCGTTTGAGCGGATCACGCGTGACTTCATGTCTTTCCTGGTCTCGCGCCAGATCATCTGCGGGGCGGGGCTGCTCGGCCGGGGGAGCGATGGCTCTCGCCCGGATTTCCGTCTCTCCCAGCGAGCGAACTTCTTCGAGCAACAGGTCGGGCTGGAAACCACAGCGAACCGACCGATCATCAACACTCGTGATGAGCCCCACGCCGACCCCGAGAAGTACCGAAGGCTCCATGTGATCGCCGGCGACGCCAACATGTGTGAGGTGGCGAGCTTCCTGAAATTCGGCACTGCCGCGCTGACGCTGGGCATGATCGAGGACGATGCCGTTGGTGAGGGACTGGCCTTGCGCTCGCCCGTGGCCGCACTGCACGCGATCTCGCGCGATCCATTCCTGAAAGAGAGATTTGCCCTCGCCGACGGAAGGGAGGTCCGCGCTATCGACCTCCAGTGGGCCTACTTCGAGCGAGCCAAGTCCTACCTGCAGCGTCGAGAGGTCGATCCGGTGACGGCCGAGGTGGTGTCTCGTTGGGAGGGAGTTCTGACCAGGCTCGGGCAGGACCCCTCCTGTCTGATGCGGGAGTTGGACTGGGTGGCGAAGCTCAGCTTGTTGACCGCGATGAGGGAGCGCGACGGGCTGAACTGGAACCACCCCAAGCTGCATATGGCCGATCTGCAGTACCACGACGTCCGCCGTGACCGGGGGCTCTACTACCGGCTCGAGGCCGCCGGCCGCATTGAGCGGATGGTCGGGGAATCGGAGATTGCCCGGGCGGTGGAGGATCCTCCGTTGACAACTCGTGCCTACTTCCGCGGCCGGTGTGTCGCCAAGTACCCCAAGGCGGTTGCGGCGGTCGGCTGGGATGCGATCGTGTTCGACACGGGCGAGACGGATCTCAAGCGTGTGCCCATGGCGGAGCCCGGACGCGGCGGCCGCTCTCAAGTGGCGACCTCTTGGACACTTGCGAGGAGGCCGGCGATCTCGTTGACGCTTTGAGCCGCCTGGATTGAGGTGCTTTAGTGCTCGCCGCCGTGGGTACGGCCACCACCGAGAGCGCCACCGCGCCCCGAGGGCAAGGCCGCGAGGAGCGCCGCGTACCTTGATGGTACGCAAGCGACGAGCAACGCAGCGATCGGGGATGCGGGGGGGCTCGAATGGGGGCGTACTTGCGGTGGCGAGCACTTAGAGCCCGGTGGGCGAGCGAGGACCGTGATCGAACCGGGGGGGTTCGGGTAGAGTAGTTGGGGCTGCCGACCCTCGAGCTCCAGGAGGCTGCAATGGCGAAGGAACCGGGGGGCGAGAGCCGGCGGACGCGCTGGGCTCCGGCCCGGCAGGGGGAGACACGGACCGACGCCGATCACGCCCAGAATCTCGCTCAGCGAGGCGAAGACCTGAAGAAGGATCTGGACGCCGTGCTCGACGACATCGACGAGGTCTTGGAGGAGAACGCTGAGGAGTTCGTCCGCTCCTACGTGCAGAAGGGCGGGCAGTAGAGCGGCCGGCGGGTATCGATAATCCGCGGCGCTTCGGAGGAGAAGAGAGGGTGTGGTATGGAGGGACTCGGCGGCGGACGGCCCGAGTGGCCGACAGCGGCGGGCTTCTCGCCCAGCTTCCTGGATGTGCTTCGCGCCAGCGCGCCGGAGATGCTTCCCAAACTGATCGGCGGGTCGACCGGGAACGCGGGGGGATTGGCGGGCGTGGCCGAGGGCACGACGATCGCTGCCCTGAAGTACGCCGCGGGTGTGGTGGTCGCCGGGGACCGGCGCGCCACCGAGGGCTTTCAGATAGCTCACCGTGACATCGAGAAGGTGTTCCCTGCCGACGAGTTCTCCGCCGTGGCCATCGCCGGCGCGGCGGGGCCGGCTTTGGAGATGGTGCGGCTGTTCCAGACCGAACTCGAGCACTACGAGAAGGTCGAGTGTGCGGTGCTCTCGCTGGAGGGCAAGGCCAACCGGTTGGCGCAGATGATCCGAGCCAATCTCCCGATGGCGATGCAGGGACTCGTGGTGGTTCCCCTCTTCGCCGGGTACGACCCGGAAACGCGGACCGGACGGATCTTCCGCTACGACGTGACCGGAGGCCGCTTCGAGGAAGCCGACTTCCACTCGGGTGGCTCCGGTGGGCGCGATGCGCGCGCCACGTTGAAGAAGCGCTACCGGGCCGGATTGCCTCGTGAAGAGGCGGTCCAGTACGCGGTTGAGGCACTGTTCGACGCTGCCGAGGAGGACACGGCGACCGGCGGTCCGGACCCCCTTCGCGGCATCTACCCGCTGCTGGTGACGGTGAGCGACGCGGGATACGAGCGGGTGGCTGACTCGGAGGTCTCGGCGGCGGTGGACCGTGTGGTCGCCGAACGGCACCCACACGGGGGCGAGTTGGGGCCGCCGGGGGTGCGGCGCACACCCGGGGAGTAGTGACGACGCGGGCTGGGCGCGCAGGGGAGAGGATGTGCAGTGGCCGGAGCGGAGGTGGGTCGATCAATGGCAATGCCATTTTATGTAGCGCCCGAGCAGATGATGAAGGACCGCGCGGACTACGCTCGGAAGGGCATTGCCCGAGGCAAGTCCGTGCTGGTGCTCGAGTACGTTGACGGCCTTCTCTTCCTGGCCGAGAACCCCAGCCGGAGCCTGCACAAGATCTCCGAGATATACGACCGGATGGCCTTCGCCGCGGTGGGCAAGTACAACGAGTTCGAGAACCTTCGCGTTGCGGGGGTAAGGCTTGCCGATATCCGCGGCTACTCCTACGGGCGCCAGGACGTGACTGCCCGCTCGCTGGCCAATGCGTACTCGCAGACCCTGGGAGCGATATTCACTCAGGACTCCAAACCATTCGAGGTCGAGCTTCTCGTCGCGGAGGTGGGAGCGGAGGCAGCGACCAGCCAGATCTTCCACGTGCTCTACGACGGCTCGGTTGCCGACGAGCGCGGTTTCGTCGGAATCGGCGGTCAGTCCGAGGAGCTGACCCGGGCGCTCCGCCAGGTCTACCACGAGGGGATGACTCTCGAAGAGGCACTGGTGGCCGGCGCCTCGGCGCTGAATGCGGTGGATGGGCGAGCTCTGGACCCGGATGTCCTGGAGGGGGCCGCCCTGGACCGGCGGCGGCCGCGCCGCAAGTTCCACAGGATAGAGCGGGAGGAGATCCGCCGTCTGCTCGGCGAGGCGCCCCTCGCTGCCGAAAGCTGACGAGGACTCCTCTGCGCGTCCCGACTGGGTCGCGCGGGGGTATGCTCGATGGATGGACCGGCGCATCTTCGGTCTTGAGAGCGAGTACGGCGTCACGTGCGCCTTCAAGGGGCAGCGGCGCTTGTCGCCGGACGAGGCCGCCCGCTACCTGTTCAGACGGGTGGTGGCGTGGGGTCGATCGTCAAACGTCTTCCTGGAAAACGGGGCGCGGCTCTACCTCGACGTGGGGTCTCATCCCGAGTACGCCACTCCGGAGTGCGACTCGATCGAGCAGCTTGCCGTCTACGACCGGGCAGGGGAGCGCATCCTCGAGTCCCTGACGGAGGCCGCGGAGCTCAGGGTGGCCGAGGAGGAAATAGCCTCCGAGGTCTTCGTCTTCAAGAACAACACCGACTCTTCCGGCAACTCCTATGGCTGTCACGAGAACTACCTGGTTGCCCGCCTCGGGGAGTTCAGTGACCTGACGGACCTGCTCATACCGTTCTTCGTGACCCGCCAGGTGATCTGCGGGGCGGGCAAGGTCCTACAGACTCCGCGCGGGCCGATTTACGCGATCTCCCAGCGTGGCGACCACATCTGGGAGGGCGTCTCATCCGCGACCACTCGGTCACGTCCGATCATCAACACGCGTGACGAGCCTCACGCCGATGCCGAACGCTTCCGTCGTCTCCATGTGATCGTGGGCGACTCCAACATGAGTGCATGGACCACGTGCCTCAAAGTCGGCTCGACCGACCTGGTTCTGCGAATGCTCGAGGAAGGCGGGACGTTCCGAGACCTGTCCCTGGAGAACCCCATCCGCGCGATCCGCGAGATCTCTCACGACTCGAGCTGCCGGCGAAGAGTCAGACTCGCCAACGGAAGGGACGCCAGCGCGGTGGAGATCCAGCGGGAGTACTTCGAGCGAGCCGCGGCGTTCCTGGGCCGCCGGGGTGGCAGCGCCTGGGACCGGCGGATCATCGGGATGTGGGAACACGTGCTGGAATCGCTGGAGACTCAAGACTACGACGCGATCGGCCGCCAGGTGGACTGGGCGATCAAGCTGGCGCTGATCGAGCGTTTCCGCCGTCGAGAGGGTTTGGGGCTCGCTCATCCCCGCGTCGCTTTGATCGACCTTGCCTATCACGACGTCAAGCGAAC
>JBBAAN010000064.1:0-12210 GCA_041658225.1 Actinomycetota bacterium
GCTCGCCCCCGCAAATACGCCCTCATTCGAGCGCCCCCGCATCCCCGATGGCCGTGTTGCTCGTCGCTTGCGTACTGTCCAGTACGCGGCGCTCCTCGCGGCCTTGCCCTCGGGGCGCGGTGACGTTCTCGGTGGTGGCCGTACTTGCGGGGGCGAGCACTAAGTCTGGCATGTTCTTTGGTCCGGCCCATTCCTGCATGTGGTGTGCCGGAATGTATTGGCAACTCGGGCGCACCACACCACTTTGAGTCGGGCGGGTGGTTCGCGGGAGAGGTCCTGTTAGCCGGACTTCGTCTGAATGGACCTACGGATCCGTCTGGCCACCAGGAAGTAGCGGAAACAGGCGGCCTCTTGCACCATCTGTTCCCGCCGCTCGAAGGCGGCCATCTCGCTGAGCATCGGATTCATTGCTCTTGGCCCCTTCTCAGTTGAGTTCCTCGGGTTGACCATCGGCGACTCGGAGACCCGGCCGCCGGTAAGGCAGTTCGCCTCTCAACCCGACTCATCTAGAACAGCGCCGTCCCAACGTTTATGCCCACGAGGACGGGAGAACCTGGTCATCTCCTCGCGCCGGCTTCTGCCTCGAGGTTCCCCCGGGCGCGGGCGGGGTCGAGGTACCGGCGCGCCGGCGCCAAGTGTAGTGCGCCCGAATGTGGGCGAACTTCGGGCGCACTACACTGGACTGGGCGAGTCTTGAGGGAGGGTGCGTGAAGGGCCAACTGGCGGAGATCGAGGCAAAGGCCTTGACGGGAGAGCGGCTCTCCCGCGATGACGGCGTGGCCCTGTATGGCGCCGAGGACCTGCTCTGGCTGGGCTGGCTTGCCGACCAGGTCAAGGTCCGGCTCAGCGGCCATCACGTCTTCTTCAACTCAAACCGCCACCTCAATCTCACCAACGTTTGCGTGGCTTCCTGCGCCTACTGCTCCTTCGCTCGCAAGCCCGGCGACAAGGACGCCTACACAATGCGCGCGGAAGAGGCCGTCGAGCGGGCGGCAGCCCTGGCGCCTCTGGGCATCACCGAGTTGCACATCGTCAACGGCATGCACCCCAAGCTGCCCTGGTCCTACTACCCGCGAACGCTTCGCATGCTCAAGGAGGCGCTGCCGGGGGTGCACCTCAAGGCATTCACGGCCGTGGAGGTCGACTTCTTCTCCAGGATCTCGGGGCTCACCGCAGAGGAAGTCCTCGACGAGCTGATCGAGGCCGGTCTGGAGAGCCTCACCGGCGGGGGCGCCGAGATCTTCGACGAGGAGGTGCGTTCCAAAGTCGTGGGCCACCCCACGGACTGGGCGCGCTGGAGCGAGATCCACCGGATGGCGCACGCGCGCGGCATGGGCACCCCGTGCACGATGCTCTACGGCCATATCGAGGAGCACCGGCATCGAGTGGACCACGTGTTGCGCCTTCGCGAGCTCCAGGATGAAACGGGAGGCTTTCGCGTCTTCATCCCGCTTCGATTCCACAACGACAACAACCGCCTCTCGCACCTTCCGATGGCCACCGCGGCGGAGGGCCTGCGCACCTTCGCGGTGTCACGGTTGCTGTTCGACAACGTCCCGCACGTGAAGTGCTTCTGGGTGATGCACGGGCTCACGGTCGCGCAGGTGTCGCTGAAGTTCGGGGTGGACGACCTGGACGGCTCGGTGGTCGAGTACAAGATCACTCACGACGCCGACGGCTACGGCACCCCGGGGACCATGACGCGCGAGGATCTGTTGCGGCTGATCCGCCAGGCCGGACGCACACCCGTCGAGAGGGATACCCAGTACAACGTGCTCCGGGTCTTCGAAGGCCCCGAGGCACTGGCTTACGACCCGCCGCCGGATTTCCGGGGCGTGCCGAGCGGGGCGGTCGAGACGGCCGAGGCGGCAGGGGGTGGCGTCGCATCCGCGGCGAGCGGGGTGGGCGAGGCGGCAGGGGATCATGTAGCTTCTGCCGGGACCAAGACGGGGGGCGAGTAGATGGCCGGACGCCGGACGCCCTCCAAGCCCCGGGTGGGGCACATCCAGTACTTGAACTGCTATCCGCTCTACTACGGGCTGATCCACACCGCCGCCCTGCTGGAGGTGGAGCTGACCAAGGGCACTCCCACCGAGCTGAACCGTTGGCTGCTCGAAGGCGACCTGGACGTCAGCCCGATCTCCAGTGTGGAGTACCTGCGAAACGCCGCCGACCTGCTGCTGCTTCCCGATCTCACCGTCTCGGCCGACGGCGCCGTGCGCAGCATCTTCCTTGTCTCCAAGCGCCCGGCGGAGGACCTCGGTGGGGCGAGAGTGGCCCTGGCCAACACTTCGGCGACCAGCCAGGCGTTGACCAGGATCCTTTTCGAGGAGTGGTGGAAGGCGCGTCCGACTTACGTCGAGTGCCCCCCCGATCTCTCACGAATGCTGGAGGAGGCCGACGCCGCCTTGCTGATCGGCGACGCCGCGATGCGCGCGGGGGCCCAAGTGGCGCGCACGAAAGGCTTGCGCGTCTATGACCTGGGTGCGGAGTGGAAAGCACACACCGGCTTGCCGATGGTCTACGCCGTGTGGGCGGTGCGCCGGAACTTCGCCGTGCGCTTTCCCGAGTTGGTGCGGGGTGTCCATCGCTCGTTTCTGGAGTCCCTGGCCTATTCCATGAGCCGTCTGGACGAAGTGGCCGAGAACGCCGCGCGCTGGGAGCCCTTCACTGCCGATGAATTGGCCGAGTACTTCCGCGGCCTGACCTTCTCTTTCGGACCGCGTCTCCAGGAAGGGTTGCGCGGCTTCGGCGAGCGCGCGGCCGCGCGCGGCTACCTTCCGGCCGTTGTCCCACTCGAGTTCGTGGAGGTGTGAGGGTGGGCGGACGGCCGGAACGGTTGGAGGCATTGCTGGAAGGCGCGGTTGAGGGCGGCCGGCTTGCGGCGGAGCAGGGCCGCCCCTCGGTCGACGAGCGTCGGCTTTCGGCAGAGGAAGCCCTGGATCTCTATGTCCAGGCGGACTTCCACGCCTTGGGGCGTGCCGCCGATGCCGTGCGCCGCGCGCGCTTTCCAGAGGGCTACGCGACGTTCGTGATCGACCGCAACGTCAACACCACGAGTGTCTGCGTGACGGGCTGCCGTTTCTGCGCCTACTACCACTCACCGCAGGACCCGGGCGCGTGGCGGCGCTCAGTCGAGGAGATCCACTCGCGCGTCGAGGAAGCCGTTGCCGCGGGCGCGACTCAGATCATGTTCCAGGGCGGCCACGACCCCGAACGGGGCCTGGAGTGGTACGAGGGTTTGCTCCGCGGGGTGCGGGCGAAGTGGCCGGGCCTGACGCTTCACTGCCTGGGCCCCAGCGAGATCGCCTACTTCGCGCGCACCTCCGGCCTGCCGGTGACCGAGGTGCTGTCTCGGCTGAGAAGTGCCGGGCTGGACTCCCTGCCCGGGGCCGGCGCGGAGATCCTGGTGGACCGGGTGCGTCGGATCATCTCGCCGCTGAAGGAGCCGGCCGAGGTCTGGCTCGAGGTGATGCGGACGGCGCACGGGATGGGCATCGAGTCCACGGCCACCATGATGATGGGAACGGTCGAGACTCCGGCCGAGCGCATCGAGCACCTTCGGGTGATCCGCGAACTTCAGGATGAGGCCGGCGGGTTCCGGGCCTTCATCCCGTGGACATATCAGGCGGGCAACAACGTTCTCGGCGGGCGAACCAACGTCACCGTCTTCGACTACCTGCGCTTCGTGGCCGTGGCGCGGCTGTACCTGGACAACGTGGCGCATGTGCAGGGGTCCTGGCTGACGGCGGGAAAGGATGCCGGTCAGCTTTCGCTGCACCTGGGAGCCGACGACCTCGGCAGCGTGATGCTGGAGGAGAACGTGGTGGCGGCGGCCGGCACCCACAACTCGAGCGACGTGGGCGAGTTGGTTCACCTCATTCGCCAGGCCGGCCGCATCCCCGTCCAGCGGGACACCCTCTATCGCGCCCTGGCCGTCTACGACGCGCCGGATGGCGGGTCGCGCGTGCCGAAAGAGCCCGAACCCATTGGGGCGCAACGGCGTGGTCGAGAGAGGGATCCCGGTTGAGTCCCCCGCGCCGGTCGCGCGCGAGGGGCGAAGTGAGTGCCGAAGGTGGTTGCGGTTCCGGTCGCCGCCCATCGGAGGCGACCCGGCTGCTGGTTGCCGACTGGGTCCTGCCGATTTCGGAAGCGCCCGTTCGCCGGGGAGCCGTTGCCTTCCAGGGCGAGCACATCCTGGCGGTGGGGACGGCCTCCGAGCTGGCGCGGCGGTTCCCGCAGGCCGAGACCGAAGCGCTGGAAGGAATCCTGCTGCCGGGACTCGTCAACGGCCACGCGCACCTGGAGTACACGGCGCTGCGGGCTCCCTGGACGGGCAAGGAGTTCGTCGAGTGGATCAAGGACCTGGTTGCCGCCGGCGAGGCATTGAGCAGTGAAGATTGGCTTGCCTCCTCGCAAGAAGGGGTCGCCATGATGCTGGCTACCGGCTGCACGGCCGCGGCCGACATAGTCACCCGCGGGCCGGGGCTGGCGGCGGCAAGTGAGGCCGGCCTGCGCGGCATCTCCTACCTCGAGGTGTTCGGGGTGGGCAGGGGTGAGGAGGAGCGAGCGGCGGCAATGATCGGGGAGAAGCTTGCCGCCCAGGGCGATCGAGAACTGGGCATATCGCCGCACGCTCCCTACACGATCTCGCGGGCGGCCATTGGCGCGCTGGTGGATCTGGCCGCGCGCAAGGGCGTTCGGTTGCACGTGCACCTGGCGGAGTCACCGGCTGAGGTCGAGTTCATCGCACGGGGCGCCGGCGGCATGGCGAGCTTCGGGTTCGCGCGCTTCGCCTGGGATCTGCCGCCCGGTGGGGCCGGCACAAGCCCCGTTGCCTACGCCGCGCTGACGGGTGTGCTTGGACCCAGGACGACCGTGGCGCACGGGGTGCAGGTGGACGCCGCCGATTTGCGGATGCTGGTTCAGTCCGCTGCCGCGGTGGCCTGCTGCCCGCGCAGCAACGCGTTCCTGGACGCGGGCGAGGCTCCACTGGCCGATTACCTGGAGGCCGGCGTTCCGCTGGCCATCGGCACCGACAGTCTGGCCAGCAACTCCGACCTGGACCTGCTCGCCGAAGCGCGAGCCTGGCGCAGTCTGGCTCGCCGTCAGGGCGCGAAAGAGGCGGCCGTCATTGGTGCGGGGGCGGAAGCATCGGTGGGCCTTGAGGAAAAGGCAGTCCGGCTCCTTACTCTGGAAGGCGCCGCCACGATGGGTTGGCAGGACCGGATCGGAAGCCTGGAGCCCGGGAAGATGGCCGACTTGGCGTTGGTGGCCGTCCACGCGGGAGACGATCCTTATCGCGCGCTGATCGAGGAAGGCGCGGGGCGGGTCTCGGCAACGTACTTGGCAGGGGATCGGGTGGCGGCTCGGTGAAGGGCTGCCCCGACCCGGCGAGGCGTCCGACCCCCAAGGTGGGCGCCATGTTCGACGTGATCGCGCCGCGCTACGACCTGGCCAACACCCTCTTCTCGGCCGGAGAGGACCGGCACTGGCGCAGGGTGGCCGCGCGAGCGGCGACCCTGGCGCCGGGCGATGAGGCGCTGGATGTCGCTTGCGGGACGGGGGCCCTGGCGATGGCATTGTTGGAAGAGCAGCCGGCCTTGCGAGTGGTGGGAGTGGACGTTTCCGCCGGCATGCTGGCTCGGGCGGCGGCTCGGTCAGACGATCGCGCCGAGTTCCTCGTGGGCGACGCGGCGAATCTGCCCTTCGAAGACGGCCGGTTCGCCGCGGTCACCATCGGCTTCGGATTGCGTAACCTTCGCGATCCCACCGCCGGCCTGGAGGAGATGCGCCGGGTCACCAGGCCCGGCGGCCGGCTGGTCGTCCTCGAGTTCTCGCACCCGACCTCACCCGCTTTCCGGACAGCCTATCTCGCCTACCTCACCCGCGTGATGCCGGCGCTCGCCCGGGCGCTGACACCGCGCTCGAGCGCCTACGTCTACCTCGCGGAAACCGTTGCGGCCTGGCCCAACCAGAAGGAACTGGCGCGCATCATCGCGCTGTCCGGATGGAGCGAGGTGCGTTGGAAGAACCTCACCGGGGGCATCGTGGCAGTCCACCAGGCCGTAGTTCGATAGGGCGCACGACGGTGTGGCGAGGGACCGGCGCGGTGGATCGTGCGAGCTGCCGAGGCGAACTCGGGCGGCTGGTAAACTCGCGGAACGGCGCCGGGGGGCGGAAATCAGTCCCGGCATCCCGGAGGAAAACGTGAGGGAAGTCGAAGCTGTCGTCGTCGGGGCGGGCCCCGCGGGAAGCGCGGCCGCCTACCGGCTGGCGCGCGCCGGGGTGCGCGTCCTGCTCGTCGAACGCGACCGGTTCCCTCGCGAGAAGGTCTGTGGAGACGGGTTGACTCCGCGATCCGTGGGGGCCCTGCACTCCATGGACGTCGACCCGGAAGCGCTCGGTTTCCAGCGCAACGTCGGGCTTCGGGTCATCGGGGGAGACATCAAGCTCGAGCTGCCCTGGCCGCGGGTGGAAGGCTGGCCGGCCTACGGCTACGCCTGCCCGCGCAACGTCCTCGACGAGATCCTGGCTCGTCACGCCGAGAAGGCCGGAGCGGAACTGTTGGAGGGGACCGAGGTGGCCGGGCCGCTCGAAGAGGCCGGGCGCGTGAAGGGCGTGCGCCTTCGCACCCCCGAAGGTGAGACGAAGGTTCGGGCCCGGCTGGTGATCGCGGCCGATGGCGCTTCTTCCCGGTTCGCCACGGCGCTCGGGCTTCATCGCGATCCGCGCCGGCCTCTGGGCGTGGCCGCCCGGCGCTACTACCCGAGCGTCAACGACAAGGACCCCTTCATCGAAAGCTACCTGGAGCTGTGGGCCGGGACCCGGCTGATGCCCGGGTACGGCTGGATCTTCCCGATGGGCGACGGGACGGTGAATGTGGGTGTGGGGCAGCTCGACACATCGCAGGCCTTCCGCCGCACCGACTACCGGCGACTGCTGGCGGACTGGCTTCCCTCCGTGCGACCGGAATGGGGCATCGAGGCGGCGGAGGGTCTGGGCGAGATCAGGACCGGCCCTCTTCCGATGGGCCACAACCGCTGGCCCGCACTGCATCGCGAGGTGATGCTGGTCGGGGACGCGGCCGGCATGGTCAACCCCTTTAACGGCGAGGGCATCGCCTACGCGCTGGAGACCGGGTTGCTTGCCGGGGAGGTGGCCGCGGAGGCGTTGCGGCGTGGCGACCTTTTACTGCTTCACCGCTACCCCGAGGAGATTCGCGGGCGCTACGGCGCTTACTACTCGATCGCCCGGATGTTCGTGAAGGTGATCGGAGCCCGTGGTGTGATGAAGGCGACCACGCGCTACCTGCTTCCGCACAGGGGTCTGATGGGCGCGGCCCTCAAGCTCATGTCCAACCTGTACGCTCCCAGCGGTGGGCACGCCTCCGACCGGGTGATCCGCTCACTCGTGCGGGCGTGGCCCTCCGGAGGGTAGTGCTCCTGCCGCGGGGCACCGCCCACAACGCGGCCGTCCGGCACGCGGGGGTGGTCGATTGCGGCCGTGTTTGCGCAGAGAGCGCTCACGGTGGGTCCCGCGCTCGATGAGATGCTTGCGCGTACACGGGACCCGCCGATACTGTGGGGACCCGAATTGCCTCTAGGAGGTCGCCGGCTTGCTCTCGGACTACGTTCCGATCCTGGTGTTGCTGGGCTTGGCGACGGCGTTCGTGGTCGCCAGTCTCGTGATGGCTTCGCTCGTCGGGCCGAAGAACCCCACTGCGCGCAAGTCCGCTCCCTACGAGTGCGGAATCGAGGTCGAGCGGCTTCCGGTGGGGGATCGCTTCCCGGTGCGCTGGTACGTGACGGCGATGCTGTTCATCGTCTTCGACATCGAAACGATCTTCTTTTACCCGTGGGCCGTGGTCTTCAGGCGGCTGGGTGCGTTCGCCCTGGCGGAGATGGGCCTGTTCGTCGTCACTCTCTTCGTTGCCTACGTCTACGTGCTGCGGCGTGGAGGTCTGGATTGGGACTAGAAACCCGGCTGCCATCGGGCATCTTGCTGACCACGGTCTCCAAGCTGGTCAACTGGGCTCGGACGGGCTCACTTTGGCCGGCGACGTTCGGCCTGGCCTGCTGCGCGATCGAGATGATGGCCACGGGCGCCGCCCACAACGACCTGTCCCGCTTCGGGATGGAGATCTTCCGTGCCTCACCTCGCCAGGCCGACCTGATGATCGTGGCCGGCCGGGTGTCCCAGAAGATGGCTCCCGTGCTTCGCACCATCTATGACCAGATGGCCGAGCCGAAGTGGGTCATCTCGATGGGGGTGTGCGCGACATCGGGCGGGATGTTCAACAACTACGCGGTGGTGCAGGGCGTGGACCAGATTGTGCCCGTGGACATCTACGTGCCCGGCTGCCCGCCGCGCCCGGAGATGCTGATGGACGGCATCCTCAAGCTTCACGAGAAGATCCGTCGGTCGCCGCTTCCGACCTAGGCAGCGAGGGGAGACGTTGAGTCAGGATTCCGTGCTGGAGCGCATGCGGGAGGCTTTCCCGTCGGCTGCCGAGCGTGCCGTGCGCGACCGGGGCCAGCTCAGCATCGACCTGGATCCGGGCGAGCTTCGCGACGTGGCGGCGTTCCTGCGCGAGGATCCGGCCTGCGCCTTCCAGATGCTCTCGTCGGTCTCGGGGGTGGACTACCCCGATCGCGAACGCAGGCTCTGCGTCGTCTACCAGCTTCACTCCCTGGAGCACAACCACCGTCTGCGGTTGCGGGTGAGCGTCTCCGTCGAGGATCCTCACGTGCCCTCCCTGACGGATCTCTGGCCGACGGCGGACTGGCACGAGAGAGAGGTCTACGACTTCTTCGGGGTGATCTTCGACGGCCATCCCAATCTCGAGCGCATCCTAATGCCCGATGACTGGGTGGGACATCCTCACCGCAAGGATTACCCGCTGGGCGGGGTGGACGTGAAGTTCACGGAGGTTTCCGTGCCACCCGCCGACGTGCGGGGGGCGAACGCATGAGCGGGCCCGAGGAACCGCGGGCAATGGGCGGAGTTCGCCTGCCCGCGGGTCGGAGCGAGGCCACGGACGGGGCCGCGAGCGCTGGGACGCGGGCCGGGGTTGGGAGCCCGGGGACCCAGGGCGGAATCGACCATGTGACGGAGGGGGTCATGACGGTCAACATGGGCCCCCAGCACCCGGCGACGCACGGCGTGCTGCGGCTGGTCGTCGGGCTGCGTGGCGAGGAGGTCGTCTCCTGCAAGCCCGTGGTCGGCTACCTGCACACCGGCATCGAGAAGACGGCCGAGTACCGCAACTGGGTCCAGGGCGTGACCCTGGTCACGCGCATGGACTATCTGGCCCCGCTGTTCCATGAGTTGGGCTACTCCCTGGCGGTGGAGAAGCTTCTCGGCATCGAGGCTCCGCCGCGCGCGCAGGTCATCCGCGTGATGATGACCGAGCTGAACCGCATCGCCTCGCACTTGGTGTGGTTGGCCTCGACGGCGTTGGACCTGGGGGCCCTGTCGATGATGCTCTACGGCTTCCGCGAGCGGGAGGCGATCCTGGCGATCTTCGAGGCCGTTACCGGTCTGCGCATGAACCATGCCTACATCCGTCCCGGCGGGGTCGCCGGAGACGTGGACGACGAAACGCTCGAGCGGGTCCTGGACTTCGTGGATCTGATGCCGGCCAAGCTCGCCGAGTACGAGGACCTGCTCACCACCAACCCGATATGGATCGAGCGCACACGCGGGGTCGCGGTGCTGCCTGCCGATCAGGCGATCGCCCTGGGCGTGACCGGACCCATGCTTCGCGCGGCCGGGGTGGCGTTTGACGTTCGTCGCACCGACCCCTATTGCGGCATCGAGGGCTACGAGTTCGACATCCCGACGTTCGAGGGAGCCGACGTCTACGATCGCTATCGCGTTCGAGTCGCCGAGATCCGCGAGTCGCTCAAGATCGTCGACCAGACCGTGGACCGCCTGGAAGACGGCCCATTCATGATCGAGGATCCCAAGCTCGCCTGGCCCACGCATCTTTCCGTGGCTCCCGACGGGCTGGGCAACTCCCCGCAGTACGTGCGCCACATCATGGGCGAGTCCATGGAGGCGCTGATCCATCACTTCAAGATGGTCACGGAAGGATTCAAGGTTCCTGCCGGCGAGGTCTACGTTCCGGTCGAGTCCCCGCGCGGGGAGCTTGGCTACCACGTGGTCTCGGACGGGGGGGCGCGGCCCTACCGGGTGCACTCGCGCGAGCCGTCCTTTGTCAATCTTCAGGCCACTGAGACGATGGCGAAGGGGGGCCTCGTGGCCGACCTCGTCGCCGCGGTTGCCAGCATCGACCCGATCATGGGAGGGGTCGATCGATGACGATCTCTTCCGAGACCGCCGCGCGCGCCGCGGAGATCATCGCCCGCTACCCGCAGCCGCGTTCCGCCCTGGTGCCCCTTCTGTTCCTGGCCCAGGCCGAGCACGGATTCCTGGGGCGCGAGGACCTCGACTGGGTAGGGGATCTGCTGGGGCTGACCGCCGCTGAGGTTGGCGCCGTCTCCAGCTTCTACTCCATGCTCAAGCGCTCTCCGACCGGCGAGTACGTGGTCTCGGTGTGCACCAACGTGCCGTGCGCTCTGCGCGGCGCCGACGAGGTCTTCGCGCGCATCGCGGCGGCGCTGGCCCTGGACGGGGCGGGAACCTCCTCCGACGGCAAGGTCACCCTCGAGGCCGTGGAGTGCCTGGCGGCTTGTGACAAGGCGCCGGTGGTGTCGGTCAACTATGAGAACTACGAACGGGTCTCGCCGGAGGCCGCCGAGGCAATCGTGCGGGGGATCCGTTCGGGGCAACTCCTGCCCGCCGCCGAGGGCGAGGTGCCCGAGCCGCTGGCGCGCGCCCACCGGCGACTGGCCGGCCTGGAGGGCGGCAGGCTCGATCCCGGCGAGGGGCAGGCATGAGCGCCGAGGTGCGGGTACTCACGGCCCGCTTCGAGGATCCGGAGAGCCACACCCTCGCGCGCTATGGGGCGACCGGCGGCTACGCGGGATTGCGCCGGGCGCTGGCCATGAGCCCGGCGGATGTCACTCGGATGGTCAAGGACTCCGGACTTCGCGGTCGGGGCGGTGCGGGCTTTCCGACCGGGGGCAAGTGGGGTTTCATCCCGCGGGACACCGGCTTGCCGGTCTATCTGGTCGTCAACGGCGACGAGGGCGAGCCGGGAACGTTCAAGGATCGCGAGCTGATCGAGCGCGACCCGCACCAATTGATCGAAGGCATCCTGATCTCGGCCTACGCCATCGGCGCGGCACGGGCGTTCGTCTACCTGCGTGGCGAGATGGCGCTGGCCGGCAGGCGACTCGAGGCTGCGCTGGCGGAAGCCAGGAGTGCGGGCTACCTCGGGGCTCGCGTGATAGGACGCGACTTCGGCCTGGAGATCCTGGTGCATCGCGGCTCCGGCGCCTACATCTGCGGAGAGGAGACGGCGCTTCTGGAATCCCTGGAGGGCTTCCGCGGCCAGCCGAGGCTTCGTCCGCCGTTCCCGGCGGTCAAGGGTCTCTACGCCAGCCCGACCGCGATCAACAATGTCGAGACGATCTCCGCGATCCCGCACATCGTCGAGCGCGGGGTGGCCTGGTTCCGCTCCCTGGGAACCGAGCGCTCGCCGGGCCCCAAGATCTTCTCGATATCAGGCGAGGTCAACCGTCCCGGCAACTACGAGGCGGCTCTGGGCATCCCGGCCCGTGTGCTGATCGAGGACTTCGCGGGCGGCGTCTGGAAGAACAAGCATCTAAGGGCGTTCGCGCCGGGCGGCTCCTCGACACCCCTGCTTTCGGCCGAGCATCTCGATGTCCCGATGGATTTCGAGTCGGTGGTGGCGGCCGGCTCGCAACTGGGCACCGGGGCGATGATCGTGATCGCCGAGGGCACCTGCATCGTGCGCGCCGTCCGACGCTTCACCGACTTCTACGCCCACGAGTCCTGCGGCAAGTGCACCCCGTGCCGCGAGGGCACCTACTGGATGCGCCACACCCTGGCCCGTATCGAGGAAGGCCGGGGGCGGGCCGCGGACGTCGACACCTTGCTCGACGTTTGTGGCAACATGCTCGGCCGCTGCTTCTGTCCGCTGGGCGACGGCGCCGTGAGCCCCGTCGAATCCAGCATCGCTCTGTTCCGTGAGGACTACGAGCGCCACATTCGGGAAGGCGCCTGCCCCTGGCCGGGACGGGCGAGCTTGCCGGGTGCCGGCTAGGAGGGCTGGGGTGA
>JBBAAN010000065.1:0-12202 GCA_041658225.1 Actinomycetota bacterium
AGTGATCGCCCGCCTCACGGAACTCCATCACATAGTCGGACCCGACTCTGACGCCAGGGCCGAAACGCAACGGCGCCCATATCTTGGGCGTTGCGCTCAGGGACTGGAACGCCGCGCGGAAGGTACTGTGGCTGAGGTCGCGTCCGGCCGCCTGGAGCGCGGCGTGGAAGACCTCGCCGTAACCCCAGCCGATGATGCCGATATCGTCGGGCTCTTCGTTGTACATCTGCCGGTACACGGCCTTGAACTCCTCGGCGCCCGGACTCGAAAGCGCGATCCAAGGCGAGAAGGCGCGCGCGCCCTTCATGGCCCCGCCGGCGTTGCCCACCTGGAGAACCTGGTTGAAGTTCCACGAGGGCGCGCAGGCAAACCAGATCGGCCGATACCCGGTCGCCGCCGCCTGCTGGGCGAGCTTGATCATGACCACGGGGGTCGTGTAGACCCACACAACCTCCGCCTTGGCGCGGCTGAGACTCAGCACGGCTGCGGAGAAGTCGTTGCCTTGCGGGTCCAGCTTCTCCTCAGCCACCGGCTTGACGCCCTTATCGGCAAGCCGTGCCTTGAAGGCCTCGGTGGCAGGCACGGTATCCTGAGCATCCTCCCGGGCGACCGCCAGCCTCTTGCCGGCAAGGTCGCCCGTCGTGAAGTAGTCGGCGATCAGGCGCCCCTGCGTCTTGACCCCCGCAACGACCCCGAAGACGTTGACCCAGTCCCCGCCTGGCTCGAGGCCCGGGTTGCCGATTGGAACGATCATGACGCCCGGAACTCCCTGGTCGTTCAAGAACTTGAGCGCGGCGGCCTCCACCGGGGTACGGTCCATGATCAGGAAGCTGAAGGCTTTCTCGTTGATGCAGTTGCGCGCCTCCGACAGCGCGGTCTCCACTTCGGACCCCGTATCCTTGACGATGAGCTTGATATTGCGCCCGTGGATGCCGCCCTTCTTCTTGACGTTCTCCCAGTAGGCCGTCACGCCCTTCTTCCAGTCGGTCGGCACCGGAGACGCGCCGGTCAGGGGCACGAGGTAGCAGAGGGCTATCTCCGTATCGGTCACGCCGGGGTGAGGACCCGCATCCACCTGAGCCGTCCCAGTTCCGGTGGACCCGGCAAGATCGCTCGTCTGACCAGTCGAGCTACCGACCGAGCCCGTCGACGGCGCGCCACCGGGTGCGGACGGGAGGGCCGCCCCTCCACTCATTGAGATGTTCCCTTCGCTCACCCCGGACGCTTCGTTGGGCACTCCTTCATCGGAGACGACCGCGCCCCCTTCCGCAGCCAGGCGCAGCTCCCGGTCCGGCGACCACCGGGCCCCACACCCTGAGCCCAGAAGCGCCAGAACGGCCATCAGGGCGAGAAGGCGAGCCCATGCCGGGCCCCGGAAGGCTTTCATGGAATGGCCCATCGCGCACACCCCCTAGATCCAGCGTCGTCGGAGGGTACCGGCGGACTACTTGATCTTCCCGTTCTCGATGAGCCAGGCGACGGTTTCCGCGAGCCCCTGCCGGAAATCCGGGTACTCAAACTCGAAGCCCAAGGCCCTGAGCTTCTTGTTTGACACCCAGATGCCCAGGGTCAGGTAGTTGAGCTGCCCCAGGTCCAGCACCCTGCTGCGAGTGTAGGAGGGATACCTCTTCTCGAGCCGGTAGGCGAGCTTGCCCGCGGCCATCACGAATCTCTGCCAGAGCGGAAGCGGCACTCCCGGTATGAAGTGAACTCTCCTGCCGAGCAGCCTTGTCGCCACCTCAAAGGCCTCGCGATGAGTCAGGAGATAGCTGTCGCTCAGGTTGTAGTCCTCGCCTATGGTTTCCGGCCTCTCCGAAAGGAACACCGCAGCTCTTGCGATGTCCGTGACATGGATGTTGCCTCCGAAAAGGAGGAACTTGCTGGCCGCCGGATAGACGGGAAGAAGCCCCTCCGACAAAGCAACGAGTAGGCCCGTTACGCCGTAGCTGGATCCGGGACCGTAGATGGGCGCCGGCCTCACCACCGTCACCGGCAGGCCCTTCTCCCGGTGATACCTCCAGACGATCTGCTCCTGGATCCACTTCGAACGGGCGTACTCGTTGGAGAAGTACGTCCCAGTGGGAGTATCTCCGAGTGTGTTCTTGGGGTTGGACCGCTCCTCGGTCATCGGCTGGTTCGTCGGATGCCGCGGCGGGCGTTGGAAGGTGGGGTCCGCCTGCCAGGGGCGGACGAGCTGGTTCCAGAGGAACTCGACGAGCGGGCGATGCGGGCGCCCTTCGAGGTATGAGCCCGGGAAGTAGGAGTGGCCGTATACGCCGCAGGTGGACCAGTGGATCATCCTCTCGATGCCGCCCTCGACGGCCGCGTCCAGGAGGTTTGTGACGCCGAGGATGTTGACCTTCTCCAGTGCGCTCCACGGGGCCGAGTAGTCGTAAAGGGAGGCGGTGTGGAACAGGCAGCCCACATCGCCTTTTGCGAAGAGGGGCAGCAGGGTCTCCTTGCGGGTCAGGTCCGAGGGCACCCACTCCACCCCGTCCCGTTCGTAGTCGAGGTCGAGGATCTTGCGACGCTCCGCCTCTTCTGGGTGGTCATACGCACTTGCCAGGTCGGTGGCCCTGACCCTCCTTCCCTTTTCGAGCAGATGCTTGACGACGTAGCCGCCAGAGAACCCGCACGCGCCCGTAACCACGTCGACCTTCTTCACGAACCCCCCTCTCTCACGAACCCCCATCGACGTCCGGGATCGTGCCGGACCCCCTGGCCCGAACCGGCAGGAAGCCCCTCGCGAAGCCCCAGCTACCGTTCTCTCCCGGGCTCCCAGCAGTCACACATCGCTCCGCGTTGCTCGTCCCCTGGGCGACTCCAGCGGAGCTGGGCCACCCTTGGAGGGTGTGACGCTCGGCACACCAGCTGCTACCATACTTGAGTTGACCCTGGTCGTGAATGTGATTGCCGGTTGTGGCAAGCGGTCGCGGGGCACTGTACGGGCAGAGAAGGTGGGGGGGCATGAACGCACCGAGCGGCCAGGACCGCCTCCTTTCACGCCTTCTCACAATCTCTTGTGTGCTCACCGTGTTGCTGAGCCTCCTGCTGGTTTCGTACTACGGTGACCTGGCCCCTCGGTCCGTCTTGATCGGCACACAAGACGGGGCAGCGGCTCAACAGCTCGGTGATCCAGGCGACCAGGCCCCCGGCTCCGTGCAGAGCGCGGGTGCCGTGGATCAGCCCGTTAGCGCCGCAACGTCGGGGGCTCCCAAGACCTCCACCTCGCAGGCCCCCCGGAAGGTCACGGCGGCAGACTCGAGCCGTGGAGTGTCGAAGGGTTCCATCAAGATCGGCGGCATCTTCACGGAGACCGGACCCTACGACGGCCGGCCGGCGGACTACTCGGCCCGCGCCTACATCCAGATGATCAACGCCGAAGGCGGGGTGAACGGGCGAAAGATCGAGTACATCTCCTACGACGACGGGTACGACCCCACTCAGGGGCTGAACGCGGCCCGGCGCCTGGTGGAGCAGGACAAGGTATTCGCAATCGTGGGCTGGCTCGCCCCCAACACCGAGCCGGCCGCCAGCGAGTACTTCGCCAAGACCGGGATACCGGTGATTGGCGGCCTGGGCGTCCCGCAGGAGTTCGGCCCGTCCAACTTCTTCTCAGTCAGCTCCAACTTCGCCAAGGCGGGCGCCGGGCTTGCTCGGTTCCCCTGCGAGGGGGGGGTGAAGAAGCCGGCGGTGGGCGTCGTGAACCTCTCCTACTCCGACCAGATGGTCGCGGGCTTCAAGAGAGGCATCGAGCAGTGCAAGGGCCTCGAGCCCGTGACCTACGAGAAGATCGACGCCACGGAGACTAACTACAGCGGGAAGATCCTCAGCTGGCGAGCGATGGGAGCCGACTCCATCTTGGCCGGTCTGGACCCCATGAGCTACGTGCGGCTGTTCCAGGCCCTCGCCCAGCAGGAGTGGTACCCCCCGGTCTACATCGCCGGCTTCGCCGATACCGAGCGCAACGCCTACGTGGCGAAAGCACTGGAGAAGATCCACGTCATCAACATGGAGAGCGAGCTGCTGCCCTCCATTCACATGGATCTGCCCGGGGCGCGGCGCTATGTGGAGACCCTGCACAAGTACTACCCGGGGACAACCATCGCGGCCCTGGCCGAGATGTCCTGGAGCGGCGCACAGGTCTTCGTCGAGGGCCTTCGACGCGCGGGGCCCGAGCCCACCCGAGAGAACTTCATCGCCGCCCTGGAGACGTTCCGGGAGTTCAAGATGGATCTCCTCCCGCCAATGACCTACCTGCGGGGGAACCAGGACTCGGTCCGCTGCGTCGAGGTGCAGCAGTGGAAGGACGGCGGCTGGAAGGACTTCTACCCGGACTGGCAGTGCTGGGACTACACCCCCAACGGCGGGGCCGCAAAGGCAGCCTCCAAGCCCTTCGGCTGAGCGGGAACGCTTTGAGCCCTAACCTCTTCTTCGCTCCGTCGGGCAGGAACCGGTCGGTGCAATGGAGAATCATCTACAGGCCGGGGCGGCCGTGTTTCACGGACGGAGCCGCCGGTGCCGAGCCGGACGAACGGAGCCTTCTTGGCGGGGCATTCGGGAGTAGGCTCTTCATGCCGTTGCAATGCGAGTGGCGTGCGATGCTACCCTCTTTGTCTGGTAGCCAACGCTCGCCGGTGCGGGTGGATGTAGAGCGCGCGGAGACCTCGCCAGACCCCCGGGAAGCCCCGACAAGAACAGCTCTTGGAGAGACACCATGAACCCATCGAACGGCCAGGACCGACTCTTCAACCGCTTGCTGGCGGGGGCATTCGTCCTCACGCTTGGTTTCGGGCTGCTCATCGCCCACTACTACACCGACTTGGGCAACAGGCCGGTCGCCACCGGCATGAGCGGCGCGGGAACCGGGGGCCAAGGGCCGGGCTCGGACACGGCCGGGCAGGAAGCCGCCACGTCCGCGGAAACCCCCGGGACGACCGGGGGGCAGGCCACAACCACGGCGGCGGCAGGAGCCAAGGCCGGTACCACCAAGACCACGACGAAGGCAGGGGCGGCGGCCTCCTCGGCGGGAGTATCGAGGGGATCCATAAAGGTCGGTGGCATATTCACGGAGACCGGCCCCTTCGACGCCCGGCCGGCCGACCAGTCGGTACGCGCCTACTTCCAGATGATCAACGCCGAAGGCGGGGTGAACGGGCGTACGCTCGAGTACATCTCCTACGACGACGGGTTCGATCCCACCCAGGGTCAGAACGCCGCCCGGCGCCTGGTGGAGCAGGACAAGGTATTCGCCATCGTGGGCTGGCTTGCCCCCAACTCCGAGCCCGCCGCCAGTGAGTACTTCGCCAAGATCGGCATTCCGGTGATCGGAGGCCTGGCCGTGCCCCAGGAGTTCGGGCCCCGCAACTTCTTCGCCACCATGGCCAACCTCGGCAAGGCCGGCGCCGGGGTGGCGCGATTCCTGTGCGAGGGAGGAGTCAAGAAGCCGGCGATCGGCGTGGTGAACCTCCCCTTCTCCACACAGATGATCGCCAGCGTGAAGAAGGGCCTCGCCCAGTGCGGCATCACGCCGGTGACGGCGGATGCGATCGACTCCACGGAAGCAGGCTGGGACGCCAAGATCCTGGACTGGAGGCGCAAGGGGGCCGACTCCATCGGCGTGGCCCTCGACCCGATGAGCTATGTGCGGCTGTTCCAAGCCCTCGCCAAGCAGGGCTGGCACCCGCCCACCTGGACGGTGGGAGCCGCCGACACCGAGCGAAACGCCTACGTGAAGGGTGCCCTCGAGGGCGTGATCAACGTCGAGAGCCAGCTGGTGCCGGCCGTCCACATGAACCTGCCGGGCCCGCGACGCTACGTGGAGACGCTGCACAAGTACTACCCGGGGGTGACGATCGCCTCGGACGCCGAGATCTCCTGGACGGCCGCCCAGGTCTTCGTGGAGGCCCTGCGGCGCGTCGGACCGGATCTCACCCGCGAGAAGCTCATCGACACCCTGGAGACGTTCCGTGAGTTCAAGACCGACGTGAGCGCCCCGATTACCTACCTGCCGGGAGACCACGACGCGGTGCGCTGCATCGAGCTGCTCCAGTGGAAGAACGGCGGCTGGACGGACGTGTACCCCGACTTCCAATGCTGGGACTACACGCCCGACGGCGGCGCCGTGAAGCGACCCTCCAAGCCCTTCGGATAGCCGCGGGAGACCATCTTGGACCTTGGCTTCTACCTTTCCCTTTCGATCGTCGGGGTCGTCAACGGCGCCATGTACGCCCTGGGCGCCATGGGGATCGTGCTGATCTACAAGACCACCCGGGTGCTGAACTTCGCCTTCGGGGCGATAGGAATGATATCGACCTTCGTCGCCTACCAGATCGCCAACCTCTGGCACATCAACGTGGTCGTGGCAACCCTCGGTGCGGTCGTCTCCGGTGCACTACTCGGGCTGGCAATCGAGCGCTTCACGATCCGGCCCCTGGAGGGGAAGCCCCCACTGGTAAAGGTGGTCGTAACCCTGGGCTGGCTGCTGATCCTCACCAGCCTGGTCGGCATAGTGTGGGGTGCGAGCGCTTACCACCTGCCGATCAAGCTGGTCCCCGAGGGCACCGTGCGCTTCCCCGGCGTGGCGATCGACTACGCGGAACTCATCGACCTCGTCGTCGCGGTCATGCTGACGGTTGGGCTGGCCGTATTCTTCAAGGCCACCCGCCTGGGCATCGCCATGCGGGCCGTGGCCGACGATGTCGCGACCGCCCGCATCCTGGGGATCAGGGTCAACCGCGTCAACGCGGCCGCCTGGGCCATGGGCAGCGTACTCGCGGCCATCGCGGGGGTCCTGCTCTCGCAAAAGGGCAAGGTGCCCCTGGACACCTACTCGCTCACCCTGATCGTTATCTTCTCCTTCGCCGCCGCGCTCTACGGGGGCCTCGTGAACCTGCCGAAGGCTTTCGGGGCCGCCATCGTGCTGGGCGTCCTGCAAGCGGTCACCCCGAGCCTGCCGGGCATCAAGGACCTGCACATCATGGGCCTGCCCGACCTACTCGCCCTCGGGGTGATCCTGTTCGCGTTGCTGATGCCCCGCTCCGCGCTGGTCCAAGCGGTGGCCAAGGAAGGGGCATAGGGCGATGCTAGATAGCCGGAAGCTGACGCGCCGTCTCGTGGCCTTGGGCGGCATCGTTGCGGCCGCGCTGCTGCCGCTGGCGCTGAACCAATACTGGGCCTACACCGTCTCCCAGATCCTCGTGTTCGCCATCGCCCTGCTCGGGCTGACGCTCATCACGGGCTTGCTGGGACAACCATCGCTCATGCACGCCGAGTTGATGGGGTTTGGCGGGTTCCTGGCGGGGGCTCTGGTCGCCAACGCACACCTGAACTTCTGGCTTGCCACCCTGCTGGCCGTGGCCGCCGGGTATCTCTTGGGCAGTATCGTCGGCCTGCCGGCCCTGCGGATCCGGGGTCTCGCGCTGGCGGTGGTGACCCTGGCGATCGCCCGCGTCTTCGACCAACTCGTCTTCCCGTTGTCCTGGTTCTCCGGAGGCGTGGGGGGCCGGGCCGTCGCGCGCCCCACCATACCGGGTCTCAACCTTGCCTCCGACCGCGTCTACTACGAGATCCTGCTGGTCGCGTTCCTGCTGGTTCTCGCCTTGGTGTTGGCGGTAAGGCGCGGGCGGATCGGCCGCGTCTTCCAGGCGATCCGAGAGACGGAGTCGGGCGCCGCGGCTTCCGGAGTACCACTTACCCGCTACAAGCTTCTTGGCTTCTCGCTGGCCGCCGCGATCGCCGCGCTGGCAGGTGCCTTGGGCGCGGGTCTGGATCAGACGGTCACGATCCAGCAGTATCCCTGGACGAAGTCGCTGGTGATGCTGGCGATCCTGACGATCATGGGGGCCTCCAGCGCCCAGGGCACGTTGTACGGGGCGATCTTCATCGTGCTCTCGCCACAGGGGCTGGAGCGCGTCCCGGGCCTCACTCTTCTGCTTGGCAAGGAGGCGGTCAGGCAGCTCGTTCCGCTCATCTCCGGCGGAGCCCTCATCCTCCAGACGATCCTCGCCCCGCGGGGACTAGTTCCCAGCGTGGGGGCATGGCTGCGCCGGTCGCGCGCGCGGGAGGGACCACCCGGTGGAGCCGGGGCAGAACCGCCGGGCGACGAACCGGCGATGGAAGTGGCAACGCTCGTGCCGGCCGGCTCAGACCGAGAGCCGCAGCGAGTGGGAGAGGAGACCTAGCGTGGCGGTACTCGAGGTCTCCGGCGTCTCCATAGCTTTCGGCGGCCTGCAGGCCCTCCAGAGCGTTTCCTGCCACGTGAACGCCGGGGAGATGGCGGGTCTCATCGGCCCTAACGGCGCAGGCAAGACGACCTTGTTCAACGTGATCAGCGGGTTCCTCGCTCCCGACGCCGGCTCGGTGCGCTTCATGGAACGCGAGCTGTTGGGGCGCTCGACCGAGGAACGGGCCACGCTGGGCATCGGGCGGACCTTCCAGTCGGTGCGGGTCTTCGGGGCCCTGACCGTGGAGGAGAACCTGCTCGTGCCTCGGGACGTGCGGGAGCCGACCAGCTTCCCTGCTTCTCTCCTGCGTTCCCCCTGGGCCGTCCTCGAGGAACGGCGGTCGGCCGAGCACGTCCGGGGTATTCTCCACCTTCTCGAGCTCGAGCCCCTCAAAGATCGGCTCGCCGGGGACCTGCCCCTCGGGCTCCGCCGGAGAGTCGAGCTCGGCCGGGCTTTGACGGGAAGACCTCGGCTCCTACTCCTGGACGAATCGGCTTCCGGAATGGACAGCCGCGAGACGGAGGCCCTCGCCGCGGACCTCGTGCGCGTGCGGGACCTGCTGGGGGTCACGATCCTCCTGATCGAGCACGATGTCAGCTTGGTCATGGCCATCTGCGACTACCTGTACGTGTTGAACTTCGGACAGATCATGGCTGAGGGCCGGCCGGCCCAGGTGCGCTCGAATCCACGGGTTATCGAGGCGTACCTGGGCGCCGGCGCGGAAGCGGAGGAAGCCGGTGTCCCTGCTCGCCCTTGATCGGGTCGGCGTCTCCTACGGGGTCGTACGGGCCCTGCACTCGCTGACCCTGGAAGTGAACGAGGGAGAGGTCGTCGCCTTGCTGGGAGCCAACGGCGCCGGCAAATCCAGCACGCTGCGGGCGATCTCGGGAGTGGCACGGGCCGATCGTGGCACCATCCACTTCGCCGGCAAGCCCATTCATCGCCTACACCCCGAGCGGATCGCCGGCCTCGGCATCGCCCATCTGCCGGAGGGCAGAGGCATTTTCCCGACACTGACCGTGCGGGAGAATCTCGAGATGGGCGCCTACGGGGCGGGCCTGCCCCGTAGGCAGACCCCCGCGGAGGTCGAACGGGTGACCGTGCTGTTCCCCATCCTGAGGGAGCGCGTGGAACAGCTCGCCGGCACCCTCTCGGGCGGCCAGCAACAGATGCTGGCCGTTGCCCGGGCGCTGATATCGCGGCCGCGGCTGCTCATGCTGGACGAGCTCTCCTTTGGCCTGGCTCCGACCCTCGTTCAGGAACTGTTCGCCTACGTGGCGGAGATTGCCCGCCAGGGCACGGCGATTCTTTTGGTGGAGCAATTCGTTACTCAAGCGTTGGGCCTTGCGTCGCGTGCCTACGTCCTGGAGAAAGGGCAGGTCGTCTTCGAAGGTTCGGCTCACGACCTCAAGGCAGAAGGCTCGAGCCGCTACTACTTGGGTCACGAGGAGCACGCCCGCGGGGCTGGGGCGCACCGCCCCGGGGAGAACGAGGCGGTCACCCTCGGGATACCGGGAGGGCTGTGGAGAGACCTCGAGATCTCCGCGGCGGCCGAGGGTCGCAGGCCGGACGAGCTGCTGTTGGAGGCTTTGCAGGGGGTTCTGGGCGATGGCCAACGGCGGGGTGAAACCCCCGTCGAGGCGGCCCCGAAACCTCACGCGAGAAGGGGGCGGAAGCGATGAGTAGACGGCGCGACGGGCACGGAGGACCGCGGTTATTGGCGGGGCGAGTCCTTCGCCTGGCGGGCGTCGCTGTGCTGCTCGGCGCCCTGGGCGCCGCCAACCCCGCCGCCGGCAAGGCGCCGCAGCTCGCCAGCTATGGCGGAGCGACGAGGGCCACGGCCGTGTCGTTCCACGGGGAAACCAACATGTTCGCCGGATTGCCGGAGGAAGCCAACAGCCCCTACGCGACGGGTGTGCTGGAGTCCAGCCCCGCGGGGGAGGCCTCGGCCACGGTGTTCGACAGCGGCCCTTTGGCGCAAGCCGGGGTGGCGACGATAAACCAGTACGCGGAGCAGTACGGAGCCCCGGAGCAGCTTCGCGCCTCCCAGCCCCAGTACGCGACGGCCCGCTACCCGGGCAAGCCCGAGGAGGTCAGCCAGACCTCGATCGGTCAAACCGACCCATCGGGTATGGGCAGCGCCGGCGCCGGCTCGGCCTCGGCCAAGGCCGCCGAGGACATGGTCCAAGCGAAGGCCAAAGCGGCCGGCACCACCGTGGCCCCGCCGGGCGGGATCCCTGAGACCGGCATCCCCGGCATGGGCTCATCCCCGTACGCGTACGGCGCGGACAACTCGGAGGCAAGCATCCGCATCGAGGCGCGTGCCGATGGTCTCTTCTTTGAGTCTCTTTCCTCGGCCGACGGAGTGGACATAGCCGGCGGCTTGATGCACTTCGACTCCGTGCGCTCCACAGCTCAGATCCTCAATGACGGCAAGGATCCCAAGACCTACGCGGAGCTCGTCGCCAACGGGGCCACGGCCGGCGGCGTGCCCGTCGTTCTGGGCCCAAACGGCCCGGAAGTCGCCACCAACCAGATCCCCGGAGGGGCCGACGCGCTGCGCCAGGCTCGCGAGCAGCTCTTGGCGGCCCTTGACCCGATCCAGATGAAGGTGGAGGTCCTCCACACCGAGCAGACCACGACGAAGCCCAAGGAACCCGGCATGCCGGCGACGGCGCGAGTCATCGTCGGCGGGATACGAATCTCCTGGGTCACCCCCGTGCCGAACGAGTCGGTTCCCGAGCAGACCATCGTTGTCATACTGGGTGCGGCGGAGGCCGAGGGCCATGCTGTGGTGGCCGTGGCCCAAGCCTCAGAATCATCCGGCGGAGAGTCCACGGAGCCGGGACCCGAGGAGGTCGGCGGGGGGGTCTCCACCTACGAGATCCCGCCCGTCTCCGGATCGACCTCCTCGACAGCGTCCCCGGGCAGCCCTACCCGGCCTTCCTCACAAGTTCTGGTGGGCAACCTGGCCCGGCAGTCACGCCGCTCCGGCTGGCTGCTTCTCGCGCTCTTCGCCCTTTGGCAGATGGCGGCGACCAGCGTGCTGGTGAGCGCTCTTCGCCGCCGGCAACTCGCGAAGGCCTGGCGCCCGTGAAGGCCCCCACTCCTGCGGATGACAAGGCCTCCGCCGCCGCGACAATCGAAGGTGACGTCTCCGCGAAGGTCGGCCTCGTTCGCTGCGTCCGGTGCGGCCTCGACTTCCACCCGGCCTACACCGAGAGTCTCTGCCCGCTCTGCGGCGAGCCCGCGGCCGCTGTGGCCGAGCCTGTAGCTTTGTCCTTCTGGATGGGCTTGGCACGCTGGGCCACCACGGAGTCCCGCGCCCAATGGGTCGGGGTCGCGCTTTTCGTGCTCTCAAGCCTCGTCCTGCTCATCTACGCGATCGCGGCCTACTACCGTCAGTAGAGAGCGCTGGGCTCAGGGTGGACTCTCGACCGCCGGTACTCGAACCGGCACGTGCAGTGCCATAGCATTCCGGAACACCCTTCGGCAGGCGGCCCGCGTCTGCCTCGCGCCCAGGCACACACAGGAGTGAGTCCATGCGATTGACGAGAGTATCGGCGGCAGTGCTGCTCAGCCTCGCATTGTGCGCGCTTCCGACCGCCCGGCCGGCCGGCGCCCAGGGGGGAGTCCCCATCACCAACTTCAAGGACCAGGGCCTCAATCAGTTCGAGGCGCCATACGGGGACAAGCTGATCGCCGCCTACACCTCCCCTGAGTGGCGGGACGTCGTCGACATGGTCATGACGTACCGGAACGGTGCCTACGAGGTGTGGGGCGGTAGCGGGCACATCCGCTTTGTGCGCCAGCCCCAGGGCGATGGATGGAGCTACCGGATCGTCGAGCAGTCAGGAACCAACCCGATAGCCGACCAGCGGGTCGACCGCCTGGCCACCTCGGCGGAAGAAACGGCCCTGCCGATCCCGACGGCGGCTCAGAACACCTGGCCGAATGCCTACGAGCGCATCGTCGGA
>JBBAAN010000066.1:0-12200 GCA_041658225.1 Actinomycetota bacterium
GAGTCCGCCGACTATTTGCCTGCCGACCGACATCGAGGGTGTTTCCACGCCAAGCCCCCCAGATTGGCTAAGCGGCCCTCACTCCGGCCGCCGCCCGTACTGTACCAGCCTGCTCGCCCTCGGAACCCCGGGTGGAGGACCTCCAAGGGACATTGACGCACACTGGCCTGTGGCAGTCCGGCAGCGTCAGGATTGCGACCGTGAGTCTGGGGGCAACCCAGGCCGCTTGGCCCAAGCCATGAGGTGCGTCCCAGCGCCCGGGGATTCCTCGCTTGCCTCGAGCTCAGCCTGGAGGAGCCAATGCCACTCGGCCGTTCCCTCCTCGGGGAGGTCGAACTCGTGCAGCGCCGACAACCAGCCGGACGCGGTGATCAAGATGTCATCGACGCCCGCGCGTTCCAGGAGTTCACGCAGTTCGGCCACCCGGAACATGTGGCATTCGTGGCCGGAGTTGACATCCCGCCCCAGATCTCCCGTGGCCACGATCTCCCGGTTGACCTCTGCGTCCAAGCTGAGAACCCCGGGAAGGAAGTTGTGGATCGCACCGAAGACGCCCATCACCGAGAGACCCAGCCAGCCTCCCGGCCTGAGCACCCGCAGAAGTTCGCCGAGGGCCTGCGGCGCCTGGTCGAAGCAATAGGAGATGGGCCCTCCGAGCGCAAGGACCACGTCGAACGGCTGGTCCGGCAACATGCCCAGATCGGTCACGGAGCCAAGCAGATAGGCTTGCGCCCCAGGTGCGTTCTTGCGGCAGAGGTCCAGCTGCACAGGCGAGAGGTCGAGGGCGGTGACCTTGGCGCCACGAGCGATGAGTTCCCGCGTGAAGCGTCCCGCGCCGCAACCGGCGTCCAGCACCTGATCGCCCTTACGCACCTTACGGTCCAAGTGATGGAGGAAGATGCGCCACTGCATCCTCATGTAGGAGTTCTTCTCCCACCGGTCCCACTCCGACGTCCCGTACTGGTCGTAGTAGGAGGCGGTGTGTTGAGGATCGAAACGCATATGAACTCCTTGTGGCCACAGCGTTCCTGCCGGCGAGGCGTGCCATGGACGTGACCCACCAACTCCGACCCAGGAAGCGCCCGTTTCCTGGCAGTACTCTACCTGCCCCTCCGGTCCCCGGTGTCTCAAGGGACATTTACGCACCCTCGCCTGGATCACGGATTCAACGCCGGGGAACGCGCACCTGCTGATCGGCCTCTGAGGGTGGGGACTTCGTTGGCGACCAGTGGGGACTTTGCCACGGCCACGGACACCCCGAGCGGCCAATTGGCGGCACGCGACCTGTAGCATTAGGGTACAAACTGCTTGGTGTGGTTGGTGTGGCGTCGCCACGGTCCCCTGGGGGTAAGCGTATGAAGCGCCTGGTCGCAATACTCGTCGCACTCGCCTTCGGCATCTCTCCGTCCTTCGCAAACGGTCCGGGCGGAGCCAAGGCAGCGTCGGTTTCGAGGTTCAGCAGCAACGCCGCACCCGCCTCCGCCATCTCTCCGTCCTTCTCAAACGCTCCGGACGGGGCTAAGGCAGCTTCGGTTTCAAAGTTCAGCGGCAACACCGGCCCGTTGGACACCGAATCCGATCTGGAAGCGGCGCTGTGGTACGAGCAGCGCATGCTGGATCATTTCCACTACGGGCAGGTGTACGAGCAGATCTACAACACCGCCGAGCGCAAGACCGGTGACATCCTCCAGTTGGTCGGCGAACAAGACTCCGCGCTGTACACCGGCAGCTACTTGGCGGCGCAGGCCTACCGGTATGCGATCGCGAAGTCGAAGCTTGCGGCTCTCCCCGGAAACGAGAGTTCTCACAACCCCCGGCGCCTCTTCTGGAATGCCCAGCGAGATGACGCCAAGGATCGCGTCGACGCGATGGTCGCCCAGTACCACATCCTCATCAACATCTCGAAGAACTGGAAGACCACGTTCAACCCAAAGATCGACACGACCAAGGACCCGACGCAGGACGCTTTCATCGACTTCGGCGGCGGGATCTTCCAGGGTGAGGCCGGGCTGCTCTTCCGCTCGTGCACGCCGGCCGACGCGCCGTGGGCGTTGAACGTCGGACGCACCCCCGGCGACCGTCTCTACGGACCGCTGCCGTGGGACGACGGCAAGGAGTACTACTGCCTGGACGCCACAAGCCGTGACGCCTACGCGGGTACCACCTTCGGTCTCGTCACCGCGCTGGACTTCGTCGCCGGCGACGACCCCGAGATGCGGGACATGATCGGCAACGACCTCATGCGGATGACCGACTACACGCTCAAGTACCTGTGGAACACGCCGCGTCCGCACGGCAAGGTCGTGATTCCCGAGGTATTCGGCGGCAATGATCTGGACAACTTCATCTCACCGCTGTTCGTCTATACACCTATGGCGAGCTTCAACATGCTTCAGGTTGCTCGCCACGCCGCGAAGGTCATGGGGACCCCGCTCCAGCAGGCACGCTACGAAGCTCTATGGACCGAGGAGGTCGCCGCCAAGGGAGCGACCCTAGGACCTTCGATGGAGGTCGACGCTGCGGATCCTCACAACGCCTACTACAAGTACCACCTGCACCACATGACGGCATTCAACCTCGTCCGGCTTGAACCCAACCCCGCAACTCGGGAGCTGGCGCGCCAAGCCTTCGGCGTGATGGACGCCACGACCGGTGACGACATCAACGCGCTCTTCGAGGCGATCACCTACGCGCTGACCGGCGAGCAATCTCGGCTCGACGCCGCCGTGACGCACCATCGCGAGTACCTCGAGTACCGGGCAAACAACGACGCCGCCGAACCAAGAAACCAAGTTCGAAACAGCGAGCAATGCGGCACGACGCTGGAATGCGTGCCACGCGATCAGATCGACATAGTCCAGGAGCTGCCCGACGGAACCGAGCAGGCGATCTCGACTCCCGGGACGGAGGCGACTTTGCGAGCCCATGCGCCACTTCCCGTCGGGCTCCGTCGCGCGGCCGACTTCATGTGGCAGAAGGACCCGACCATCCTCGATGGCGGCCAGCACCCGAACTGGGAATCGGCTGCAGCCGACTTCCTGCTTCCTTACTGGATGATTCGGTACTACACCGAGATCGCCAAGCCCGCGCTGGCTCCGTTCCCAGAGTGGGTCGGTCCCACCTTCCGCTGAGTCGCAAGGCACGAAAGAGCCCCGGGGATTCTCTACTCAGAAGCCGCTCGCCTCAAGGAATCGTGGCGACAACTCTTCTGGCGACGCCTACTGCGCGGCGGGCGGCCGCCACGAGCTGCTCGGCCTTGACCTTGGATATGGGGTCGGGCTCGTACTGCGCTTGGGTCTTGGCGGGCACCAAACGACGCAGCTCTCTGGCCACTTCCAGTCCTTCGTGGCCGGCCTTGCCCGCGTGGATCGGCGCCTGTGTGTGTGCTCCCGCCCAGCGGTTGCCCAGAATCACTCCAGAGACCGCATCCGCAGCGTTGATGCCGGCCAGCACTGCGTTGCCCGCAGCCGAATTGTGGTCCCCCCGGTCGAGGGCCTGCTCGGCACTTCTCAAGTACTCCTCCGCTTGCGAGGCGTACGACAGCGCCTCCTTGCGAGAGACGCCACGAATGTCACGGCCATCTGCACGTTTAGGCGGAGGCACGAGCCGCCTCCTCCAGTGGCTTGCCTGCCAGCAGGATCCCCTCCTGAACCACGGACTTCCACAGAGGCCGCCGTCGCAGGCCCGGCAACTCGTCGGTCCCCACCTCGACCAGTGCGATGCGGTTTCCGGAGATCCTTCCCGCGCGATCGGACCACGCTCCCAAGGACTCAGTCCACTGGTCGTGGTCGAGCCGGACCCCCCTCCCGCGAACCACCAGAACGTCAATGTCGCTGTCGGTGCTTGCCAGCCCCCGGGCGAAAGAGCCAAACACGACCAGGCTGGCCGGTGCGGGGCTTATCCCCTTCGCGAGCTCCTTCAGCCTCGCCAAGACCAGCCGATGGAGACCTCCGAGTTCACGCACCATCTCAGCGACCGCGTTATCGGCCGACAGCCGGACCAAGGACACCGGCGGGACATCGCGTCTCGCGACAATGCCTAGCGCTACCAGTTCTCCAACCAGGGCCGTCACTCGGTTGACGCTCACTCCGGAGAGCCGGCCGAGCTGGCGAAGAGTCATCTCTTCCTGGGTACGCCCCAGTACCTCAAGTATTCGACCTCTGGCGCCCGGGATGAGCGCTCGAACGGGTGCAACGTAGTCCATGGCGAACTCACATGTTGTTGTGATGTATGTCCCCGCTATTGTGACCTCCGACGACCGGGCCGTCAACAACGTGGCCCTTCGGCTCGCTACGCCTCCAACCGCCGACCTCCCAGACACACGCCGCAGATGATTCGGACCAGCCGGGTGTCAGCGCGACCCCAGGGGTCCCGGCGGCCTGTCCGCGCGGAGGTCGAAGTGGCGGCGCAGCTCGGAGGCATAAGTCCTACCGAGGCTGTCTGCACGCTCCTTCACCCACCGACTGAAGGCAACCTGACCGGTGGCAAGCCCGTCGGTATTGACGAGTTCGGCCATCATCCCTTCAAGCTCGTGGCGTGCGAGCAACACGTCGCCGAGGGTGACACCGATTACGCGAGTCAGCACTCGCACCGCGACTGGCGGCAGGTAAATGAGCCGGCTTCGGCTGCCGATCGCATCACGGATAAGGGTGACCATCTCGGTGAAGGTAAGCGTCTCGGGCCCCACCGCATCGACCACCACATTGCCCTGGGATCGGGCGCACTCGATACACAAGCGAGCGACATCGTCTGCATGGACGGGCCGCAATCGGTATCGCCCGTTGCCCGGAATCGCAAACAGCGGAAACCGGCGCAGCAGCCAGGCGATGTTGTTGATGAGCACGTCTCCCTCGCCGAACGTGACCGTGGGCCGCACGATCGCATACGGCAGCCCGGCTTCGGCCAGGGCGCGCTCCACCAGCGCCTTGCCGCGGAAGTACGGCAGATGGGAAGTGACTGACGGGTTGGTCACGCTGACGTGCACGATCCGGGCGACACCCGCGCGGCGTGCTGCGCCGAACAGCGCCCGGGAGTTCTCGACCGCGTCCTCGGTGCGCACGTCACCACGAGAGAACCGGACCCAATAGGTGTTGTACAGGGTCGAGACCCCCTCGAGGCTTGCCTCAAGCGCCACAGGGTCATCGAACCGGTAGGGCCGGATCTCCAAGTGCTTGGCGAGCGGATCGCTCATACGCGGATGGCCGGTCAGTGTCCGGACACGCCGTCCCTCGGCGAGCAAGCGCGCCGCGATGAACCGGCCGGTGTAGCTCAGCGCGCCGGTGACAACGTCGAGGTCCCCGTCGGTCATGACCGCCGTCCTTTCCCTCGATCCCGGAGGACGGGCTCAGCGAAGAAGACGGCGCCCAGTCAATCCCGACCTTCCATCAGGCGGTTCGATTCGAGGACCTGGGGCGTGGCGCTCGATGGTGGGCGCCTCCGGGCGGCGCGCTCAAAGGGGGCGAGACCCACAAAGAGGCCTTGGCGCGGGAGCCCGTAAGCTCCCGAATGCGGGTCATGCCGAGATGCGGACCCGTTTCACCCCGACGAAGTCGAGCGTTTCCGCCGGCTCGCCTTGGACCTCAAGGCAAAGCTGAATCGCCTCGCGAATCCGCTCCATGAGCTGATCGAGAGATCGCGCCTGCGTGTGGCAACCCGGCAGTGACGGCACCGAACCCACGTAGTAGCCGTCCGCGTCGCGTTCGACGACCACATCGAAGTCCCGTTCCATACGCCGGAGTCTACACCCTCCAAGCTCAGTCAGCCGGACTTGGGTCACCGGTGCCGATCCCGTGTGAACGCCGTCCAATGGGCTTCGCACGCCGGGGAATTGGAGGTCGAGCTCATCCAGACTGGGGAGTCTCCTACAGCGAGACCACCTTCATCGAGGTTGCCCGCAAGCGCTAGCGTTCGGTCTTCCCCGGGGAGGGAACATCTCCTGATCCGCTGCCGATTCTGGAGATCGCAGCGGCCGGAGTCTGGATCTCGATCCCTTGATGCGAGCCAACGTTAAGCAGATCACGGTCCCCCGTCGCGATGACCTGCGCCCGCCCCGCGACGGCGACGGCCAGGACCTGGTCATCATCGCGATCCCGACACACCTTCGGCACCCTCAGGGGCTCCGCAATCGCGCTCAACGCCTCCACCTCAGCGCGGATCTCTCTTGCCGCCGATCGTGGGAAGCCGAACTTCTCCTCCAGCACCGCTTCGAGTTCATCCAGCAGGTGCGAGCTGGTGACAAGCTCGACTCGGCCTCGCGCCGCAATCCTCACAAGCTCCCGTGGTTGGCCACCAAGAAAGATCGCGGAGACCAGGACGTTGGTGTCCAGCAGGATGCGCACTAACGGCGCCGGCTCCCACGGCCCGCGGCCCTGCGGCGGGCCTTCACTACCCGGGCGACACCCTCTTCCGTGAGGCCCGTTCGCGCGGCGACCTGCTCGCCGTAGGCGAAGATCCTCTCCCAACGGTCAAGCCGGGCGAGGTACTGGCGCAGAGCCTCGCGGAACATCTCGCTGCGGCTCCTCCCCTCGGAACGCGCGGCCTTGTCGACTTCTCGGGCGAGATCAGGCGGCAGAGAAACGGTGACGGTACGGCTTGGCCTCATTGGATCTCTGCTCCGCATGTAAGAGGATGTCTTACAGCCAAGATAGGGCGACCCCGGGTTCGGGTCAACATCCGCGTCCTTCTTCTGATCGGTCGGCGTTGTAGGCCGCTGCGACACCAGCTACCCTGCGGGTGGATGGGAAGCCTGAAGCCGCACGGGGGGTATCTCAAGGGTGAAGCGACTGCTGGTCGTGCTCCTGGTGATCTTCGCGCTCGTGTGGCTGCCCGCCTGCGGCTCGAACAGCCCAGTGGCAATCCACGTCGACCAGCCGAGAGCCCTGTTGGATACTCCCTTGGCAATCACCATCTCCGGCCTCCGCCCGCACGAGCGAGTGCTCGTGCGGGCAAGCACCAAGGACGCGCGGGGGAAGTACTGGGCCTCCAAGGCCACGTTCCTTGCGGATTCGGCCGGCCGGGTGGACCTGCGCACCGCCGCAGCCCAGGGCGGAACCTACCAGGGAGTCGACCCGATGGGACTCTTCTGGTCGATGCGTGTGACCTCGCCCACGCCACAGAACTGGTACTGCCTCCCGGGAGACAAGTCGACCGTCACCTTCAGCGTCGAGATGGGAGGCGCTGTTGTCGCCAGGCAATCGGTCGTGCGGCTCACCAGAGATCCCGGCACACCGGCGGGCCGCCTCCAGAGTCTCTCTGAGGTTGGCTTCACCGGCGAGTACTATCCGCCGGCCGACACCCGCATCCGTCGGCCCGCGGTCCTGGTGTTCGGGGGATCCGAAGGAGGCCTGAGCGGAACCCTCACGTCCTCGCTGCTCGCCGCCCATGGATACCCGGCCCTGGCAATAGCGTATTTCGACGCACCCGGGCTGCCCGCGAAACTGGCCAACATCCCTCTCGAATACTTCGCCGGAGCCCTGAGGTGGTTGCGCGACCAGCCGGGGGTCGACCCCGGCCGTGTGCTGGTCTACGGGGTGTCGCGAGGCAGCGAGGCGGCTCTTCTCCTGGGCGTTCACTATCCGGAACTCGTGAACGGCGTCATCGCCTTGGTGCCCAGCAGTGTCTCGCAGGGATCCATGACCGGGCATCCCGGTCCTGTCTGGATGCTGGGCGGCGATCCCCTCCCTTACTCCAATCAAGGCAGTACCCTGCACCCGGCCGACAACCCAGACGCGGAGATCCAGGTGGAGAAGATCGGGGGCCCCATCTTCCTCGACTGCGGCGAGGGGGACCGGGCGTGGCTCTCCTGCCCCTACGCCCAAGCGATCATCGATCGGCTCGAGGCCAATCATCATCCGTACCCACACGTCCTACTCAGCTACCCCAACGCCGGGCACGGTGTTGGGTTTCCAGTGCCGAACTTCCCCGACGTATGGGGATTTGGGTCGGGGTTGGCAACCGCGCCGGATGCCACCGCCAAAGCCCGCCAGCAGATCTGGCCTCGCCTGCTCGACTTCCTGAGCGAGTTCGCGAAGACCTAGCTGACGATGCCGGACGCCCGGCACGAGAACTGACAACCGATCGCCGGCCGCTAAGGGCCCCCTCGGAGGACCCGCGAACCTGGCAGTGCTCCGGCACCGCGGTCAGGGCGCGCTCGTTCCCCCCGTCAATTCATTCACACGCCGCGCGCGATAACCCGCCGCCGATCAGTTCATCCGCACGGCGTGCGCGCTGGCCGCAACCCGATCCGCGTCAAGGCACAGGAATCCCACGGCCATGTCGTAGTCGCAAGCCTGCCCGTCCCAACGACTGGAGCAAGTCCTGGCATCTATCTCTAGCCCTGCTCGCCGATTGGCCTCCAGCAGAGCAGAGGTCTCGCCTCGGGTCTAGGGCGCGTCCGGAACCGCCCTGCCGTCGGGGCGAGAGAAGGAGAAGCCGCCGGCAGCCTCTGCGCGCACCGAGAAACCTCCCTCGTGAACAAGGCGATGGTGATGGCGGCAGAGCTGCAGGAGGTTGGAGAGACTGGTGGGCCCACCTCTCGCCCAGTGGCGCACGTGGTGAGCGTCGACGTACCTCGAAGCCCCACAGCCCGGAAACTTACAGCCTCCGTCCCGGGTTTGAAGCGCCCGGCGCAGGGCCGCGGGAATGCTTCGGCTCTGCCGGCCCACGTCCAGCACCGAGCCGTCCGATGAGTGAAGAACTGGCACGATGGAGGCATCGCAGGAAAGACGCATCACCGTCTCAGCGCTCAAGGCGGGGCCCTCTTCCAGCTTGCAGCGCTCCCCCAAGCTTGGATCACGAAGGGTCGAGGCATCCACGTGCACCACTATGTGGTGGCGCTCCGCGCCTGCGAGACTTCGCGGACCCGAGGCGAGGAAGGCCTCAGCCATCGCGGCCAGAGCATCCGCTCGCCGGGCGGCGATAGGATCCTCGGGCTCGAGGGGATCCTCGGGTCCCAGGGGGTCGAAAGACGTTTCCGCGGAAACGTGAAGAGAAGAGGCAGGAGCCTGACACACTCTCGCCTGCCCGGCACCCTCTCCCGGTGACGCCGATGTTGGCCGCTGAGCCAAGTCCGGTGACGGGCTCGCAGACGAGACTGTTGTTTCCTCGGGGACTTCGTGGACATCCGCCCCGGTCTGCGAACGCCGCGTTTCCGCGGAAACGTCGGCTACGATGAACGGCCTTGCCGCCACCCTGGCGGTGGGCCTTCGAACCGGGCGTGGAGGCTCCTCCTGCGCCAAGTCCTCCACGGCGGATTGAAGGGCAGCCAAGACGACCGCGCCCTGCTCGGCGGGAATCCGGGCACGAATTCAGGGACCCGTCGTCGTCGTGGAAGTACTTGAGATAGCGGCGGTTGTGCTGGGCCACCGCCTGGGCCACTTCCTCCACGGCCTTGGCTCGCCGGAATCCCCGTACGATGCGCTCCAGCTGGGAAGCGGTCCCGTACTGGGCCCACATCAGCAGCGTCTCTTCGGTTGTGGGTGTGGCCGCCCGAGTAATCGCGCGAACCTTCGCGTAGCTGAGTTCCCCGCGGGCGAAGGCCGCGGTTACCGCCGGAAGCTCCACCAGCCTCCGTGCGACCCGCAACCGCTCCCTGGCGGCTCCGAGATCCAGTCCGCATCGCCAGTTGAGCCAATGGGCACAGGTCTTCACGCCCCACACGGCCCAGCCCCTTCGCCGGTCGAACTCCTCGATCAGAAGCAGGAACTGGCACTCGGCGGCGGCCAGGTTCCCGGCCAGCTCCAGGATCCTGCCTTCCAGTTGCTCGACGGGGAGCCCGGGCTGAAAGACGCCGATCCCGGCGCCTACTGGTCCGTCCTTTCCTATGGCCGATCCTATGGCCGAGACCTCGGCTTCCGGACCTGGCCAATCGGACCGGGACTGCTCCTCTGGACCAAGGGGGACTTCATTATCTCCGCTGTCTGCGGCGGTATCCTGCAGTTGACAGCGAAACATGCCACCACCCTCCCAAGAGCACATTGAGCAGACACCGATGGACCCCGCCGACCGGTTCTGGCCGCCGGGCGCTCCCCCGTTCTGGCGGAGCAGCCAAGACCGTGCGACTTTGCGCTGGACCCGCGGATGCCAATCACCTGCTCAACTCTAGCGCTCGGGTGCGACATCTCAGGGCGGCGCACCACACGCGAGATCAGGATGCACACGTCGGTCGAGCCAGGCCAGGCAGGGTTTCTCGTGTAGACGCCTGTCAGCTCGTACGCGTCATGGGCCTGTCGGCGCTATGCTGCTGGCCAGCTTTCAAGAGCTGTTCCTCCGGGACCATGGGGGACCGATGGCGGAGATGCCTGGCCTGCAGGTCAAGCCAGCATTCGAGCGTGACCTGGGAAACGGCCTTCATCTGCGACTGCTGCAGGCCCAGGACGCCGAGGAACTGTTCGCGCTGGTCGACCGAAATCGAGAGCACCTGCGACCCTGGATGCCGTGGGTCGATGGCACAAGCGGCGTCGCGGACATCCTCACCTTCATCGAGAACACCTTGCGCGAGTTCGCCGAGGCCAAAGCCATCCGCTTGGGAGTCTGCCTGAACGGCTCCGTGGTCGGCCACGTCGGCGCCGACGTGCGGACGATCCATCGAGCAGCCGAGGTCGGCTACTGGCTCGACGCCGCCCATCAGGGCCGGGGGATCATGACGCGAGCAGTGGAGGCGCTGCTCACCCACCTCTTCGATGAGAAGGGCATCCATCGAACCGAGATCCGTGCCGCTCCCGAAAACCGGCGCAGCCGAGCAATGGCGGAGAGGTTCGGCTTCCGGATGGAGGGGGTGCTACGTCAGTACACGTTCTGCTCGGGGCGATGGCTGGACCAGGTTGTTTACGGCTTGCTGGAAGACGAGTGGGAAGCCCGCACACCGTAGAGCCGGCAGATACGCCGATGAGACTTGATGACCCCCGCGCTGCCCCGGTGAAGTGAGAGGCAGGCCCGACCCCGTCGCCCGTAGCGTATGCTTCGACGACTATGGACTCCTCGTTTGTTGCCGAGAACGACACAGGGCGGACACGTCTTGCCGCGCTAGTCGCCACGCTCACCGACGCCGACATGGAGACGACGATGGAGGGTGGGTGGACGATCGCCGCGACTCTGGCGCACCTGGCCTTCTGGGCCCGTCTGCACAAGGCTGAGATCGATCACTGGAAGTGCGGCCAGGGGCAGCCGGCAGAGGAGCCTGACCGGTCCGCCGATGACCTCAACGATGCGCTGCTTCCCGAATGGCGTGCCCTGCCCTCGCGTACCGCCGCCCGCCTGGCCATCGAGGCTGCGGAAGCCGTGGATCGTGAGGTGTCGGAGGTCGACGGGACCACGGTGGAAGAGATCGTCTCGAAGGACAAATCCTGGTTGCTTCATCGTCACTGGCACCGCCGAGAGCACCTGGATCAGATCGAGCGCGCCCTCCGCGGCTGACTCGCGGGCTCCCCGCCCGAAGACGGACTCTGGGGGGCACTCACGTATTCACGCCCGGGCGATAGACGTTTCCGCGGAAACGCCCTTGATCTCGCGTCTGTTGGTGGCATTGCGGTGCATGCCATGGAGGGATCCCTGCGGGGGCCCGCCTGGCTCCGTCGCGGCAGCGCTACCACCAGACCGGGGTCACGGACCTCGGCTTGAGGCGAAGCAGGACGTTGTCCTCACCCGAATACTCCGCCACGTGCTGGCGGATCGAGTCCTCATCGGTCTCGTACCTGCTGACCAGACGCCTGATCGTCCGGCGGTCGCTGGGTTCTATCGTGACATCGCCCTGGAACATGTAGCCCGCCTTGTCGCTCGGATCCCCGCCAATGACGACAGCCGCCTTTGGGTTGGCGAGGAGGTTCCTCGTCTTGCGGTCGCCTCTCTCCGTTCCCATCACGATGTCGTCTCCCTCCAGCATGTACCAGAGAGGAACGACATGCGGGTACCCATCGGGTCCGACCGTGGCGAGCCGTGCGAGACGCACTCCACGCAGGAAGCGTCGCACTGGCGGAGTCAGGACTGGCTTGCTCTTGGACTTCACTTGCCTATCGTACGACGCGCGCGGCGGGGACCATCACGCGTTGACGGTCCCAACCCGAGACCGCACAGTCGCGCCCCACATTGTTGGGAATCGCGCCGAAGGTGCAAACTGCCACAGTGAAGTGCCGGCTGGAGAGCCTGGCAACCTTCATGGGGCCGGCTCACAAGAGGGAGGGCTCATGCCACGGCTGGACATCGAT
>JBBAAN010000067.1:0-11922 GCA_041658225.1 Actinomycetota bacterium
ACCCCCACCCCGACTGCGCGGTCTGCGGGGGCACCTCGTGGATCGGGGGCCGTCCGCCAGATCGTGCGGATAGGCAGCTTGCGGATTCCTTCGATAGGCCTGGACGCCCCGGTGTTCGAGGGCGGGGAGAGTCTGGCCGTCCTGAACTACGGACCGGGCCACATGACCGGGACCGCATATCCCGGTGAGATGGGTAACACCGTGTTCGCGGGTCACCGCGTCACCCACACCCATCCGTTCTTCAACTTGGACCGGGTGAAGGTCGGAGACCCGATCATCGTCTCCACGGACGCCGGAACCTTCACCTATCGCATGACCGAGCAGAAGGTGGTTAGGCCGACGGATACCTGGATCCTCAACCAGACCCAGGAGTTCAAGGTCACGCTCTTCGGTTGCCACCCCAAGCACTCGGCCTCCTACCGGATAGTGGTGATCGGCATCCTGGAGAGCTGAGGCGTGGAGCCAACCGTAGCGGTCGTCTGGGACGAGCAGCTCTCCGAGTATGACTTCGGGCACGGCCACCCGCTTCGACCGGAGCGAGCCGACCTGGCCGTTGAGATGATGCGCGCCGTTGGCCTGTTCGACTGCCCGCGCGTCAAGCTCGTTCCGGCTCGGCCCGCGAGTGACGCCGAACTGGTGCGCGTGCACGATCCCGACTACGTGCGCTGTGTCGCGGAGGCCTCCATGGGGCTTGGCGGGGGCGCGATGTTCTGGCAGTACGGGCTGGGCACCAGCGACGACCCCGTGTTCGCGGGAATGCACGAGGCCGCCGCGCGCGTTGCCGGCGCCACCCTGGTGGGGGCGGAGCTGATTCGCAAGGGCGAGGCGCTTCACGCCTTCGTCCCCTCCGGCGGGCTGCACCACGCAATGCGCGCCAACGCCTCCGGATTCTGTATCTACGACGACCCCGCCGTGGCCATCGCCGCTCTGCTGGATGCGGGGGCGGAGCGGGTGGTCTACGTGGACCTGGACGTCCATCACGGTGACGGAGTGCAGGCGGCTTTCTACGAGAACCCCCGGGTTCTGACCATCTCGATGCACCAGACCGGCGCGACGCTCTTCCCCGGCACGGGCTACGTCGACGAGATTGGTTGGGGTGCGGGTCGCGGTTACGCGGTCAACCTTCCGTTGTGGCCGGGCACGACCGACCGGGTGTATCTGGCCGCCTTCCGGGCTCTGGTGCCTCCACTGGTCGGCGCGTATCGCCCCGAGGTCATCGTCACCCAGCTCGGCTGCGACACCCACCACTCGGATCCCCTTGCCGCCCTGGCGTTGACGACCAACGCCTATAGCGTGCTCGCTCGCGAACTGCACGGCCTGGCGCACCGAGTGTCCGAAGGCCGCTGGCTGGCCACGGGAGGCGGGGGTTACCGGTGGCTTCAGGTGGCCCCTCGGGCCTGGACGATCTATGCCGCGGAGATGGCCGGTCTGGAGTTGCCGGCCGCAGCGCCAGAGGAGTTCCTTCTGCGTCTCAGGGAGCGCTTCGGCCAGGAGCCCCCCCGGGAGTTCCTGGACCCGCCCGTGGTGCCGGGCCCGGAGGAATCTCACGCACTGGCTGCCGCCGAGGCCGCGCTGGCTTCTCTGCGCTCCACGGTTTTCCCGGTGCACGGCCTGCCGGACGCCGCCGCTCCACTGACCCTCGCCGACGGCGAGAGGCCTGCCCCGCCTGTTCGCTGATCAGATCTTCAGACAACGGGTGCCACGTTCTCCTCGCGCCTGACGTCCTCTATCGCCGGTGGGCGATGCCTCGTGTTAGACTGGCGTTCTGCGAAGGATGGTGAGGACGTGCTGGGGAAGACACCCCTCTCCGAGGCTCGCTTTGTCACGGTTGGTGAGGTGGCTCGCATCATGCGGGTCTCCAACATGACGGTCTACCGACTCATTCGGACGGGCCGCATTGCCGCGGTCCGGGTCGGAAAGAACTATCGAATCCCCGAAGACGACGTGCACAGCTACCTGGAGTCGCACTACGTGGCGGCGGGGTAGGTCGCCGGCGGCATCAAGCGGGGGGATTCTTGGAGCGGGGGACCAGAACCGGGCAGTAGCGAGCCGTCCCGAAGGGGCGGCTTTCTTGTCGTCCGCCGGTAGAGCAGGAGTCGCTGGGGGCGACGAACGTGGACAAATACGAAGCACTGATCGAGCGGATCGTTTCCGAGCCGGGCACGGTGCTCATCCTTGGAGGCATCGACTCCGGGAAGACCACCTTCGCTCACCGTCTTCTGGAGGCCTCGGTTGCGGCCGGGACCGGCGCGGCGCTGCTGGACACCGATGGAGGCCAGGGCACGGTGGGCCCGCCGACCACGATCGGCCTCAAGCTCATCGGATCGCTCGATGATCTGGAGCCCGCAAACCTTGCGCGTGCGGACGGACTTTACTTCGTGGGGTGGATATCGCCACAAGGTCACCTGCTGCCTTGGGTGGCCGGCACCTACAAGCTCATGAACCGGGCTATCGAGGCGGGACCCGGCTTGAGGGTGGTGGACACCACCGGGCTGATCGCGGGCGTGTACGGCCAGGTGCTCAAGTTCCACAAGTTGGAGAGCGTTCGTCCCGACTATGTGGTGGGCTTCCAGCGTGGGGAGGAGCTGGAGCCGCTGCTGGGCATTGCGCGACGGTTCACTCCCGCGCACGTGGAGTCGCTGCCCGTGCATCCGGCCGTGGTTCCGGTATCGGCCGAGGACCGCGCCGGCAGGCGCCGGGAGCGGCTTAGCGCCTGTTTTGCGGAACCGCTGCACCGCTGGCGGGCCAAGCCGACGGTGTTCATGCCGAGCTTCCCACCGGGCTCGGAGCTTGTGGCGCTGGACGGACTGATAGTTGGCATGGAAGATGGCAAGGGCAACTGTGTGGGTCTGGGCCTGCTCGAGTATCACGAGGAAGAGCAGGTCCTGCGTATACTCTCATCCGTCTCCGAAGGCGTCAGAGCCCTGCGTCTGGGATCGACCAGAGTGGGGCCCGGTTGGGCGACCAGCCGAGTGGATCTGCGCCAGCTGTTCGGTACGGAGTAGGGCGACACCGAAGGGAATGGGATGAGCTCAGTCGTCAAGAAGCGCCGTAAGAAGATGGCCAAGAAGAAGCACAAGAAGCTTCTCCGCAAGACGCGCTGGCGCCGCCGGCAGCAGAAGTGAGGCCCTCGGGGCCTCACTTCTGGCGGGAGTAGTCGCGTACGGCAGCGCAACCGGCCGCGCCTGGTTCAGCATCACCCGGCCGGCCTGAGGCGCGGAATGAAGGTGGGGACGCGGTGGGCACTTACCGGTTCGTAACCTTTCTGTCGGACTTCGGGGCCGAGGGCAGCTTCGTGGGTGTCTGCCGCGGAGTGATCCTGCGAATCGCGCCTGAGGTCACGGTCGTCGACGTGACTCACGCGATCGCGCCGCAGGACGTGCGCCAGGGTGCGCTCGTGCTGGCCCAGTCCGTGCCTTTCTTGCCCGAAGCGGTGCATCTGGCCGTGGTCGACCCGGCGGTGGGCACTCACCGCCGTGCCATCGCGGTCGCCACCGGGTCCGGGTCGGTGCTCGTGGGTCCCGACAACGGGTTGCTCTGTTTCGCCTGGGATTGCCTGGGCGGGGCGGAGCGCGCCGTCGAGCTGACCAACGAGAGCTATCGACTGACCCCGACGGCGCGCACCTTCCACGGGCGCGACCTGTTCTCACCGGCCGCCGCGCACCTGGCTCTGGGTGTCGCGCTGAAGGATCTGGGCCGCAGCGTCGACCCGGCGAGTCTGGTGAGGCTGGAGGAGCCGGCCTCGCGCGTGGACGGCGATCACGTCCACGGTGAGGTGTTGCTCGTGGACCACTTCGGGAACCTCCAGCTCAGCGTGGGCCGCGCCGAGTTGGAGATTGCGGGCATTTTCATGGGAGACCAGATCGAGCTGCGTGCCGGGGGCCGCACGCACACGGCTTGCTTCTGCGAGACCTTCTCTGAGGTGGCGGTGGGTGACCTGCTCGTCTACGAGGATTCCTACCGGCGCCTTGCGGTGGCTGTGAACCGGGGCAACGCATCCCATGTACTGGGCGCGGTGTGCGCCGAATCGGTGATCCTCGCCCGCCTGCATCACAGGTAGTCTCCTCGTGGTCGTGCGGCACTCAGGTTTTCGTTGACGCGGTCGTAGCGCCTCCGTAGTCTGATATTCGACGCCGCGCTCTTCCCTCGCGGCCGGATCGTTTGGGGGGCTCGCACGCCAATGGCCAAGCGCCGCGTGCTGATCACCGGAATCTCCCGATTCCTCGCGGGTCACCTCGCTCAGCGGCTGGAGTCCGACCCCGACATCGAGTATCTCGTCGGTCTCGACATCGAGGAGCCGAAGGTCGAGTTGGAACGGACCGAGTTCGTCCATGTGGATGTCCGCAATCCGTTGGTGAGCAAGGTCATCGAGGCTGCCAAGGTCGATACCGTCGTGCATCTGAATGTCATCGCTCAGCCCGCTTTGTTGGGCGGGCGCGCGGCCATGAAGGAGACCAACGTCATCGGGACCATGCAGTTGCTCGCGGCCTGCCAGAAGGCCAAACGAGTGCGCAGGGTTGTGGTGAAATCGACGACGGCCGTCTACGGCGCCGATGCAAGGGATCCGGCCGTTTTCACCGAGGACATGGGCCCGCACTCTTCACCCAGCACCGGCTACGGCAAGGACGCCGTGGAGGTCGAAGGCTACGCTCGCTCTTTGATGCGCCACCGGCCGGACGTGGCGCTGACCCTGCTCCGTTTCGCCAACTTCATCGGAGCGAGCATCGAGACGCCCCTCACCCGCTACTTCGGGTTGCCGGTGGTGCCCACGGCGCTGGGGTTCGATCCCCGGCTGCAGTTTCTCCACGAGGAGGATGCAGTCGAGATTCTCGTGCGGGCCGCCAGAGAGGACCACCCGGGCATCTACAACGCCGCCGGCCATGGCGTGTTGCCGTTGTCGCAGGCGGTCCGCCTGACCGGACGCCCCTTCCTGCCGGTGCCCCTGCCGTTCGTCAACCTGGCGGCCGGCTTGATGCGCAGAACCCGCGCGGTGGATTTCTCGCCCGAACAGATCCGTTTCCTGGTCTACGGCCGAGTTGTGGACTGCTCGCGACTGAAGAAGGAGTTCGGGTACACGCCTCGTTACTCTTCGCTCGAGGCTTTCCGGGACTTCGTCGCCAAGCGGCGCATCGCTCGCTTGATCACCCCCGAGAAGGCGGCCCGCTGGGAGCGGGAGGTACACGAGTTCTTGCGCCGCTACGGCCAAGAGCAGGGAATGAGCGGCGCACCGGAAACGCGGTGAGACGGACCGGCACAAGGACGTGTACCGCGCCATGTGGCTCCGGAGGGAGGTGAGCGAAGTGGCCCAGGCAAAGGTGATTCGGATGGAGGGACGGCGGGTCTCCCCGGGGCGGGGTCCCGTTGCGGTTCCGCGTTGCCGGGCGCTTCGTGCCGACGGCTCCCGCTGCCGGCGCTCGGCAGACCAGTCGGGTCTTTGCCCGACCCACCGCGAGGAGTTGGCTGCGGCAGTCGTGTCGCCCGAAGAGGTCCCCGGCTGGCAGCGTCACTTGCGGGAGGCGACCACCTTCTTGCGCCGGCGCCTGATCGGCGACTATCAGGTGGACGAGTTCGGCTTCGACCCCGAGTTGGCGGTGAATCTGCTGGCCCCGCTGTTGCGTCCCTTCTACCGCTCCTACTGGCGCATCGCCTCAGTCGGCCTGGCCGAGCATGTTCCCTCGGAAGGCCGGGCGCTGCTGGTGTGCAATCACGCGGGCACGTTGCCGTTCGACGCCGCCATGGTGCGGCTCGGGGTCTTCGACGACCATCCGGCCCACCGGCATCTGCGCATGCTCACAGCGGATCTTGCCTTCGGGTTGCCCTTCATCGGTCCGCTGGCTCGGAAGTCGGGGGCAACGCTGGCTTGTCCGGAAGACGCCACTCGACTGCTGGAAGCCGGAGAGCTGGTGGCGGTCTGGCCCGAGGGTTTCAAGGGCATCGGCAAGCCCTTCAGCGAGCGCTATCGGCTTCAGCGCTTCGGCCGGGGCGGCTTCGTGCATGTGGCCGTCGAGACCGGCAGTCCGATCATCCCGGTGGCGGTCGTGGGGAGCGAGGAGATCTACCCGCTCGTGTTCAACTGGAAGACCGCCGCGCGATTGCTCGGATTCCCCTACTTCCCGATCACGCCGACCTTCCCGCTCCTGGGCCCGTTTGGCGTCATCCCGTTGCCGTCCAAATGGGTGATCGAGTACGGCGAGCCCATCGAGACCGCCGGGTTGGGCGCGGAAGCGGCGTCCGATCCGATGCTGCTATTCGACCTCACCGACCGGGTACGCGACGCCATCCAGCAGACGCTGTACAAGAACCTGGTCGCGCGCCGGCACGTGTTCTTCTGAGTACCGTCCCCTCCGCTGGAGCGCTCGGGCCCGCGGGTCCATCTCCCGCGCTTCCCGATTGCCGCATTCAGTCGGAGTTCGCCTGAAGAGGATCGGTCGCCGGGTCCCCGTCGGGTGGTGACCTGGGTCTTTCTCTCGCGGGATCGCCTGAAGTTGTGCGCGGGGAACCCCAATGCCAAGTCAGAAACGAAGAGGCGGGCCCTTGGGCCCGCCTCTTCGTTTGGAGATGAGTCTTGCTGCTTACCGCTCCGGGCGGAACGAGATCTTCTTGAGGCCGAAGGCGCCGGCCATCATCATTCCGCCGAGCAGGACCGCGGCGGCTGCGCCACCGGTGCGCGGCAACTGGTTGGCGGCCAGCAGGGTCGTGGGCAACTGCGCGGCGTTGACCGCGGCGGCTGCGCCGGGAAGCGAGAGGGAAACCATCAGGGAGTTGACGTCCACCGGGACCGTGCCTTCGCCGACCGGCAGGGCGCCAATGGCGGCCAGCGGGCGGACCTTCAGCGACAGCGAGTTGATAGCGGCCATCGCGGACTTGCCATCCGGGGAAGCCTGGGTGGTGGGGTTGAGCAGGGTGGAGATCTCCACACCCAGCGTGGTCAGGGCCCCGCTCAGAAGGCCGGTAACGGTGTCGACGATGTCCTTCGTCGCGACGGGCAACTCAGAGCCGGCGATCTTGATGACGCCGTCCGTGATGTCCAGCACCTCGGTGTTGCCCACCTTCAGGCCGAGGATCTTGCGAACCGTGGTGGCCTTGGCGGATCCGGGGACACCGGCCGCCTCAGCCGCGGCACTCAGGCTGATGACGTCGGCGTGGATGACGCCCTTCTGGCCGGGAGCCGCGAGGATGTCGAGGCCCAGGACCTGGGAGGTGGCCTCGGACTTGACCAGCGCGCCGTCACGCAGCACGGAGCTGGTGGACACCAGCTTGTCGATGCGCACCAAGTCGACCTTCAGCGGGTTGGGAAGCGTGCCCAGGTCCAGCTTCAGGGTGGTGCCGAGCCCGAGGTCGTTGATCCCGGTAGCCACCTGCTCGAGAGCGTCGTTGACCACCCCCAGGATCGTGTTGGCGCCATCAGCGATCGCCTGGACGTTATCGGTGATGCCAGGGGCCTGTGCGTCGATGAGGTCGGCAACGGGCGCCAGGTTGACCTTGAGGCCCACCAGCTCTGACATCGACACGGCCTTGGGAAGGGCGGTCGCGCTTGCGGTCATGGTGCCCACGCCCAGGTTGATGCCCATATTGTCGAGGCCGAGCATGGAACCGGACTTGTCCTCGCCGATCTTGGCCTCGATGGCCTGGTTGATCAGCGTGCCGGTACCCAGAATCGACTTGCTCAGGGCCGTCGGGGTGTGAGTTGCCTCACCGACGGTCTGTGCAATTGTCTGGGTGACGTTGATGAGCGGCGTGACGACCGCCAGCTCCAAAGCCGAGGCCTTGGACTGACCACCGAACACGTCGGGCACCTTCACTTCGGCCGCTCCGCCGCTGGCAGCCATGGCGAGCACCGCCACGATTGCCAGGGTAACGGTGGCCAGCGACCGCCCCCACCTTGTGCGCGTCCTCATCTCCACACCCTCCTTGCCTGTCGGATAGGTCCGACACTTTGCCATGGGGCACAAAGCCCAAGAGTCCACTCGCCGCCCTGCCGAGAAAGGCCCTATCTGGCACTCGCTATAGTACCCGCTAGCATAGTCCCTTTTCCGGCTGTTTGGTAACTAGCCCGATGCAACTACGGTTGCCGACTCGGACAGCTACCCAAACAGGCGGTCACGCCCATTAACGATTGCGCTCCCGAGAAGTAACGGCCCGTTGCGCTGGAGTGGGCGGGTTTTTCTCCGGTCCCCCCCGCGAGCCCCCCGATGGGCAACGCAGGCCCGCCATCCCCCCTCCGCTGCTTGCAGTTTCGGCTCAGGTGAGCTGGGCGCGATGTCCGGCGCTCTGGCCTCGCGGGAATCGGCAACCATCGCGGCGGGCTTTAGCCTCCAGCAGTCCCGGCCGGCAGTCCTAATTTGGTGCGCACAACGCCGCCATCGGGGATGCGGGGTGCTCGGATGACACCGTATTTGCGGGGGCGGGCACTAAGGCAGCGGCTGGGGAATGGGCAAAGGCGAGGGCAGGACCCCGAGCAGGCTGTTGACGACCTCGTTCACCAGGTCCCCCACGGGCTCCAGCGGAGGCGGTAGCGGCGGCAGTGGACCGGTGGGTCGCGACGTGCCGGTAGGGGTTGGCGAGGGCGCGGGCGTTGGACCGGCCGGTGAAGTCGGCTCTGAGGTCGGCGACGGCGAGGGTTCGGGTGAAGGTTGGGCGCACTTGCAGCGTCCGGCCTCACTCCCGGTGACTCCCGCGCTGGGAGGTCCGGGCTCGGTGCCGGGGGTCTGCGCGACGGGCTGCGGCTCGGGGCTCGGCTCGCCGACGCACGCTCCGCACAGGCCCAGCAGGTTCGAGGCGTCGGTGTTGGCCGCGGCGAGCGTCGTCAAGGAGGCGTCGGCGGCCGTGGCCGTCGACGGAGGAAGCGAGGGCTTCAACTGCTCCAGCCTTCGGATCTGTGAGGCGGTGAACCGGCGCAGGATCTGCAGGGGCTCTGCCCGGGCGCCCCCCTTGGAGGCCTTGATCAGCAATCGGGATCCGGCCCTGACCTCGGCGTTCATCAAGGCGAGAGTGTCGATCACGGTGTCCGGGTCGGCTCCGCCTCGCCCGGCCAGCATGGCTCCGGCCATTCCCAAAGCGATCGGGCCACGCGGCAAGGCCTTGGGAGCGCCGACCAGTTCGGCGATTTCCCTGAGGCGGGTGTCGGCGATTGCCAGGTGGAGCTTGCCTTTGGCCAGGTCCCCCCGAGCGACGGCGAGCTGGATCCTCTCCACCCCGCGCTTCAATGAGTGGAGGGGTTGGCCGGGAAGTGAGCGAGAGCCGCCCGCGAACACCGCGGTGGTGCCCACGATCAGCAGGGTCAGCGCGGTGGCCGTCGCGAGCGCGAGGCTGTGGCGCAGTTGAGCTGTGCGCCCCCAGAGTCCTTCGCGCAGGGAGGCAAGAGAAGCGCGGCGCGAGCGCGCTGTGCGCGCTTCCTCGACCAGCCGGCGGCGGAGATCGGCTCGGAAGTCGGCCGGCGGAGCGCCCGACAGGGTCCCGAGCTGGCGGGCCAGGCTCACCAGGGAACCCAATTGAGCGTCCGGTTGGGCCTCAACGACCGCACCGGCGTCCAACCAGGCGGCAAACTTCTCTGATAGATCGCGTTGTCTCATGTCTTATCCCGGTGTTCTAACGAGGAAGGGGGCGGATGGTCGCGCCCAACATTCCCCTTGCCCTTGGTCATGATACGCAGCAGGGACTGCATTGCCCGGTATTGCAGGGCCTTGATCGCGCCGTCGGACTTACCCAGGACCTGGGCGACCTCGCCCACCGACATCCCCTGGATGAAGCGCAGGAACACGACTTCCCGCTGATCCTGCCGAAGCTGGCGAAGTGCCCCGTAGAGGACATCGGCCTCGGCTCGCCGGACCATGATCTCGGCGATGTCGCCGCCCTCGTCCCGGCGGTCCGTGGCCCCGAGAATCCGCTCTGTGCTGACCTCCAATCGGAAGCGGCTGGACTTGAAGTGGTCGGTGACGAGGTTGCGAGCGATCGTGATCAGCCACGCGCCGACGTCGCGCCCCGTCCACTGGAAATCCCCGATACGGCGAAGGGCGCGCAGAAAACACTCGGAAGTGAGGTCCTCCGCGGTGGCCCGGTCCCCGACACGGAAGAGCAGGTATCGGTAGACGCCGTCCACGTAACGGTCGTAGATCAGGGCGAAGGCCTGGGCACTCCCGGAGCGTGCTTGCTCGACCAGGGCCGCGACCTCGGCGAGGCCGTCGGTATCCGCCACGTCTTGGGCGTGTCCCGGGTGGGGAGGCGAGTGCTTTGGCACCGCGTGACGCTCCTTGCGTGCTCGTGTCCGCGCCAATCCTATCGGTGCTGCCGCCGCGCAAGATGAACCGGCCGGAAGCAGTCCGAGTTCGGTCGATACGCCGCCCCCGAGTCGAGAGCTGCCACCTGGGGGTGTGCAAACATGGCACGGTGTCACCACGACCCCCCGCGGGAAAGACACCCGGACAAGCGGAGGATACTCACCCCCCTCCAGACGGGGCAACCCGGCTGCCGACAGTCTAGTGCCGGCGCAAGGCGCCGGCTTCCAGGTGCTCGGCGCAGAACTCCCGGTTGCCCTTGAGCAGATCAAGAAGACGTGCCCGGTCGTCGAGGTAAGGACGGACGTCGATCTCCAGGGTGATCGCGCCCAGGTAGCCGGAAGCCGACAGATGCTCCAGGAACCCGGCCACCGGCAGCACGCCTTCCCCCAGCGGCGTGTGGCTGTCACGCCCCTTTCCGCGATTGTCGGCAAGGTGGATGTGGACCACGCGGTCGCGTAGCTCGTCGTAGGCCTCAATGAGGTCCAGCCCGGAGGCTGCCAGGTGGCTGGTGTCCAGGGTCAGGTAGGGGAAGCGCCCGAGCTGGTCCGGATCCATCCAGCGGTGGAAGCGGAAAGCCTGGGAGCCCAGGCGCACCGGATACATGTTCTCCACCGCCACGACGACGCGCTCTTGCAGGCAGATGTACTCGACCCATTTGGTGAGCCAGTGCGCGTAGCGGACCTGCCAGCGATACGGCGGGTGGATCACGACTGTCGGGATGCCGGTCTCCGTTGCCAGAGCGACGGAGCGGGCGATCTTGCCTCGAGGGTCGGTTCCCCAGACTCGGCGGGTCAGCAGAAGGAACGGCCCGTGCAGCACCTGTATCGGAAGGCCGAACTCCTCGGAGAGCGAGCGCAGGGACTCGGCCGACTGGGTCTGGCGATCCTGGGTGACCGCAACCTCGACCCCGTCGAAGCCGGCCTCCGCGGCCAACTCGAAGGCGTTGGGGAGGGGCGAGAGGAAGAAGGCCCCGGTGGATAGCAGTACGCGGATCGGGGTGTCCAAGGCGTCGGGCTCCCCCCGGACGGGGTGTTCAGGACGCCCGCATCATAGTCCTTGCGCGCCGGCCGCAGGCGCGGCCCTATCGAGTACGCCCATTCGAACCAGGGGACGAACCTAGTGCAGTGCGTCCGAATTCGCCGTACACACCGAGGGCGCGGGTGCGCGCGAAGCGCAAGGCGCGAGGAGGGCGCATACCTGTAGGTATGTAAGCGACGAGCAACGCCGCGATTCGGGATGCGGACGCGACCGAATGTAGGAGAACTTCGGACGCGCTGCACTTGCGGCGCAAGAGGCCATCCCCGGGTTCGACAAGGCAATAGCGACCCCCCGGGGGCTTCCCCCACGGGGGGGCGGGTCTGGAGTCCTATTCAGTTGGCACCGGGCGGCGTGGCGCCTAGTTGGACGAGGCGGCCAGGGTCCGGTCGGCTGCACCGTCGAGTGCTCCCAGTTGAGTCAGCACCAGAGACAACCGGGGCGAGATCACGATGGGGGCAGGCGCGGGGGCAGGCGCGGCAGCAGCGGCAGGCTGGGCCGCGACCGCGGGTGTGGTGGCGGGTGCGGTGGCGCTGGACTTGGCCACCGCGGCAGGCTTGGCGGCGACGGGTGCGGGTGCGGCGGCAGGCTTGGCGGCGACGGGTGCGGG
>JBBAAN010000068.1:0-11376 GCA_041658225.1 Actinomycetota bacterium
TGAGGGCGTGGCCGCACAGGTGCTGGTCAAGCTCGGCGCCGACCTTGGACGGGTCCGCCAGCAGGTGATCCAACTCCTGTCCGGCTACGCCGGGGCCAAGGAGGGCGGCTCTGCCGGGGAAGCGGCACCTCAGGGCTCCACGGTACTCGATCAGTTCGGCCGCAACCTCACCCAGCTCGCCAGAGAGGGCAAGCTTGATCCCGTGATAGGTCGCGAGAAAGAGATCGAGAGGGTCATGCAGGTTCTCTCCCGGCGCACCAAGAACAACCCGGTTCTGGTTGGAGAACCCGGTGTGGGCAAGACCGCCATCGTCGAGGGGCTCTCTCAGCGCATCGTCAAGGGCGATGTGCCAGAGACCCTCAAGGGCAAGCACATCTACACCCTGGACCTGGGCGCCTTGGTGGCCGGATCCCGCTACCGCGGCGACTTTGAGGAGCGTCTGAAGAAGGTCCTCAAGGAGATCCGCACGCGCGGGGACATCGTGCTGTTCATCGACGAGCTGCACACTCTGGTGGGCGCGGGCGCGGCCGAGGGCGCCATCGACGCGGCCAGCATCTTGAAGCCCATGCTGGCGCGCGGTGAGCTGCAGACCATCGGGGCCACCACGCTCGACGAGTACCGCAAGCACCTGGAGAAGGACGCCGCCCTGGAGCGGCGCTTCCAGCCGATTAAGGTATCCGAGCCGACGGTCCCGCAGACCATCGAGATCCTCAAGGGCCTGCGCGACCGCTACGAGGCACACCACCGGGTCACCATCACCGACGATGCCGTCGTGGCCGCGGCCAACCTGGCCGATCGCTACATCTCCGACCGCTTCCTGCCGGACAAGGCCATCGACCTGATCGACGAGGCGGGCTCGCGGCTTCGCATCCGGCGCATGACCGCCCCTCCCGATCTGCGCGACATCGACGCTCGCATCGCCGAGGTGCGCAAGGAGAAGGAATCCGCGATCGATGCTCAGGATTTCGAAGGGGCGGCCAATTTGCGCGATCGCGAGAAGACGATCATGGCCGAGCGGGCTCAGCGCGAGAAAGAGTGGAAAGCCGGGGACATGGACGTCGTCTCCGAGGTGGATGAGGAGGAGATCGCCGAAGTGCTCTCCTCCTGGACCGGCATCCCGGTCTTCAAGCTGACCGAGGAGGAGACGGCGAAGCTGCTGCGCATGGAGGACGAGCTGCATAAGCGCGTCATCGGACAGGACCCGGCCATCCGCTCGGTCTCTCAGGCCGTCCGGCGCACGCGGGCGGGACTCAAGGATCCCAAGCGCCCCAGCGGGTCGTTCATATTCCTCGGCCCCTCGGGCGTGGGCAAGACCGAGCTGTCCAAGACGCTGGCCGAGTTCCTCTTCGGCGACGAGGACGCGCTGATCCAGCTCGACATGTCCGAGTACATGGAGAAGCACACGGTCTCGCGGCTTATCGGCTCGCCGCCGGGCTACGTCGGCTACGAGGAGGGCGGCCAGCTCACGGAAGCCGTGCGGCGCAAGCCCTTCAGCGTGGTGCTCTTCGATGAGATCGAGAAGGCCCACCCGGACGTGTTCAACACACTGCTGCAGATCCTGGAGGACGGGCGGCTGACCGACGCGCAGGGGCGCGCGGTGGACTTCAAGAACATCGTGCTGATCATGACCTCCAACCTCGGCACCCGGGACATCTCCAAGGGTGTGGGGCTGGGCTTCACCACCAGGACCGAACCGGGCATCGACTACGACCGGATGAAAGAGAAGGTCCTGGATGAGCTGAAGAAGAGCTTCCGGCCCGAGTTCCTGAACCGCATCGACGAGGTCATCGTCTTCCACCAGCTCACGCCGCTCGAGGTCAAGGAGATCGTCGACCTGATGATGAAACGGGTCGTCGAGCAGTTGAAGAGCAAGGACATCGGCATCGAGCTGACCGATGCCGCCAAGACGTTGCTTGCCAACAGGGGATACGACCCGGCTCTGGGCGCGCGGCCGTTGCGGCGTACCATCCAGCGGCTGCTGGAGGATCCGCTTTCGGAGAAGATCCTCTGGAAGGAGTTCGGCGCGGGAACGCTCGTCATCGTTGATGTCGAGGACGGCGAGATCGTCTTCCGCACCACCGACCGTCCGCCGGACGTGCCTCCCGTGGAACTGGCGGGATCAAGCCAAGAAGGGTAATCAGCCCTCGTTGGGCAAGCGGCAGTTTTCCGGCTCCAGCCAGGAAGGCTGACCGCACCGGGGCAGGGTTCGGGCCTACCCTGCGGCGCTACGATGGTCGAGTTCCTCACCCAGCGCCAAGGCGTATCTCTCGACCGTCGAAATCCGAGGGTCCACTTCCCCGGACTCGAGTCGCGCGAGGGCGGACTGCGACGTGCCCATGCGCGCGGCAACGATGGTCTGGCTCAAACCGAGCTTCTGTCGCCTATCGGCAAGGGATCTCAGAAGACGCCGGGTGCGCAAGGCGCTTTCCACCATCCGCGGGAACTCCGGGTTCGCCTTTGCCCGATCCGTGACGACCTCTTCGAGGAAGTCCTTTGTCATGGCTGGCGGAGCCTCCTTGTCAAGCGGATGGTCCCATATCTGATGCGAGATATCAATTACGAGATATACCTCCAGGGGCCTGGGCGGACCGCCCTCTCCAGTCCGTCAGTCTCCGCTCAGCGAGCAAGATGAGGCGAGCGGGCGTTTTCCGGGTCTTCTTGGAGAATCCGTCTTTCTCTGGATTCTCCCGTGGTGTCTTGAGATTGTTCAGCAGGACGCCGACAAACCCTCGGGCGAAAGGAGCTCACATGAAGACGCTGCGTACCCCCGACGAACGTTTTGCCGACCTGCCCGGCTTCGACTTCGAGCCGCACTACGCGGAGGTTTCCGACGGCGAGGGCGGCAGGCTGCGCGTGCACTACCTGGACGAGGGGCCTGCGGGCGGCGAGACGATCTTGCTGCTGCACGGCGAGCCCTCCTGGTCTTACGTGTATCGCAAGATGATCCCCGTCCTGACGGGTGCCGGCTTGCGGGCCATCGCCCCGGACCTCGTGGGGTTCGGCCGCTCGGACAAGCCGGCCGACCGGGGCGACTACACCTACCAGCGCCACGTGGACTGGATGCGCGAGTTCGTCGAGGTGCTGGACCTGCAAGGCACTACCTTGTTCGGCCAGGACTGGGGAGGCCTGATCGGACTGCGGCTGGCTGCCGAGAATCCCGAGCGCTTCGCGCGCATCGTCGCCGCCAACACGTTCCTGCCCACGGGCGATCGTCATCCCGGCGAGGCATTCATCGCCTGGCGCGACTACTCGCAGAGAGTGCTCGCCTTCGACGCCGGATGGATCGTTAACTCGGGCTGCGCGAGCGACCTGCCGGACGAGATCAAGGCCGCCTACGACGCGCCGTTCCCGGACGAGACCTACAAGGAGGGCGCCCGGCAGTTCCCCGCTCTGGTTCCCGCCACGCCGGATGATCCGGCCGCGGCGGCCAACCGCAAGGCCTGGGAAGTCCTCGCTCGTTGGACCAAGCCCTTCGTCACGCTGTTCGGCGACTCCGACCCCATAACTGCTGGTGCCGACCGCCATCTCCAGAAGCTCATTCCGGGCACCCAAGGCCAGCCGCACGCCACCATCGAACACGCCGGCCACTTCCTCCAGGAGGACAGGGGTGAGGAGGTGGCGAGGCATGTGGTCGGGTTCATCGCAAGGAGCCCCAGGGCCCGCAGGGGGTCTGCGCGATCTGTTGGCGGTCGCGGCGAGGATGTCACACCCCCTCGATAGGGTGGTGCTTGCGGAAGCAAGTGACCCACGGAGGGGGTGTGACATGGCCCAGCGGACGGCGGCGAGGCCGCGCACGCAGTTGCGCTGCACGGAATGCGGGTATGCCGCCCCCCGCTGGCTCGGCCGCTGTCCGGATTGCGGCGCGTGGAACTCCTTCGCCGAGGAGGTCTGCGAGCGATCCGTCTCGCCCGTCGGGTTCTCGGGCACGACGGCGGTGCCGTTGGCGAGTCTTTCCGCATCATCGGCCGCACGCCACGCCACTGGTATCGGGGAGTTCGACCGTGTGCTGGGCGGTGGTCTGGTTGATGGATCCACCGTCTTGCTGGCCGGCGAGCCGGGCATCGGCAAGTCGACCTTGCTGCTCCAGGCGTGCGCCCGCATGGCGGCCACCCGGCGCACGCTCATGGTCTCGGCAGAGGAATCCTGTGAGCAGGTGAGGCTGCGGGCCGAGCGGTTAGGTCCTGTGCCCGAGGGACTACTGGTGGCCGCCGAGTCCGATCTCGACCGGATCCTGGCTCTGGTCGGGCAAGCTCAACCCGATGTGCTGGTGATCGACTCGATCCAGACGATTGCGGATGGGGCTCTGGAGTCGGCCGCGGGTTCGGTCTCGCAGGTTCGCGAGTGTGCTGCGCGCCTGGTGCGAGCGGCCAAAGAACGGCGCATCGCCACGTTCTTGGTGGGCCACGTCACCAAGGACGGCGCGATCGCCGGGCCCCGGTTGCTCGAGCACCTGGTGGATGTGGTGCTTTCTTTCGAGGGCGACCGCCATCATCTACTGCGCTTGCTGCGAGCCAACAAGAACCGATTCGGCGCGGCTCATGAGGTGGGTTGCTTCGAGATGGGCGAGGCGGGGCTTGCGGTCGTAGAGGACCCCTCACGGTTGTTCCTGGCGGAGCGGTCGGCAACTGTGTCCGGGGTCGCTCTGACGGTCGCGTTGGAGGGCCGGCGGGCTTTCCTGGCTGAGGTCCAAGCGCTTGCGGTGTCTTCGTCGCTCGGTGTCCCTCGCCGTCAGGCAACCGGGCTGGACTCGGGGCGACTCGCCCTGTTGGTGGCTGTGCTGGAGCGGCGCTGCCGGCTGCCATTGGGTCGAGCGGACGTTTTCGCTTCCAGTGTTGGCGGGGTGGACATCTGCGAGCCCGCAGCCGATCTTGCCTTGGCGATGGCCGTCGCTTCCTCTCTCGAGGAGGTGCCGGTACCCGATCGAACGTGCGTCATAGGCGAGGTGGGCTTGGGCGGTGAGGTGCGCCCGGTGCCTCACCTGTCTGTGCGGCTGGCGGAAGCTTCCCGTCTGGGATGCAGGCGGGCCCTGGTTTCCGCGGTGGGCCTGCCCCGGAAGGCCGCGATCGAGACGATTCCTGTGGGCACGCTGGAGGAAGCCCTTCGGATGTTGCGGGCCTGAGGAGCTTGGCGCCGCGCACCCCAGGTTATGGCGTGCGGGAAAGCGGTGGAGGACGAGTCCTCGTAGCCGGCTGTCTGCCGAAGGATTGAGGGAGGAATCGCGTTGTTCGGTCGGAGAGGGCTGCGCGTCTTCCGACTCGGCGTATTCTGTTGGCAATCGCTGCTTCGGTTCTCGCGGAGGATCCTCGAACAGGGAGCCGGCGGGACCTGGGAACGCTCACGGCGTCGTGGAGGTGGGCAACGGACCGCAAACGTGACGAGCGGCTGCTGGCGGTGCTCCAGCAGGTCGCCCCCGGAAAGGCGCTGCGCGAAGGGCTGGAGCGAATCCTTCGCGCCAGTACGGGGGCACTCATCGTGCTTGGAGACAGTCCCGAGGTGAAGGGTGTGCTTTCGGGCGGGTTTCCCATCGACGTCGAATTCACCGCGCAGCGGCTTTCCGAGCTGGCCAAGATGGACGGTGCGATGGTGCTCAGCGCTGATGCGGGGCGCATTCTCTTCGCCAACGTGCACCTGGTTCCCGACGCGGCCATCCCCACGCAGGAGTCGGGCACGCGCCACCGAACCGCCGAGCGCGTGGCCAAGCAGACGGGAGCGCCGGTTGTCTCGGTGTCCCAGTCGATGCGCATCGTCACCCTGTATGTGGGGGGCCTGAAGTACGTGCTGGAGGAGATCTCTTCGATTCTGGCTCGGGGCAACCAGGCTCTGCAGACTCTGGAGCGCTACAAGCTGCGCCTGGACGAGGTCTTTGGCGCGCTCTCGGCGCTGGAGGTCGAGGACCTGGTCACCCTGAGGGACGTGGTCGCTGTGATCCAGCGCATCGAGATGGTGCGCCGCATCGCCGACGAGATCGACCTCTACATCACCGAGCTTGGTGCGGATGGCCGCCTTCTGCGCCTGCTGCTCGACGAGCTGCTGGCCCACGTCGAGGACGACCGGATGCTGGTGGCCAAGGACTACTTGGTGGCTCGCCGAGGGGTGACGGTGTCCAAGGTCCTCGCGGAGTTGGACGCGATCAGCACGGAGGAGTTGCTCGACCTGCCGGCACTGGCGAGGGCCCTGAATCACCAGCCCACCCCCGAGGCGTTGGAGATCACTGTCAGCTCGCGGGGCTTCCGGCTGTTGTCGAAGATCCCGAGGCTCCCCGGTTCCGTCATCGAGAAGTTGGTCGGCCACTTCCAAAGCCTGGAGCGACTGATGGGCGCCAGTCTCGAGGAACTCGACGAGGTGGAGGGCGTTGGGGAGACTCGTGCCAAGGCCATCAAGGAGGGTCTGTCGCGTCTCGCGGAAGCCTCGATTCTCGAGAGATACGTCTAGTTCTGATTTACCCCATAGGGGTATGGCTTCCGTGCGAACGGCTGCGCGCATTGCCCTGATGGGCCCGCACGGGCCCTGACCTGCGGTTTTGCAGTTGTCGCTCACGAGCGGGGCATGCTACAGTCGCATGGCTCCAGCTTGTTTCTTGAGGGGGGGAAGGTATGTTTCGCATTGGCGACACGGTCATATACCCCCAACATGGGGCCGCAGTCGTTGAGCGCTTTCAGGAGCGTGAGGTCTCCGGCGAGGTCCGCAAGTACATGGTCCTGCGGGTCACCTACGGGGACCTGACGCTCATGGTGCCTGCGGACTCGACGCGTGAGGTGGGTCTGAGGCCGGTCACGCCGGCGGAGCAGATCGACGACGTGCTTGGCGTGCTGAGCGACCACGCCTGCGAGGAGCCCACCGCCAACTGGAGCCGGCGCTTCAAGGCGAACATCGAGAAGCTCGCTTCGGGTGACATCTTCTCTGTCGCCGAGGTGGTTCGCGACCTGACTTCGCGTGAACACGATCGGGGGCTGTCGGCCGGAGAGAAACGCATGCTTTCCCGTGCCCGGCAGATCCTTGTTTCGGAGTTGTGCATCACCGCCGGCTGTGGGGACGACAAGGCGATGCGCATGATCGACGACGTGCTCGAGGCGTAGCCCAGGCCACACCGAGGAGAACAGCCGTGACGAACCGACGGCCGAGCCGGTCGGTTGTTGAGGTGGTTCGGCTGTTCACTATCGTTGTCTTCACCGCCGGGGCATACGAGGTGGTTCGCGGGTTGGGGGATGACCGGATGGTCATCGGCCCCTTCTCCGCAGTGGTAGTCGGCCTCATCTTGGGTTCGGCCACCGGCTATGTGCTGGGCGGCATCCTGGGCCGGACCACCACCTCGACCGTCCTTGCCCTTGAAGAGGAGCTCTCGGAACTCTCGGCCGCCGACCTTCTGGCCAGCGGGTTGGGGCTGGTCTGCGGTGTCATCGTCGGGGCGGTGCTGGCCTGGCCTCTGTTCCTCCTAAGAGAGTCCTACGTCAGCTACCCGGGCTTCGGTTTCGTCGTTGTCACCTTCGGCTACCTTGGCCTGCGACTCGGACAGGCTAAACAGGTGGACGTTCTGGCGCTCTTCGGGATGTCCGGAAGGCTCGCTCCGGGGGGCGGGGCGACGTCGGGAAGGCCCAAGGTTCTTGACACCTCGGTCATCATCGATGGGCGCCTTCTCGATGTTGTGAAAGCGGGGTTTGTCGAGGGTCACCTCATTCTCCCGCAGTTCGTGCTCGCGGAGCTTCACTCCATCGCCGACTCCGGTGATGAGTTGCGCCGGGCTCGCGGCAGGCGCGGCCTGGAAGTTCTCGCGGCGCTGCAGCGGGATCCCCACGTGGACGTTCGCATGAGCGAGGAGGAGTTCCCGGAGGTCTTCGACGTGGACGCCAAGCTGGTCCGCCTGGCGCGCGAGGGATCGGCCACCTTGGTCACCAACGATTTCAACCTCTCAAGGGTGGCCGAGCTGCAGGGCGTGTCGGTGCTCAACCTGAACGAGCTGGCCGCGGCTCTGCGTCCGGTGGTGCTTCCGGGAGAGATGATCCGGGTGCAATTGCAGAAGGAAGGCCGTGAGGCCGGGCAGGGTGTCGGCTACCTCGAGGACGGGACGATGGTCGTTGTCGAGGGGGGGCGCGGCTCGTTGGGCAAGTCCGTGGATGCTTCCGTGACCAGCGTTTTGCAGACGTCCGCCGGTCGCATGATCTTCTGTCGCCTGACTTCCTCCGAGGAGGCGGGCCAGACGGGGAAGTTGCGGCAGGGATCGGGTCCCACCTCAACGGAAAGCCCATGAGATCCGCGATTGCGTTGGTGCCGGCGGCAGGCGCCGGACGAAGGCTGAAGTCGGACATTCCAAAAGTCTTGCAGCCGCTGGCCGGCACGCCGGTGCTCCTGCACGTGCTCAAGGCTCTGGATCGCTGCCCGGCGGTTGAAGTGACGGTCGTCGCGGTCGCGGCCACTCTTGTGGGCCGAGTGGAGGAACTGGTGGCCGGCGCGAAGCTGGCACGACCGGTGTTGGTGGTGCGCGGCGGCAAGACCCGCCAGCGCTCGGTGGCGGCCGCACTCGATGCCGCTCCGATCGGACCGGACCTGGTGGTGGTGCACGATGCGGCGCGTCCTTTGCTGACTCCGGCGTTGGTGCAGCGGGTGCTCGACGTGCTGGACAGGGAAACGGCGGGGGCACTGGCCGCCCTTCCCGCGACCGACACCGTGAAGCGCGTGACCGCCGAATGGCAGGTGGTGGAGACCATTCCACGCGAGCAACTGTGGCTGGCGCAGACGCCTCAGGCGTTTCGCCGTTCCGCCCTGGAGCGCGCCCACCGGCGCGCGTATGAGGATGGCTTCGAGGGTACGGACGACGCTGCGCTGGTCGAACGCGCCGGCTATGCGGTGAGAGTCGTGCCGGGAGAAGAGGAGAACTTGAAGATCACCCGGCCCGCCGATCTGGATTTGGCGGAGGCCATACTGATGAGACGGCGTCAGCGCAGCCGCCCGAGGGGTGTGTACCTGTGAGCCTCGCCGCGGATGCTCGGTCCGGAGACGCGGCGTGACGGCGCCAAGAGTTGGCTGCGGCCTCGATGTGCATCCATTCGAGCAGGGACGCGAATGCTGGCTCGGCGGCATACTGCTCGAGGACGAAACGGGTCTGGCCGGTCATTCCGACGGCGACGTTGCCGCGCACGCCATTTGCGATGCGGTGTTGGGGGCGGCGGGACTCGGCGACATCGGTGAGCACTTCCCTCCCGGGGATCCCCAGTGGAAAGGGGTCTCCGGCGTGCGCATGCTCCAGGAGACCGCTCGTCTGGCGAGAGCGGCCGGATGGGAAGTCGCCAACGCCGATCTCACCGTGGTTTGCGAGCGACCGCGGCTCTCACCTCACCGTGCGGCCATGACTGCGGCCATCGCCGGCGGGCTTGCTGTTGCGGTCGAGGCCGTCAGCGTCAAGGGAACCACCACCGACAGGCTGGGTTTCGTGGGCCGGGGTGAGGGCATCGCGGCCATGGCGGTGGCCCTGCTGGTTCCGGCCGGGAAACGGGCCCAGCTAGTCTGGCGCCGGCGAGGTCCATCCCCCCAGAAGCGGTAGGCGCGGCTGCCCGGCTGGACGGTCAGGACGACTCCCTCAGGCTTCGGTGACCCTGTTCCACAACCGGGCCGGTAGAATCGATCGAGAGCCGCGCGGACGGCAGGCGGAGAGAACCAAGAGAACCAGGCGGAGGCAAGACGTGGCCCTGCGCTTCACCAACACCCTCACCGGATCCAAAGATGCTTTCGTGCCTCGAGAGGAAGGGCGAGCGAGCATCTATGTGTGCGGGCCGACCGTCTACGACGACGCTCACGTCGGCCACGCCCGCGTGGCGGTGGTCTTCGACGTGCTTCGCCGTTTTCTCGCCTGGCGCGGATTCACCGTGACCCTCGTGCAGAACATCACCGACATCGACGACAAGATCATTGCCAAGGCTGCCGCCGAGGGCGTGAGTGTGGCGGAGATCGCCGAGCGCTACTCCTGGGCCTACGACGAGGCGATGGCGGCGTTGGGCGTGCAGCGGCCTTCGATAGTCCCCCGGGCCACCGCACACGTGCCCGAGATGCTGGCACTGGTGGGGGCCCTGGTGGACGCGGGATACGCCTACGCCGCCGGCGGAAACGTCTTCTTCTCGGTCGCAAGCTTCAAGGGCTACGGCAAGCTCTCCAAGCGCAGCCTGGATGAGATGCGCGCCGGCGAACGGGTGGAAGTGGATCCCCACAAGCGCGACCCCATGGACTTCGTGCTGTGGAAGGGCGCCAAGCCCGGCGAGCCCGCCTGGGATTCGCCCTGGGGGCCGGGCCGGCCGGGCTGGCACATCGAGTGCTCGGCCATGGCGCGCAAGTACCTCGGCGAGGGCTTCGATATTCACGGCGGTGGACAGGACCTGATCTTCCCTCACCACGAGAACGAGATTGCCCAGGCCGAGGCCGCTTCCGGCACGCCCTTCGCCCGCTACTGGCTGCACAACGGCATGGTGCGAGTGACCGGGGAGAAGATGTCCAAGTCGCTTTCCAACTTCACCGTCATCCGCGAGCTGCTTGCCAGCTACCCCGCGCCGGTGGTGCGTTTCTTCCTCACTTCCGCCCAGTACCGCTCGCCGATCGACTTCTCCGCTGAGGCCATCGAGGAATCTCGCGCCGCCTTCGGCAGGCTCGCCGGCTTCGCGCGCAATGCCGCGGAAGCCTTGGCAGGTAGTGAGATTGAGGCAGTGCCTGCCACCGGGGCGCGCGAGCGTTTCGTCGAGGCCATGAATGACGACCTCAACACGCCGGCAGCTGTGGCCGCTCTCTTCGACCTGGTGGGCGAGGGCAACGTTGCGCTCGCGGCTTTCGAGGCCGGCGAGACCGAGGCGGGCCCGAAGGTCGCGGGGGCGATGGAGACGCTGCGAGAGCTCCTCGGGGTATTGGGGTTGGATCTCGATCAAGCGGGTGGAGGCTCGACCAACGATTCACTGCTGGGGCCCCTGGCGGAATTGGTGCTCGAGCTTCGTGATCGGGCCCGCGCGGCGAAGGACTTTGCCACCTCCGACATGATCCGTGATCGATTGGCGAAGGTCGGCATCCGCGTCGAGGACCGCTCCGGGGGATCCCGTTGGCACCTGGAGCGCTGAACCGCCCGCCGCGGCGCGGCGGCAGCCACAGCCGCGGCCGTGGCGATGGCGGCCAGACGGCCGGGGACTCCGTTTTAGTGGAAGGCCGGCGCCCCGTTCTGGAAGCTCTGAGATCCGGGCGAGAGATCCACAAGATCCTTGTGGCGGACGGGCTTTCGCGCTCGTCGGTCGTGAGCGAGATCCTGGACGCCGCGCGCGCCCGGGCAATCCCGGTCGAACATCACCCTCGCTCCTACTTCGACGCCAGAGCCGCGACGCCCGTGCATCAAGGGATCATGGCGTTGGCGTC
>JBBAAN010000069.1:0-11368 GCA_041658225.1 Actinomycetota bacterium
CAAGACCGATGCGGCCCGGTCGTAGCCGGGCTCTGCGGACCACGCGGGGACTGGCCGCGCCGCACCGCCACACCGTGCCCCTGATGCAAGGGTAGCGCGCGCACCTGACACTTCTTGGGGATCCAGCAGGGGTTCCTGGCTCAAGCGTCCCGCTCCTTGAGTCGCCAGCGGTGGCCGAGGCACTCGGCGAGGGTGAAGTAATGGCGCTCGGAGACGGCGAGCTCGTCAAAGCGCAGGCGATCCTTGCCGCCGAGGATCTCCCGCCATGTGGGACCCAAGTGCCCGGCGGAGCGGATGAGGTCCAAGTTCGTGGAGTAGTAGGGGGGAGGAGCGGAGGGTGCAGGGGCGTTCCCGGAAGCCAGTGCGTCCACCAGTGCCCGCTCAAGGTTTCGCTCCCTACCCTCGCTCGGGACCAGGAAGAGCACGTTCGGATGGAGCCTCCTGAGGCTGGCCTCGAACTCCCCGTACTCCAGGTAGCCGATGAACTTGGAGACCAGGGCTTGGTGGTTCTCGGTATTGCGGTCGTATTCGAAGTAGAACTCGATCGTTCCGCCGGGATGTACGAGCCGCCCGAAGGCATCGGCTTGGATGGCACGGCGCTGGCCTTGCTCCCTGCGCTCCGGCTGCCAGGTCGCAAGGCCGTAGCCCTGGGCTTTGAAGCAGACGTCCACCAGGGAGCAGAAGAAGGCGTTGACCCCCGAGCGGTGGGGCATCCCGGCTTTGGCTTCCCCGTCGGTGCGGGGCAAAGCGGGAAGGTCTTTGCGTGGGCGATTGAGGTACTTGGCGGCTACCGCTGCTCCACGCTCTGAGAGGTAGTGGCGATCTGAGCTTCTTGCGTTGTATCCGGCTGCCTTCCAGGTGAAGGTCCTGAGAAGATCCAGATCCTTCAGTTGCTGGATTGAGTACTGAGCTCTACGAAGGGATGAGAAGAAGAGAACCGCTATCTGGTAAGTCGAGAGCACCTTGTACTCGACGAGCGCGACGAGAATCTCGAAGTCGCGCTCGTCGAGATAGTCCATGGCTTGGATCCAAAGACCGTTTCCGGGCATAGCTTGGGCATACGCCCCCCCTTTCCGCGTCTGGGGTTTCCCCTTATCGCGGTGCCGGCCAGCGCCTATTCGCGCTCGGGCCTTTGATCACCTCCGCCGCTCTCGCGCCGTCTTGGCGCCGCTGGCCTCGGTGCGCCTTGCGGTTTGCGCCGCTTGGCGTTACACGGCCATCTGGCCGTGCTCGGGGCTTACGGGCTCGCCCTCCACCTCCTTCTCACTTCGCCGCTTCCTGGGCTCCTCGATCCGCCCTTGGCGAATCGGCCTATCCGACCGGATGCGTCTCGCGTCTCCCACGACTTGCCATCTCCTCTCCTCGGGCTTGCCCCATGGCTTTTCAGTCCAGGCTCTGGCCACTTCTCGCCTTGAAGCTCTCTTGCGCCATCTACCTCTCCGTCATCTGCGAGCTCGCCTCCTGTGAGGTGCCCGTGTGCGGGATCTAGTTGGCGCATCTAGCTTCTGGCCGTTTGGGCCCTTGCCTGACCTTTGCCACCGGCCGGCCGAGATAGGGCATAAGGCCTGCCCTGGGTCTGGCGCGACGCCTTCGGCCTTGTCGCCACTCCTCCCGGCGGCCAGATACGGCCGGACCGGTTCGAGTGTCGAGTGCTTCGACATACAAGAAGCCAGTGCGAGGCCCGAACCTTGACGATCTTTCGCCTACAGGTGCCCGACTTTCGGCTTCAGGTTCTCTACAGGCTCCCTACAGGTAGCCAAATTTGTTCTACAGGTTCCCTACATGTGGGGCGTCGCGGCCGTGGCAGACCTCAAAGGCCACCCCGAGCGGCGAACCTTGACGTGACCGGGTCCGCTTTTCGGTGAGAGGCTCGTGACAGGCTCCCTACAGGTTCTCTACAGGCCCATGGCGGGGCAGTCGGGTTCGTCAGGAGCGAGCGCCGACCGGCGGCACTCGCAGCCCCTATGCGTGTCCCGGTGCGGCTTGCTGGTGCCGGACGCCAAACACTGGGACGTGCTGCGGAGGGTCGGATACCATGAGGCAGCATGCCCGGCCAGGAGCAGTCGGCGCACAGAGGCGGAGCGGCCACTTGGCAATCGAAGCGGGGCTTCCTGAGCAACGGCTGCGCGATATCGTGCGGGAACTTGCTACTCGCCCTGGGCACGAGAAGGTCCGGGCTCTTGTGTACGAGTTACTGGTTCATGGTCTTCGCGCCCCCAGCGAGGGGCTCCTCTTCGAACTGACTGTCCCGGAGGTTCGTGGACGCGCTGACGCGATCCTCGGATGGACGATTTTGGAGTTCAAGCGGGACCTCCGGGTGGAAGCGAACGATGCCGAGGAGGAGCTTCTTCGCTACCTGGGAGACCGGGAGCGGCATACGGGGAAGCGCTTTGTCGGTATCGCTACAGACGGGACCGAGTTCCGAGCCTATGCACTCCGGGGCGGCAGGCTCCAGCAAGTGGCGCGGTTCGTCCCCTCTAACGAAAGGCCCCGCGATCTTCTCGCCTGGCTTGACGCTACCGTTCAATTGAGCCCCAAGCTACCTCCTGATCCCGATCGGATTCGTCTGGAGCTGGGCCGAGATAGCGCGGCCTACGAGGTTGCCCGGTCTGACCTGGCTGATTTCTGGGCGGAGGTTGGCGGGCGCTCCAGCGTCATGCTCAAGCGCCAGTTGTGGGCGCAGGTGCTGCGCATCGTCTATGGGTCGAGCGTGGACGAAGACGACCTCTTCTTCCAACATACCTACCTCACTGTCGTGGCGAAAACCATGGCCACGTACGCGCTGGGGGTTGAGCCTCCAGAGCCTGCTGAACTTCTGGCGGGCAAGCCTTTCCATGACTCGGGCATAGGTGGCGCTGTCGAGTCGGACTTCTTCGACTGGGTGCTGGAGGCGTCAGGCGGACCGGATCTGGTTCGCCGCATCGTCAAACAAGTCGCTCGCTTTGAGCTCCAAGACGCCCAACACGACGTGCTCAAGGGTCTCTACGAATCGCTGATCGACCCCGGGCAGCGGCACGATCTTGGCGAGTACTACACGCCTGATTGGCTCGCCTCGATGGTGTGTGAGCGTGCCGTTGACGATCCATTGAACCAGCGCGTGGTCGATCCCGCTTGCGGGTCAGGCACGTTCCTGTTCCATGCCATACGCCACCTACTTGCGGCTGCCGACGCTTCGGGGGCCAGCAGCCGGGAAGCGCTGAGTCGTTGCGTCGAGAAGGTGATCGGCGTTGATATCCACCCTGTCGCGGTCCTTATCGCTCGGGTCACCTACCTGCTGGCCCTTGGCTTGCACCTGCGAGATCCCGAGCGAGCCGCCTTTAGCGTTCCCGTGTACCTGGGGGATTCACTGCAGTGGAATACCGAACAGATGATGGACGCTCAGGCGGTCCGAATCGATGTGCCTGACGGCCCCACCCTGTATTTCCCCGCTGAAGTCGCGCAGACACCTGGCATGTTGGATGCGGTTCTCGAGATGATGTTGCATCTCAGCGAGGACGGGGCGCCCGCCGAGGCGCTCCGCGTGTGGTTGAAGCGCAAGAGCGTGGGAAACGAAGCAGACCGAGATCGGCTCCTCAGGACCTACGAGGACCTTCGTGATCTGCGCCAGGCAGGCCGCAACCACATCTGGGGATACGTCGCCCGCAACCTCAGCCGGCCAATGTGGTTGTCGTTGGAGTCGCAACGCGCTGATGTCGTGGTTGGCAACCCTCCCTGGCTTTCGTTCCGACACATGGGCCCCGATATGCAGACGCGTTTCCGGCAGGAATGCCGCGAGCGCAACCTCTGGGCGGGAGGGGGGGTCGCCACAACGCAAGATCTCTCAGGCTACTTCTTCGTCCGGTGCGCTGAGCTGTACCTCAAGCCGGTCGGTACCATCGCCTTCGTTATGCCGCAGGCGAGCCTGAGCCGTCGGCAGTTCGAGGGATTCCGGAGGGGCGTATTTGAGAAAGTAGCGGTTGACTTCGGCGAGACCTGGGCCCTTGACGGCGTTCAGCCGCTCTTCCCGGTCCCCTCGTGTGTGATCTTCGCCAATCCGAGCAAAGGAACGGGGAGACCGCTATCCGGACCAGTCAAGGCGTTCGTGGGCCAACTGCCCCGCCGAGACGCGACCCTTGACGAGGCGCAGGCGGTGCTCCAAGTGTCAGAAGCGCCCACGCCCGGGGTGCTCGCCGGGCCTGCGTCTCCCTATCACGGCGCCTTTCGCCAGGGGGCCACCCTGGTTCCTCGCATGCTGTGCATCGTTAGGCGTGTGGAGACAGGGGCCCTGGGGGGAAATCCCACCGCGCCGCTGGTGGAGAGTCGGCGCACCCGACAAGAGAAACCTCCGTGGCGCGAACTGCCGTCCCTTCGGAGGCCGGTGGAGAAAGGGTTCGTACGCCCAGTCTACCTTGGCGAATCGATCGCTCCCTTCCGGATTCTTGAGCCAGTTCTGGGTGTCGTCCCCTGGGATAGTGAAGCGGGTCACCTGCTTGATGCAGACGCCGCGCGTGGCGAGGGCTATCGGCACCTTCACGCTTGGATGCGGGCGGCCGAGGAGCTCTGGGGAACTCACAGCCAGAGCGGCACGACCTTCCTGGAGCAGCTGGACTACTTCGGCAAGCTGACCGTCCAGATGCCCCCCGCGCCGGTGAGAGTGCTGTACTCAAGGTCCGGAACGCTGCCGGCGGCCGCTGTCCTCAAGGACAGGGGAGCTATCGCGGACTTCACGCTTTACTGGGTCTCATGCGACGAAGCCGAAGGTCGGTACCTGGAAGGCATCCTTTGCAGCGAGACCGCTCGCGCTGGCATTCAGCACCTGCAGAGCCGGGGTCAGTGGGGAGCCCGCGACTTCGCCAAAGTGATGCTGGAACTGCCCATACCGAAGTTCGACCCGTCGGACGCACTGCACGCCCAACTAGCCGCAACCGCGCTCCGCGCGGAGGGGGTCGCCGCAGGGGTGGTCCTTCCCGCTAGGGTGCACTTCGTGCGCGCCAGGCAGTTGATCCGCCAGGCGCTCCAGGCCGACGGCGTCTCGGGAGTCATAGACGAGCTGGTGGCCGAACTCTTGATGCGTGCGGGACAGCGGATCTGAGGTGCTGTCTGCGGATGCTGGGCCACAGGATACGCCCCGCGCTGTATGCCGACGTCCGGGCGAGAATCGACGGTGGGCGGGATGACGAGGTATGAGGAGATTCGAGCTCAGACCAAGTTGGTCACGGCGTGCCATCCAGATCTGGCGAACGCTCTCGACCGAGTCAGGCAAGAGGCAGACGCGCAGCTTTCGCTGATGAAGGCGATGGCTGGTGCCATCGGCCCGGTCGACCTGATTCTGGGTTCGCTGGTGGGGCGCTCCCTCGACATCGTTGACGGGTTTGGCCACGCGTTCGAACGGTGGAACTTCACCGTCGCATCCGTTCTGGTCCGGCTTCAGGTGGACAACGTAATGATCGCGCACGTGACGGCGACAACTTCAGACGTGGACGGGCTGCTGAAGCACATCTTGGCCGACCAGCGTCTTACCAATCTGCATGTTCCGACTTCGATGGCTCAGGCGCTCCCCGAGAAGGACCGGCGGAAAGCCGCATTCACTGACTCGACCATGAGGCGGCTCGCTGGGATCGAGCATCCATGGATCGACGACATCTACCGCCTGACCTCCTCCTGGGTGCATTTCTCGGCCGTTCACTACCAAAACGTCTGGCGGATCGACGAGAATGGCCGCATCTTCGGTCGGTGGCCGCTCGACATCGGGCAGTTTGGGAAGGACTTCCTTCTGCCGATGCTCAACGCCATGTTCACTGCGACCCAGTCCCTGACCAACTACCTGCGGGAGTGGACGAGCAAGAAGGGGCTCGGAGGCTGAACCCGGAGCCGACGAAGGAGCGATAGCAAGGGCGGCTTGGCGTCCCCGCAAAGGTCTCAAGCCCAACCTTCACCTTCTTCCAGCCCGTCGGCAGCTAGACTCTCTCCGTAGTGTAGCCACGCATACCGTGTGGGAAGGTTCTCTCGCCAGGGGGGTGTCTCGTGGAGCAGGAATCCGATCTGGTTGAGGTTGCCCGCGAACTGGTGGCGATTCTTGAGCAGGTGCGTGCGGCGGGATACCGAGATCAAGCGCTCATACAGCGTGCGAAAACTCTCAACTTCAGGTTGGCGCCAGCCTACAAAGGCGTGTACGGCGGAACCCCGATAATCTCGACCGACTACCCCTCATGGGTTTGGTGGCCTCGGGCACGGGAGCACGCGTCCCAGGTGCTCGCCGCTCTGGAAGCGGGGCTCGTCCTAGCGAAAGATGGGGGCGAGTCGCTGCCCAGTGCGTCGTCTCCCGCGCCCGACTCTCAGCCCGACTCCCAGAGAACACTAACTTGGTTCGTGGTCGGCCCAATCGGAGACAAACTCGCGCAGGCCGGCACCGAAGAGCGGGTGCGCTATGAGCAAGCGATGCAGGTTTTCGAGGAAGTCATCCAGCCCGTCTGCGCCGCGTTCGACGTCACGTCCCTCAGGGCTGACACGATCTCGGCTCCGGGCGAGATTCCGGAACAGATTTGCAGGCAGCTTCGCTGGGCCGACGTGGTAATAGCCGATCTTTCCGGTGCCAATCCGAACGTCATGTATGAACTCGGCCTCCGACACTCAACTGGGAAGATCACGATTCAGATCGGCGAGGGTGGCCGCCTGCCGTTTGACGTGAGTGCGATCCGCACGATCAAGTTCAAGAGGACGGAGTACGGTCTCGTCGAGGCCCGCGACGAGCTGAAGAGGGCCGTTGAGGCGGCTCTCGCGGGGTGCTGGGATCCCCCCACGGCCATGAGGGTCTGGCAGGAGGGCACCCTGCCGCAGATCCAAGGACGTGAGGCATCAGAACCCCTCCGTGCTGATGCAACTTCCGAGCCGGGGTTCCTTGACCTCCTTGCCGAGATGGAAGCATCCCTGCAGCCGTTCGCTGCCTCCATGAACGAGTTCGCACAGGGGATCGAGGACATGCGTGTCGAGATTGAGCAGGCCGGCAGAGAGATGGAGAGTTCTCGGCCAGAGGTGTCGAGTTTCGCCCATCGGCTGACCGTCGCCCGAAAACTCGCGCGCGCCCTAGAGGGACCGGTATCACGCATGGAGGCTGCGGCGGGCGAATACTCAGGTCACATGTCTTCTGTTGACGCTGGAATGTCGAGCTTGATTGAACTCATGGAACAGAACCCCGCGCTTATGGAAGAGTCGGGAGACTTCATTTCCTCGATCGAGTACCTGGCTGCCGTTGCACAACCATCATTGGATGGGTTGCGGGAGCTGAGGGACAGCGCGGCCATCCTTCGCAAAGCATCGAAGGATCTCGCGCCTGTGGAGGCCAGGATCGCCGCTTCTCTCGATACCTTCATGGGACTGTCCGCTGCCATCAACCGGTGGAAGACGCGGCTGGACGCCATGCGCTCCCACTGATCCGCTGCGGCCTTGCCCGTCAGCCGGTACAGTCTTGGCAGAGCCCCCTTTGCCTATTGCCGATTGACCGCCCCTCTGGCGACACCCCATTCCGCCAGTCGCCAGTCTTCTCATCCACCAGTCGGGCCGAGGGTCCGACCTCTAAGTCGGGTATACGCACCCCTCCCGGTGGCAATAGCCAGCGAGCTACTCGCAGTCTAGCGACTACTGGCGACATTGCAGGTAGTGCTAACGCTTCCTACCGGATGCGGATAGCATGCCATCGCCCCGGAATTGCGTGACATGCCCCTCACATGGCCCTACGATTCCCCGGAATGCAGTTTGCGGGTGCTGTGTTACAGATCACGCACCGCTCCCGGGTACGAGGCTCCGGAGCAGGGAGGGTCAACTGATGCCTGGCCCCGGGTGGGGGAACCTGGATTTCTCTGGCGCCATCGACCGAGTGGTCGAATACGCGCGCCGAGACTGGGTCTTAGACCTCATAGGGCACGCGGACACCATCAGGTGGTTGAGGGAGGCCCCGGAGAGGCTCGGCGCGCTCCTTGAGCATTCCTATGAACCGCATCGCCCGACGCATGTTCCGGTTCCGAAGACAAGCCTCACGGTGAGGCCAACCCTTCACATAGGCCTGGCGGAACGCGCGGTCGTACAGGCTCTGGTCGAGACATTCGCCGTGGAGACCCTCCGGGATGTCCCTGAGTGGGTTTGTGGCTGGAGGTTCAACGACGGCGCGGAGCTGCCAGCTGACCTAGCAGGCAACAGTCTCGAGTGGGACCGGTACAACGAGCTGCTTCAGATCTACCACCAGAGCGGCCCCTGGTTCGTCCTGAAGACTGACATCGCCAACTTCTTCCACCACGTCCCCCTCTCCGTCCTGCGTGACTCGCTGACGATTCCTAGCCCCGAGATCCAGGGCGCGCTCTTCAAGTTCCTTGAGTCATGGGCTCCCGCCCGAGTCGGACTACCTCAGCCTATGCTCGCATCGTCGCTCCTCGCGAACGCCTACCTGCGACCGGTAGACGCCGTGCTCAGCAGCTACGAGGCGGTTAGATGGATGGACGACATCACCGTCTTCTGTTCGTCCAGATCAGAGGGCATACGAGCTCTGGTGAGAATCCAAGATGCGCTCCGTCGCCTCAATCTCGGCATCAACGCGGCCAAGACATCACTCGCGCCCTCTGACCCATCTGAATTCAGTACCCCTGGGTTTCGCCTCGGCGCGTCAGGGGAGGCAATCGCGGAAGACCCAATCCAGATCTCGGCTTGCCCTCCTATCCCCCCATGGGACGAGGTGATCGATAGCGACGAGGTAGAGAGGCGCGTGTTCGGCATTTACGCTCGCCGCCTTCCGCACGAGAAGCCCGACCGGTTCGCTCGGGAAATCCTGCAGCGTCTTGGCAGGCTGCCACACGTTGCAGACCATGCCAGCCAGTATCTACGGGCCGCCACCGACCCGCCTGACGTTCTGCGCCGTGTCCAAGACTTCCTGAAGGGCCCCGATAACCAGTTCGCTTGGCAGGAGTACCGTCTGGCGACCCTCTACTGGCATGCCGAGGAGCTGTCACATCGTCACCTGGCCTTCGCTTTGAGCCGGGCCAAGGACGGCAACATCTTCAAGCCGACTCGAGGCGTTTACCTGCGAGCAGTTGCCAGGCACGGAACGTCAAACCACGCCATGATGATTGAGGAGATGGGCGAGCACGAAGATGACCCGATCATGCTCCGGTCTCTGGTCCTTGCGGCTGCCGAGTCGGGCCATATCCCGCATAGGCGGGTCCGCCAAATGGCAAGAGGGGAACCTAGCCTCGGGCGACTGGCTGGCTACTTGGCAAACAGGCAATGGAGGGTTCCCGAGCTATGTTTCTAGGTGCCGACCTCGATGGCACCGTACAAGGCAACGCGCTCTGTGTTGGCGGGTCGTGCGTTGGACGCGGTACTCCGGATCCCCGGTTCTGTCCCCGGCCAGTCGGTCAGCCTCCACGCCGACCCGCCGTCCGTTCCGGCCCGATACCCCGTCCAGTCATCATTCGCTCCGCCGGCCATTGGCTCATGCATGGAACTCCCTCCTCGACGGGTAGTGCCGGTGCGCTCTTCGCATCTCGGCTCTCAGACCGTGGAGGAGGTGCGGCGATTCATCCGGTACCGACATCGTGTGGTCCATGTGTCGCCGCTTCTACAGATCCTGAACGAGGACACCATGCCCCCCGAGGATCCGATCTTCGCGAACCGCGCCACTGCCGACCGGGCGATTGCCTGCTTTACGGACCTTGTCGCCAAGCTGCATAGCGGCACGCTCAAGCTGCGTCCGGCGAATCACACCGTCCGGCAGCCGTCGTGCCCACCGGCGGCCAATCCCAATACCGGCGGAACGAGTCCCCCGTAGGGGACCAACTCCCGCCCAGCGCTTCTCAGATCTCGACCCTGAGAGGAGGGCGGTCGCCGGTCCTACCCCTCCGCGATACTGTCGGGCGCGCCCTCTCATCCCGAAGGCCCTGCACCACTGCATCCGCCTTCCGGTTCCAGGGTCGGACCCGCCAGGAGCTGCCGTCCTCCGACGACGGCCCTCCGGCACCACGAGGTTCGCAGCCCCCTCGAGCGCGTGCACCCGGCGCGGTGAGGGCCTGCCTTCCACGCCGGCGGCATATACTGACCCCGCGTGGGGTAGCCCCGGAGGGCCGAACGAGTGCATCACCCGAAGCCGCATGTCATCGAGGGTCCTCGCTTTCGCAGTGCCCGATGCGGTCGGCGGGTTTAGCCAGGTCGGCATACGGAGGAGCTATCCAAACGAATGAACTAGGAGGGACGATGGCCGAAACGGGTGCGCAGTCTGCGGGCGCTCAGTTCGTGCGCTACTTCGGCCCACTTCTGGACGCCCTTCGCGCTCTGGGAGGATCGGGGACTCCTGGCGAAGTCGTCGATCGCATCGCTCAGGATCTGGACCTCAGCGAGGACGTCCAGACTGAGCTTCTCGACTCGGGCACGCCGCGCTTTCGGAATCAGGTTGCCTGGGCACGCTTCTACCTGGCGCGGGAAGGCATGCTGGATGCCTCCAAGCACGGCATTTGGACGCTCACCGATGCAGGGCGAGCGACAACACTAGCCCCAAAGCAGGCACGCGAGATCTTCCTGAAATGGGTCAAGATCTTCGCTGCGGAGCGGAAGGCGAAGAAACAGAAGGTGGATCCAGAGATAGACGAATCGGCGCCGGCCAGCGGGTCCACAACGCCGGAGGACTACCGGGAGGGGCTGACCACCTTGCTGCTGACCCTACCCGCCCCGGGGTTCGAACGGCTTTGTCAGCGGTTGCTGCGCGAGTCGGGGTTCGTCCAGGTGACCGTCACAGGCAGAAGTGGCGACGGGGGTATCGATGGTCACGGGACGCTCGAGATCAACCCGCTTGTCAGCTTCAAGGTTCTGTTTCAGTGCAAACGTTACAGGGATGTTGTTACGCCTTCCCACGTGCGGGACTTCCGTGGTGCCATGCAAGGAAGGGCCGACAAAGGCATCATCATGACGACGGGGGCCTTTACCAGTGAGGCGCGCAAGGAAGCCGTTCGCGATGGCGTGCCACCCATCGAGCTCATCGACGGTCAGAAGATGATCGACATGATGGCCACACTCGAACTCGGTGTGAGGCCGGTTACGACGTATGAGATCGACGAGCAGTTCTTCGACGAGTTTCGCAGTGGGTGATGACCCGCGCGTGCAACGGACCCTCCGCCCGCTTCGCGGGCGTCCGGCCGCTGACGCGCCGGGTCGTTAGAAAGCCGCGCACAGGGGGGCGCTTCACACTCGCTGACCTGGACCTTGCCATCGAGGGTGGCATTGCTGCTCCATCTCAACAGGAGATGGTTTGTTAGAGTCCAGGCACGTGGTGTACGACGGCCCTGGTGACGGGCTTTGAGATCAAGGACCACCGCTTCATCCTGAACGAGATCTGTTCCAAGGAGCTCGAGAC
>JBBAAN010000070.1:0-11316 GCA_041658225.1 Actinomycetota bacterium
TGGGTGCTCGGCGACGATTTGCTTTGCGACTCGTTCGCGGCGCGCAGTCTAGATCCGGAACGAGCGTGGCGATGCCTTCATCAGCTGCTGGCGAAAGGCGCCGACGATGGTGGTGGCGTGAACGTCGTGCATGATCCGTCAGCACCGGAGGAAATGCTGAAGGCCACGAACCAGCGGCCTTATCGTACCCAGCCGAGGGGCAAGAAGTAGGCGGGATCGTCAGTGCGCGCGACGCCGGACGGAGCGGACCCGACTCCCAAGTGGCGGAAATGGCTCGGCCTCCAACTAGGGAGGGTTCTTCGACTTCTGCCCAGTCGGGGGCGCCCGTGAAACCGCCGGTCAGGGGGGTGCAGAATCTGGGAATGAGCGCACCGGAGGCCCAGCTTTCTACCCCTTTCTACCCGAGGCCTCCAGGGCCCCTGTCCGTGGCCAAGTAGAAGTCCCCACTGGTGGCCAACGTAAATGGGCTCTCCTGATCCCTACTCCCGCACTTACGAGGAAGCGGCAGCATTGGCCTTGACCTCCTGAGGGCGGTGCTCCTCGAGGATCTTGAGATATTCCTCCACCAGACGCGGGAGCATGCCGGTGAGCAGAGGCAGCACTTCCCGGGAGAACTTGGAGGCGAGCAAGCGGACTCGCTCGAAGCCACGGATGTAGCGGTCCACCGCTTCTTTGGAGTGGTAGGTCCGGCTGGCGATCTCCGGGGTGAGCAGCCCCTCAAGGTAGAGGCGGATGATCGCCGCCTTGTGGGTAGGAAAGCTGCCCATGTCCATGAGGTAGCCGCGCAGCGGGAGGAACTCGCCCCGTTCGCGTAGCACGACCGCGGACAGGCTGACGCCGGCTTCGGAGTAGCCGGTCACCAGCGCTATGTCCCTCTGGGAAAGCAGCCCTCCTTGCTGGTAGGCCTGCCGGGCCAGCCGGCGCACCCGGATGGTCCGGCGTTCGGCCTGCGGCAGGGCTTGGCGGATGGCGTCGAGGTCCTCGTCGGCCACGATCATCAGGCGCACCGGCACGAGCTTCGTGTTGGCGATGGTCTTTCCCCGCCCGCCGCGTTCCCCTTTGGCCGGGGCGAGGTAGATGAGTTCCCCAGGCTCCAGGTCGCTTTGCCGCCGGTGGTAGGTCCGCACGGTTTCGCATATGTCCGCCACGATCGCTTGGACCACCACGGGCCCCTTGTCGTAGCCGTACTCGTGCAGGAACTTGAAGCGCAGCAGGGCCGGCAAGTTGCGGCGGGCCAGGCGCCGGTAGTCGACCAAGCAGCGGGGCTCACCCTTCACCTGCGGGCCCCCTTTTTTGCCCCTGCCGGCCTTTGCTCCAACAGCTCGTACAGGCGAGGGGCCGCTGGGAACTCCCGCCGGGCCCGCTCGTAGATGCCGACGTACTCGCCGATGAGCGCGGCCGAACGAGAGGTCGCCGCCCGAATCTCGGGGATACTGGCCCCTCGGGCGTGAAGCGCGGCGATCTGGCGGAAGTCGGCAAGGTAGCGGCCGATGGACCCCTCGGAGTGGCCGGTGCGGGACTCGATCTCCGTGAACTGCAGCCCCCACAGATACAGTTGCACCACCTTGGCTTTGTGGGAGAGGCCGGGGCCGATGTCTCGGATCTGGCCCCGGGTGGGCACGGCACCACCGCCCCGACGAATCTCCGCCAAGTCCCGTTTGACCGTCGCCGGAGAGGAGCACGTCAGGAACGCCAGATCCTCGATTGTGAGCAGTCCCCCCTGCACCCGGGCCTGGCGCGCAAGGCGTGGCAGCCGCGCCTGTCGCATCGCCGCAAGCCCCTTCTCGCGCAAAGCCCCAAGATCCTCCGCCGCGGTGATTTCAAGGCGGATCTGGACCTTGCGGCAGGCGGCGATCGGCTTGCCGGGAGGCTCCTCGGCCGCCACCGCCAGGTAGCACAGCTCCCCGGGGCGGGTCGGCACTTGTCCGTAGTCGGAGAAGTAGCGGGCCATCTGCGCGTAGTGGGCCCGCGCGAGGACCGGCGTCAGGTTGAAGTCTTCCTGGATCCTGGCCACGATCGCGGACTCGGCGTCCTTCGCGGCCAGCCGGCCAGTGCCATAGAAGTCCATGAGCCACCCCCTGAGGGTCTGGTAGACCTCCGAAGAGTACGGCTCATGCGAGCTCAGAGTAAGTTCCCACCCGCAGAGGCGGATCCGCGGGGGCGCGTTCCCCGGTGTTGAATCCGTGATCCAGGCGAGGGTGCGTAAATGTCCCTTGAGGGACGATTGCCGGGAAAGTGCGGGGAGCTTCTGGGGCCGGACAACCAGGAAGTCCGAGAGACCGTGAGCTAGTGCGAAGGCGGAGAAGCCCCAAACCCTCCGGGACTACCGGGGCGCTTCGCGCGACTCAAGGCACGCATTCGCCAAGGCCAGGGTTGGCTCAGTCCAGACACGTGACGCGCGACGGCTCTCACGCAACCGCCTCCTCATCTTCGGTCACGACAGTTCTGATGTGAGGGCTCTTCCCGGGCAATCATCTCTTTGAGGTCATGCGGGTTCTTGACGGCGATGGCAGGCGCCCGTAGTGTGTAATGCATGGTAGCTGGTCGAGCACAAGACGGGTTTCTGACCCAGATGCGCAAAGGCACCTTGGAGTACTGCGTACTGGCACTCCTGCGTGAACGAGAACGCTACGGCTTCGAGCTGGTGCGCACCCTGGGGGAGATCGACGGCATGGTCACCAGCGAGGGCACGATCTACCCGCTTCTGCGCCGCCTTCGGGATGAAGGGCTCGTCGACACAACCTGGCAGGAATCCGGCAGCGGACCGCCCCGTCGTTACTACCGCCTCACCAAGGCCGGCCGGGAGGGGCTTGCTGTCTTCTACACGGAATGGAGCCGGTTTCGTGACGCGGTGGACGAGCTTCTAGCCGCAGGGAGGAAACGATGAGCACTGATGCGACGGATCGCGAGGTTGACCGCTACCTCTCGAATCTCAATCGTTCGCTGTCGGACCTTCCGCATGGCAAACGTCAGGAGATCATCGAGGACATCACCGAGCACATCCGCTTGGCTCTTGAGGAGTTGGGGGAATCGAGCGTTGCGCAAGTCCGCGAGGTCCTCGATCGTGTGGGCGATCCAGACGCCATCGCGGCTGAGGCTCGGAGCCGACTAGGTATCCCGCAAGTTCGGCCCACGGCGTTGGAGCCGATCGCCATAGCGCTGTTGCTCTTCGGCGGGTTCCTGATGGGCGTGGGGTGGCTCGCCGGAGTCGTCTTGCTCTGGATGTCCCCCGTCTGGTCTCGCCGCCACAAGCTGCTTGGCAGTCTGCTTGTCCCTGGGGGGCTTGCGTCGGCCTTGTTCGTTTTCGCCATTCCCGGGCAAGTCAGCTACTGCAGCACGATATCCGGACCTGCAACCGTTCAAGCATCGGGAAGCCCAGTTTCTCCTCCGCCGTTCGCGACCCCGCCCTCGCTCAACGCGGTTACACAGTGCGCAAGCTCTGGGCCCGGAACCCTCACCAAGCTCGCCCTGCTTGCTCTCATCGTGTTGATCGTGGTCGGCTCAACCGTGTCTGCCGTGATACTGGGTCGCCGCGTGGGCCAAGCTCGACGCGCGGTCGACGTCTCCCGGCGCTTCGCGTAGCGGAGCATCCGATGCTGCCGCAGGTAGAAGCCCGGAGGGTTGTCAATGGCCAAGTAGAAGTCCCCACTGGTGGCCAACGAAGTCCTCACCCCCAGAGGCCGATCCGCAGGGGCGCGTTCCCCGGTGTTGAATCCGTGATCCAGGCCAGGGTGCATCAATGTCCCTTGACAGTCTTCTGGACCTGGCCGGACGGTATTCGAACCACGTTGCCGCCCTCAGGCGCTTGCCCCGAGGGTGACCACGCCGGGTCTTCGATGGCAGGGCACATCCACTACCGAGTCCGGGCCTCTCCGTCCCCGACCGGCCAGTCCGGCCGGAACGATCCGCCCACATCGCGACCGTTGCCCGGCTGGCGGCGAGGCAGGAGAATTGCGCAGGACAGCCGGAGTGTCTGCGGAACTGTCCACCGACGAGTCGTCGGTGCCTTGGGGAAGGGGGAGTCCCATGCGCAGGCCTTTCGTCACCCTGGTTGTTTGTCTCGGGCTCCTGGCCGGCGCCGCCGGCTGCGGCCAACGGGGCTCCACCCTCCAGATCGTCAAGGGCGCGCCGGCCGCGGCCCTGGAGAAGGGCTCTGCCCGCATGGTCATGGACATGACCATGACGGTCAGCAGCCCGGGGCAGCCCGCGGTATCCGTCGAAATGCACGGCGAGGGGGTCTCCGATCTGGCCAGCGAGCGGGGCCACATGACCTTTCGCATGACGTTGCCGGGTGCCCTTGCCCAGGCCGCCCCCGGTACCTGCGAGTTCCTCCAGGACCAGACCACCGTGTACGTGAAGGTGCCCCCCGCGCGAGCCGCGTCATTCGGCGGGAAGCAATGGGCGAAGGCCGACGCCTCGCAGACGGTTGCTGCCTACAAGGGAATGCCGGACATGACGGACCCGACGGGCGTGCTCGACTTCCTGGCGAGCGTAGGGCGCGACGTGGAGACGCTGGGGACGGAAAGCGTGCGCGGTGCCCGGACCACCCACTACCGAGCGAAAGTCGACTACTCGGCGTTCCTGGAGCAGTACATCAGCAGCCTGCCCGAGGGCAGCCGGCAGGAGGCCCGGCGCGTGCTCGAGCAGTCGGACTTGAAGAGCGCCTTCAAGGACGTACCGGTCGACGCGTGGATAGACGATCAGGGCCTTCCCCGGCGCATGCAGACCACCGTGAAGCTCAAGATCGAAGCGATGGAGATGGAAGCGGGGGCCACCATGGAGATGTACGACTACGGGGTGAAGGTCGAGCTGACCATGCCCAGTGACGCCGAGTCCTTCGAGGTGGGCGACGCCCAGACCGCCGTAGCTCAGGTCTGCTACGGCGGGCTCGGCGCAGTCCCTGGGAACCTGAGCGGATGACCCTGAAGGCCCTGGGCGGCAGGGCTCGTAGCGTCTCCCTCCTTCGGGATGCCGAAGCTTGACGTGGCTGCCGCGCCGGCCGACCTGCCTGAAACCGACTTTCACGAGCGCCTTGACGGTCCGCGCGCCCGAGACGACGGGAAGCGCGGGGCTCACGCCGAAAGGTGACCATCTCTCATAAGTACGTTAGGGAAGTCGCCACACTGACCGCAAACCGGATACACATCTATCGCGATCTGATGTATGGTGCTCACATGAAGAGACTCCAGATCCTGATAGAGGAAGACCTCGATGCGGCCCTTGCGCAACTGGCTGCCGCGGAGCGCACCTCCAAGGGGGCACTCATCCGGCGACTGGTCGCCCAGCACGTCCGCAAACTCCCGCCCATAGAGGCCGACCCTCTCTGGGGCATGGTGGGCGCCTACGACGCCCGGCCCGGAGATGTGGACGAAGTCGTATACGGGCCCAGGCGGGGTAAGTGATCTTCGTAGACACGTCCTTCTGGGTAGCCTTGGGGTTGCCCAGGGATTCCCACCATGCGGATGCGGCCAGGTTGCTTCGTGAGCTCCAAAGCCAACTCCTTGTGACCTCGAACCTGGTCCGGGGCGAGACATGGACCTTCCTGCGCAGGCGCGCCGGCCACAAGGCCGCCGTCGACTTCCTGGACCGCGTGGAGCGTTCACCCCGTGTGCGGGTCGTGCACCTCAGTGATGCGCTTGAGGAAGAGGCTCTGCGGTGGCTGCGCCGCCACGACGAACGAGAGTACTCATTTGTGGACGCTGCCAGCTTCGCTGTGATGCGCTCGCTGAAGGTTCGCTCCGCCCTGAGCTTCGACGAGGACTTCGCCGCCGCCGGCTTCACCTGTCTGACCTAGCGTTCGGGCAGCCCGCTCCCCAGACTGCTGTCCGACCCACAGGCGAAGACTCCATATCACCCAGTGGTCCCCGCGGCGTTTCACCCTCGCGAGGAGACGAACCCGTAGGGTGCAGAAACTCGAACTCGCCGCCAGTCGACCACTTCCTTGGCGTCTTCGGAGCGGAACACCCAGACCACCAACTCGACAAGGCGTCACACGGACGCGTAGACGAACGACCAGGAGAGCGGGGGAGAGACCTTCAGCAGTTGCGCCCCGCACGGGCGGCAGAACACTGCCAGCCCGGTCACTCACGTGCGAATCAGCAGGTCAAGGCGATGATCGGATACTTGCACCCCACGGGCATGGAAAGGGCTTCGAAGGGCAGTCGCACGCCCAGCAACACAAACAAGGATGCGTCGTCATCTGGGGCATGTTGCCCGCGTGATGCCCGCCTCGGTGAGTGCCCGGCGCGCGTCGGCTCTGGCAAGATGTGCCGATCGCCAGCCCGGCTCCTCCCCCATCAGATCGAGCCGCTCGCAGAGCGCCAAGCGCAGTTCCGAGGCCATCTCCCGGTCCAGACGCGGAACGAGGCCCGTAACCGCGGGCACGGCATCAGGCCCGAGCATGTAACCGAGGTAGGCGACGTCGATCTTGCCGGTTGCCTCCCACCGGTCGATATTCCGCTGGGCCACGAAACGCTCGGGGTTCACCACGTTGACCCCAATCAGCAGCACCAGCGCAGTGGCAATCGCGACGGTGAGCAGACGTGCCCGCCATGCCCTCCAGACGGCAAGTCCAAGCGCCACGAACATCAGACCGATCCAGCAGATAGCGACGTAGCCAAAGAAGCGAGCCACGGTGACACCAAACGTGCTCTCATACAGACGAAGTCGCATGAACGCCGACACCACGATCACGAACGCCAGCGCGAGAAGGCCGGTGGACAGACGCTGGAAGAGCCGGGTGGCACGGGGGTTGTCGCGCTCACCGAAGTCCCACATCGCGACGATGAGCAAGACCGTCAGCACGGCTACCGCGATCAGTTGGAAGAAGCCCGAGCGGGCGTACTCAGCATAGGTCAGGCCAGGGGTCACCAGGACTCGATGACGGCCCCCGAATAGAAACACGAACTGAACCACCACGAAGATCGCGAAGAGGGCCCCGACCCCAACCATCACGGTCATCCACTGCAAGGAGCCGAGGCGGATGCGATCGGAGGCCGAGGGAAGGCTTTCGACCCGTCCACGAATCATCGTCGAGATCAGCAGGGTCGCGAAGAGGAACGCCCCGAACACAATGAGCGTGAGATGCTCCGCAGCCGGTGAGAAGTCCCACTTCGGGAGAGAGGGAGTGATCAGATTGGCGAACACTTTGTCGGCCGAGGCGAGCAGAACGGCGAAGAGCAGAACCACCGGCCCAGCCACGAGAACCGCGCGCATCGCGCTCCGAACCCGGCTCGAGTGGATGCCGCGACCCATTGCCACCAGCGGCGAGACCACAAACGCAGGGGTACGCCAGATACCCGCGAGAAGTCCGAGTGCCGCGAGCACGAAGCCACGCAGCGATGCCCGCAGAAGATCGGCATGCTCATAGGCAACGGCGGTCGCAAGGAGCCCGAACGTCGCAAGCGTGTCGAGGGCGAGAACAGACCCGGCATCGCGCAAGGCCGGGAAGATCGAGAAGAACGTCGCAAGCCCAAGAAGGACCTTGCCCCTAACGTCATCCACATAGTTCCACAGCGCCGCCGCGACGATGGCGATGAACAGCGGAAACGACACCCCGGGACTCTGACCGTTGAACGCGAGATCGAAGGCGCTCCCTATCCCGAGAACGAGAAGCACGCGGCTCGAGCCAGACTGCACCTTGCCCTGCCACGACAAGCTGGGGATGCCGGTCTCACGCATCGCTTCAGGCACCGGGCCGAGCCCTTCGATCGGAGGAGGATCTGCACGTGTTTCCGAGCGAGAGGTACCCGAACGGGTGCGTGGAGTACGCGGCTTGTCTTTGTGATCGCTTGGCATGCAAACCACCGGACTGCGCCAGAACATTCCCTACAGGGGGCGGTCGCAATGCGTGACTCGGTCGGCCTCTGCCGGTTGCCTCCGTTGCTGTTGCGGTTGAGTCTGACATGTCGTGCGCGTGCGTCAACCATCCCTTGGCGGCGAAGGGAGTCGCGGTCGCGAGCGAGGAAGCGAAACGAGCGGGCTCGCTCCCCGAGGGTGCAGATACCCGATCCAGCCTGTGACCTGCGGATTCGGATGAAGAACCCCCACGCGGTTACGTTCCGGAAGTCGGCCTGAGAGGACAGGCGGCTGGTGGCAGCCGCCCGACTGAGCCGTCAACGCGACCCGGTGCCGTGGGGGTCCGCCAGGCGAGTGTGCGTCGATGTCCCTAGAGGGTGGCGGTTTCCGTTGGCCACCAACGGGGATGTCTGCTCGGCCATTGACATCCTCGAGCCCTCTGGTTGATGGAGGCTCAAGGGCCTCCGAGACCTGAATCGTCAGACATCCAGGGGAACTGGCCCGAGTCCGTATACTGGCTCCGTGAGCGATAAGGGGAGCATCGATTCCGACAGGATCGCGCCGAGCGCCAAAGCGGATCGCGTCGTTCTGGTTCCGTACGATCCGGCGTGGCCCGAGCGGTTCGCCGAGATTGAACGAGAGCTTCGCCAACTGCTGGGCACGACCCTCTCCCGGATCGAGCACATCGGGAGCACTGCGGTTCCCGGCCTGCCGGCGAAGCCCATCATCGACGTCTTGGCAGAGGTTCCGGATCAGGAAGTCGCCAGGACCGTCGCGGTTCCGGCCCTGCTGGCTGCCGGCTACTACGAGTGCTACTGGCAGTTCGATTTGCCGCCCGGTCACTTCACGTGCGTGAAGCGCGACACGCACACCTACCACCGCCTTGTGCACCTTCACTTGGCGCCGGCGGGGCATCCACAGTGGAGAAGCCTGGCATTTCGCGACTACCTTCGATCTCACCCTGGCGAGGCTCGACGCTACCAGGATCTCAAGAAGGATCTCGCTGTGCGGTTCGCTGAGGACCGCGAGGGCTACACTGTCGCGAAGACGGACTACATAAGGGAGACCACGGAGCGGGCCCTCGGTCTAGCGTTAGCGCGCGGGTCGGGCGCCACGGCCCAGTTTCTTCTTGGGGACCCAGAGTTGGAGATGCTTCCGGTAGCGATTGAGACTCGAGTCGATGACGGCGCGGACTCGCCGAATGGGGGCGGGCGGGAAGAGACGTAGGTCATCGAGCCCGGGCTCCTTCGCAGGCATCATCCCGATTCGGCGCCAGGACCGGGGTCGTCAGGCGCATTCCCGCCCAGGCGAGGGTGGCTTCGCTGGAGAGCCCGGGACCTGACCGGTCCTATCCCTGAGGTGTAGCGGTGAGGGTCGACCTCCTCGCGCAGCACGTGGAGTTCTTCCGCGCTGGGCGGGTGGCCCTCCTCGAGACCTTTGGCCCACAACAGCTCGAAGCTCGTGCTCTCGGAGACCTGCTCCCGAGTGATGCCCAGGTGCAGGGTCTCGGCCTTCGTGAGCGGAGCGTAGCCTTGCCTAGAACATGATGGGTGGTTCAGGTTATACTCCCGGTCGCCGGCCGGCCGCCGGTGTTGAATGGGCGATGAGCCGGTCGTTGGGGAGGTCTTCGATGGCTGAGACGCGGAGCGCGTGGTGGACGCGGTCAAGGCGTTTCTGACTCCTCGACCTGGCGTCGTGAATCAGGCTCGACCGGAGGGAGAGCGATGAACAGCGAGCGCTCCGAGATGACCTTGGGGGCGTGGATACGCGACCGGGGGACGGTCACGCCTTCGCGGATCGCGATCGACTTCCAGGACCGGACAACGACCTACCAGGAGCTGAACGAGCGCTCCGAGCGTTTGGCTGTCTGGCTGCTTGCGTCGGGTCTTCGGCGAGGCGATCGCGTGGCGACCTTGACGGCCAACTGCCCCGAGCACGTCGAGCTCTTCTTCGCATGCGCCAAGGCGGGCCTGATTCTGGTTCCGCTCAACTGGCGGCTGGCCCCCGCCGAACTCGCCTATCAACTGGACGACGCGGAAGTCGCGGCAGTCTTCTTCCAGCGTGCGCACGGCGCACTGGCCGAGTCCGCTTTGGCGGAAGCGAACGTCTCACCGCTTCGGGTCCTGCTGGAGCCAGAGGAGTTGGAGGGGTGTGTCGCAGAGACCGTGGAGGGGAGCCTCCCGGCCGTCGGAGATAATGATCCGCTGATGATCGTGTATACCTCGGGCACCACCGGCAAGCCCAAAGGCGCTGTGCTAACTCACGCCAACTGCTTCTGGACCAACGTGAGCCTGGATCGCACGGCGGATGTGACCACCAACGACGTCGTGCTCCAGATGCTTCCCCAGTTCCACGTGGGCGGATGGAATGTTCAGCCCCTGCTCGCGTGGTGGAAGGGCGCGACGGTGGTCCTCGAGCCGGCCTTCGACGCCGATCGCGCTCTCGAGCTGATCGAACGCAAGCGGGTGACGACCATGATGGGAGTGCCCGCGACCTACCTGTTCATGGCCGAGCATCCCCGGTTCTTTGAGGCGGATCTGAGCTCCTTGCGCCAGGTGATCGTCGGCGGGGCCCCCATGCCGGATGTCCTGCTTCGGACCTGGCAGGAGCGCGGGGTTTCCATCGTGCAGGGCTACGGTCTCACCGAGGCCGCGCCCAACGTGCTGTGCCTTCCTCCCGAGGACGCTGTTCGCAAGGTGGGCTTCGCGGGCCGTCCCTACATGCACGTGGAGGTCCAACTGCGCGATACGGCAACCGGCGAGGTGATCCAGGGTCCTGGCAGGGGAGAGTTGCTGGTTCGCGGGCCCAACGTCTTTGCCGGCTACTGGCGCAATCCGGAGGCCACGGCCAAGGCGCTGAAGGACGGCTGGCTGCTGACGGGGGATGTGGCCGAGCGCGACGCGGAGGGCTACTACCGCATCTGCGACCGTACCAAGGACATGTACATATCCGGTGGGGAGAACGTCTACCCGGCCGAGGTCGAGGCCGTGCTGCACGAGCATCCCGATGTGATCGAGGCCGCGGTGATAGGGGTGCCGCACGAGCGCTGGGGCGAGACCGGACTGGCTTGGGTTGTGCTTCGGCCCGGATCCGGGGCGAGTGAGGCCGAGGTCATCGATCACTGCCGGGCGAAGCTGGCCAAGTACAAGGTCCCGAGCGGCGTGCGATTCATCGAGGCGCTGCCGCGTTCGGCGATGAACAAGGTGCTCAAAACTGATTTGCGCGAACGCTACGAGTGCGAGCGCGAGGCTTGATTCGGAAGGAGTACATGTGAGCAGGGTTGGACTGGCGGCAACGGCTAGCTATTTGCCGGAGAGGTGGATGAGCGCAGCCGAGCTTTCCGCGGCAAGCGGTATCCCCGAGAGGGTGTTGATCGAGAAGTTCGGGCTGCGTGGAAAGCACGTGGCGGCCGAGGACGAACACGTCAGCGACATGGCCGTCAGCGCGGGCAGGCGCCTCATCTCGGAGCACGGAATCGATCCGGAGTCCATCGACGCCGTCGTCTACTACGGCTCTACC
>JBBAAN010000071.1:0-11233 GCA_041658225.1 Actinomycetota bacterium
TGCGTGCGCCGGTGCTCGCGATCGGTGATGGGGCGCTGGGGTTCTGGGGCGCGATCGGCGACGTCTTTCCCGAGACGCGCCATCAACGCGACTGGGTGCATTATGTGGAGTCCCGGATTATGTGGATGTCGGGGATGTCTCCTGGCATTGCCGCTGTTCACGACCTCCTCGCGAGCTGAGCCACTCCACATAACCAAACCCTCCTGAGCAAGGGATGCTTCCTCTCCACGCGCAGTCAAGGAGAGGAGGCAGTGATGGGTGGAAGTCCCTCGCGGGTCAGGGTGACGGGCCCGCTCGTGCCCTACGCAGCCGGGTTCCGTGCGGAGCTCGAAGCGCAGGGCTACCTGCTGCATCCGGTGTGCGATCAGCTCCGTGTGATGGCCCACGTCAGCCGGTGGCTGGGAGCGGGCGGTCTGGGTGTCGGCGATCTCACCCCCGAACGAGTCGAGGAGTTCCTCGTCGCACGCCGTAAGGCCGGCTACGTCCTGTGGTGCTCGCCGAAGGGCGTCGCACCGCTGCTTGCGCACCTGCGTGGCGTGGGGGCCGTGCCGCTCCCTGAACCGACTATCCCGACCACGCCGGCGGAGCAGTTGCTCGAGGACTTCCGCGCCTACCTCGTCGAGGAACGAGGTCTCGCGGCTGCGACGGTCGCAAGCGATCTCCACGTTGCCCGCCTGTTCCTCGCCACGCGGCCGCAGGCGGGCCTCGGTCTTGCGGATCTCAGCGCATCCGAGATCCTCGACTTCGTCCGAGAGGAGTGTCGGCACCGCAGCACCGGCTCCGCCCGCTACGTCACCGCGGGGCTTCGTGCCTTCCTGCGGTTCTGCCATCTGACCGGCCACACGTCACGGCCACTCGCCGACGCCGTCCCCAAGATCGCCTCGTGGCGGCTGGCCGCACTGCCGAGAGCACTCGAGCCCGCCGCCGTTGCTGCACTACCTCAGAGCTGCGACCGGCGAACCACGTTCGGTCGGCGGGACTTCGCCGCGCTCATGCTGCTCTCCCGCCTCGGACTTCGTGCCGGCGAGGTGGCTGCTCTGCGCCTTGAGGATGTCGACTGGCGACAAGGTGAGCTGCTCATCCGGGGCAAGGGTCCCAAGCACGAACGCCTCCCCCTTCCAACCGACGTCGGTGAAGCGATCGCCAGCTGGCTCAGGCGTGGCCGGCCGCGCTGTGAGGTCCGTGAGGTCTTTACCCGAGTCCGGGCGCCGCACCGCAGGCTCAGCACTACCGGTATCACCGCGATCGTGATCGCCGCGTGCAAGCGCGCGGGGATCCCCGAGGTGAGCGCCCACCGGCTGCGGCATTCAGCGGCGACCCAGATGCTTGCCGCCGGGGCCGGTCTCACAGAGATCGGCCAGGTGCTGCGGCACCGAAGCGTTCTCACCACCGCCATCTACGCGAAGGTCGACCGGTCTTCGCTCCGGTCGCTCGCCAAGCCCTGGCCGGCAACCGACGCCGGGACGGTGACGCGATGAGCGCGCTCTCACAAGCCGTCGAGGACTACCTGGTCCTGCGGCGCTCGATGGGCTTCAAGCTCGAACGACCCGAGAAGCTGCTCGCCCAGTTCGTCGCTTACTGCGAGGCCGTCGGCGCGGAAACCATCACGATCCAGATCGCGCTGGACTGGGCGACGCTTCCCAAGGGCGGGAACCGTGGCTGGCTCGCCGGGCGCCTGTCGATCGTGCGTGGATTTGCGAAGCACCTCGCCCTTCTCGACGAGCACACCGAAGTGCCGCCGGCCGATCTGCTCCCGGACCGCAGCCACCGGGCGACCCCCTACCTCTACACCGAGGACGAGGTGCGCAGGCTGATGGCTGCGGCTGAGAAGCTTCATTCACCGCTTCGCCGGGCGACCTTTGGCACGCTTCTCGGGCTGCTCTGGGTAAGCGGGATGCGCATAGGCGAGGCGCTCCGGCTCGATCGCGACGACGTCGATCTCGTCCATGGGGTCCTTCTCGTGCGCGACTCCAAGTTTGGGAAGTCCCGTGAGCTACCCGTCCATGAGAGCACCACGGCGGCACTTCGTTCCTATGCGAGGCGGCGGGATGAGCTCTGCCCACAGTCAAGCTCGCCGGCCTTCTTCGTCTCGCTCGCGAGAACCCGACTCCGCTATGACGGCTTCCATCTCACCTTTCTCGCGCTCGTGCGCGACGCGGGCATCACGAGGCGCTCGGCGGCGTGCCGTCCCCGACCGCATGATCTCCGACATAGCTTCGCGGTGCGTACTCTCATCGACTGGTATCGGGACGGCGGGGACGTCGAGTCGCGCCTGCCTCAGCTGTCGACCTACCTGGGCCACGTCCATCCCGCGAACACCTACTGGTATCTGTCGGCGGCGCCCGAACTACTCGGCCTGGCAGCGAAGCGTCTGGAGGCCGCGAGGGAGGGACGGCCATGAGCGCGCTCGCCCCGACGCTTCAGGCGTTCTTCACCGAGCGGCTCCTGGCCCAACGCCGGGCGAGCCCACACACGATCGCCGCCTATCGCGACGCGTTCTGCCTCCTGCTCGGCTTCGTCGAGAGTGAGGTCGGCAAAGCGCCAGCCAAGCTCGAACTGGAGGACCTCGACGCGGCCTTGATCGGCGCGTTCCTGGATCACCTCGAACGCGACCGGCACAACGGCGTGCGGACCAGAAACGCCCGCCTGGCGGCGATCCACTCGCTCTATCGCTTCGCGGCTCTGCGGCATCCCGAGCACGCCGGGTTGATCGAACGGATCCTGGCCATCCCTCCGAAGCGCTTCGAGCGTGAGATCGTCACCTTCCTCACCGACCCCGAGGTCGAGGCGATCCTGGCAGCCCCGGACCGCAGCTCCTTCGTTGGCCGGCGGGACCACGCCCTGCTGCTGGTTGCGATCCAGACAGGGCTGCGGGTCTCCGAGCTCGTCGGCCTCAGGTGCGAAGACGTCGTGCTCGGCACCGGTGCGCACGTGCGCTGCATCGGCAAGGGCCGCAAGGAGCGGGCCACGCCCCTTACGACCACGACGGCTGCGGTGCTCAAGGTCTGGCTCGATGAGCTCGACACACAGCCCACCGACCCGCTATTCCCGACCCGCCAGGGAACGCCCCTCAGCCGCTACGGCGTGACGGTGCTCGTCGCCAGACACGCCGACGCCGCTACGGCTTCATGTCCGTCACTCGCAACGAAGAAGGTCTCGCCGCATGTACTCCGACACACCGCGGCAATGCGGCTGCTCCACGCGGGCGTCGACACTTCGGTCATCGCGCTCTGGCTCGGCCACGAGGGGGTCGAGACAACTCAGATCTACGTCCACGCGGATCTCACCTTGAAGGAGCGGGCTCTTGCTCGCACCGCGCCGATCGACAGCAAGCCGGGGCGCTATCGGCCTTCCGACGCGCTTCTCGCTTTCCTGGAGAGCCTCTGATTATGCGGACTTCCGTCGCGAGACGTCCGCCCGGGATAGGGCGTTCTTGGCCCTCCTCCACATAATCCGGGACTCCACATAATGCACCCAGTCGCGTTGATGGCGCGTCTCGGGAAAGACGTCGCCGATCGCGCCCCAGAACCCCAGCGCCCCATCACCGATCGCGAGCACCGGCGCACGCATGCCACGGCGCTTGAGATTGCGAAGCAGCTCCGCCCAGCTGTCGCTGGACTCGCGGTAGCCGTCGGCCAAGCCCACGAGCTCCTTGGTCCCATCGGCTCGAACCCCCACGATCACAAGGCAACACAGCCGCGCATCGTCCCCCAGCCGGATCGAGAAATGGATTCCGTCGGCCCAGAGGTAGACGTAGTCGCGATCCTTGAGCTTGCGCTTGGCGAACGCCTCGCGCTCGGCGGTCCAGCTCGCGGTCAGCCGCGTGATCACCGACGCAGACAGGCCAGCGTCTGTGCCGAAGAACTGCGCCAGAGCGGGCACGAAGTCCTTGCTGGACAGCCCATGCAGGTAGAGCAGCGGCAGCACCTCGGCGATCTTGGGGGAACGGCGCATGTATGGAGGCAGGATCACGCTGCGGAAGCGGCACCGCTCGCCGGTGGCCGGGTCGATGCGAGTGTCGTTCACGCGCAGAGCCTCCACCCCAAGCGCTCCGGCGCCGGCGACGATCTGGCGCGGCCGCGCGTGGCCGTTGCGCACGACCAGGGCGCGGCCGCGGTCGTCGCGATGGGTGCGGTGGGACGCCACGTAGTCGTCGACCTCGGCCTCGAGAGCCAGGCCCAGCATCAGCTCGGCGCCGCGCCGGGCGATCTCATCGAGGGTCGTTCCGAACTGCTGGCGCGTCGCCCCGTCTTGCACTACCTTAAGCATCGGCGTGCTCCTTCCTGCCGGCGTTACAGCGCCGGTCCCCGACATCACTTTCAGTTGGAGGAAGGGTACGCCGCGTCCATCTTCAAGCCGTGCATCCACAACTTCTGCTTATACCTCCACCGTCTGCATCAGATGCGGAGGGAGCTCGGCAACCTGCGTGACACACACGGGGTCTCGCTTCTTGAGATGACCAGACGCCACGCAGCCGTTGACGCGAGGTATCTCGACGGACCCGTAGATGCCCGGCAAGTGCGACCCTACTACTTGTTGGCCGACCAACTGTTCGTTGAACCCAATCCTCTAATCGCAGGACTCGCATCGGCGGAGTCTGCGCGTATCGAGATGACGCGCCAGGAGGTGGCGGTCGCACTCTCACACATCGCGGTCTGGAGGCGTGTCGCCACAAGCGAGTGCGCCTATTCGCTCGTGCTGGAGGACGATGTGTGCTTTCGCCGCGGCTTCGCCGCGGGCATTGACAGAGCGTGGGCGACACTCGTGCAAGACCGACAGTCATCTGCGGCCTTCGATGTGCTCTACCTCTCCTACGAAGAGGCCCTCACAGGAGCTGCCACGATACCGATGGCGGACGGGCTCTTCAGAGCCCTGCGCGGGCTGTGGCAGTTGTCTGGGTACGTACTCTCCACGAGAGGGGCGCGAGGATTGCTCGACGCTCTTCCCGTGTGTGGACCCGTAGATCTCTGGATCAACCATCAGTTCGAGAGTCTTGAAGTACTCGCAACGGAGCGCCCCCTCATCCAGCAGAGACCAGACTGTCCTTCTTCGAACTCCTACTCTGTGCTCCCGGTACTCTCCAAGGTTGGCGTGCTCGCCCGCGAGAAGCCGCTGCTTCGAGAGGAGCACTCTCTGCAGGGTCCAGTCTTTGGAGTTGGCGAGCGAGACTCAGGCTTGACTGCACTTGCAGGCGCACTCTCGATGCTTGGCTACATGACGGCCGCCAGGACATCGTTCAGTCCTGAACGACAGGACATCGTGCAGTGACCACCTTGCTCGATCCGACAGGACATCGTGCAGCTTTCCATAGATCTTCTGCTCCTCAACGAGGCAGGAGGTCGGGATGGCGGACGAAGAAGGATTGCGCAAGGAGGCTTTGCGACGACACCTGCAGGGCGAACCGGCAGCCATCATCGCCGCGGAGTTGGGGCGAGGTGAACGTTGGGTCTACAAGTGGGTAGCTCGATATGAGGCGGGTATCGAGGACTGGTTCGCTACCGGTAGCCGGGCGCCCGTCGGCCAGCCGACGGCCACGCCCGAGCAGACGGTATCCCTCGTGCTGGCGGCTCGCGATCGCCTGGAGTCCGACCCCAGAGCCCAGCGGGGAACGGCCGCCATCGCATGGGCGCTGGCGACGCTGGGGGTGGAGCAAGACGACCAGCCCGGCGGTCGAACCATCGAGCGCATTCTGGCCCGCGCTGGGCGCGCCAAGCCTCGTCAGCGAACCCGGGGGCGCTACGTGCCCAAAGGCACGCCCTACCCGTTTCGAGCAGGCCGCGCCAGGGCGGGAGTCCTGCACGAGATCGATCCCGTGGGGCCGCGCTACCTGGATGGTGGGCAGGAGGTCCACTCGCTCAACGTCATCGACGTGGGATCCCACCGGGTGGCCTTGGAGCCCATGGCCCACCCCACGCCCAGGGCCTTGGCGAGCCATCTCGTGGCCGCATGGGCACGCCTGGGGCTGCCGGAGGTGGCCCAGCTCGACAACCATCCGTCGCTGCGCGGGGACATCGGCAACCCGCGCGCCTTCGGTCCCGTTGTTCGCGCCTGCCTGGCGCTGGGGGTGCGGGTGCGCTATGTGCCGCTCAAGGAACCCTGGCGTAATGGGGCCATCGAGCACTTTCAGGACGTCTTCGACAAGAGCTTCTTCCGCACCGAGCGCTTCACCGATCTCGCCCACCTCGAGCGTCGGGCCCGCGCGTTCGAGGCCTTCCACAACGCCCAACACCGCTACTCCACGCTTCGAGGCCGCACGCCCGAGGAGGCCTGGGCGCAAGCCGGGCTGCTCGTCACCTACCCGTCTGCGCAGTTCCAGATCCCGCAGACGCTTCCCCGCCGCGGGCGCATCGAGGTCGTTCGGCTCATCCGCTCCGACCAGATCCTCAACCTGTTCGGCGAGGCCATCCCCATGCCCGAACAGACCGTCCACCAATACGTGGTCGCCACTATCCTGGTCCGCGCCCAGCGCCTCGTGGTCACCCACGGCGGCGAGATCATCCACGAAGCCCTCCACTGCATCCGCTGAACTGCACGATGTCCTGTCGGTCCGAGCAAGAGGGGGACTGCACGATGTCCTGTCGGTTCCCACCAAGACCGGACTACTGCACGATGTCCTGTCGGTTATCAGCTACAGGTGCTGTAGCGATGTGGCTGATTTGCCCAAGACAGAGAGAGCGAACCTGTTCGCCAACAAGCGCAATCGCGTATTCAATGCTTACGTGAACGTCGGCTCGCTCGAACTACCCGACTTGGCCGAATTGGCCAGGGTCTATCGCGGTGCACGATTCATCGTAACCGTCCACTCAGATGATGACTTGCGCGAGTCCACCACTGCACATCTCATCAGCCGACTCCGCCAGATGACAAGGCACGTTCTCGTACTCCCTGCTCAGCACACTGACAAGTGGGGTGAAGTGTGTGACTTCCTCGGCTGCGACTACCCTGGTGACCAGTATCCTCGCCAGCAGGATCTCGGTCAGCGAGGTCTGTCACCTGGGAAGCCCGAAGGTCGTCACCAGAGACTGGCATCGGTGAAGGTGTTGAGAAGCGACCCGTCGCCGTGGGTCGCAAGATCCAAAGAGTGGCACGGCGTGCCGCTGGTGGAGAGTGTGTTCGACAGCTCAGATGAACTGGAGCAGCATCGGACATGTAAGCGATTCGACAACCTGGACCATTGTCTCTGGGAGCTGCGCAACGACACGTTCCCGAGCAACTTGGCGCTATTCACTCCAGAGAACTTCTCGGCAGACAATGACGCCGTCGGACGACTGACGTTGCGGTCAGAGCGAACCTCCGTGCGAGAGTTCACCTCCGCATCCATCTGCAGTCACGAACGCTACCTCTATGGTCGTTTCGCAGTCTGGATGCGACCGGCTGCTACCTCCGGATTGATTACCGGGTTGTTCTTGCACCGCAATTCGCCGCGGCAAGAGATCGACATCGAGTTTCTCGGCAAAGACACCACCAAGATGCTGGTGAATGTCTACTACAATCCTGGCTCCGACGGCGCAAGGATGGAGTACGGCTACAGGGGGACCCCAGCACTCGTGGACTTGGGGTTCGACGCGGCGAAGAGCTTCCATCGGTATGAGATCGAATGGACACCGTGTGCGATCAGATGGCACGTATGACGACGGCCATGGGATTCTCCCCAGTGGCGGCCAGATAACTCCCCGCTGACGGCCACGAAATTCCCCAGCGGCGGCCAGCAGATCTCCCCAAGCCCTGTTCGCTTTGCTCGTCGGTCGCCGACGAGCGGTCCCTCCTTGGTTCACTGAGCGTGACAAGCGCCTCAGAGCCCAAGGAGGGACCGGATGAAGTCTAGCGAGGAGATCATGGAGATTCTGGAGGCATTCGACCTAACGGCAAGTCTTCGGGACGCCGCTGAGATCGCCGGCTGCGATCACCACACCGTCGAGAGGTATGTAGCCGCCCGGGATGAGGACCGCCCCCGGCTTCTGCTGGCTCACCGAGGCCAGCTCATCGACCCCCATCTGGCCAAGCTCGAGGAGTGGATGGAGCAAAGCCAAGGCAAGATCCGCGCCGACGTCGCCCACGACAAGCTTTGCGCCATGAGCTATGCGGGCTCGCAGCGCACCACCCGCCGGGCGGTAGCCGCGGCCCGTAAGGACTGGCAGAAGGGAAACCGCCGTATCTACCGGCCCTGGATTGTCGAGCCCGGCCTTTGGTTCCAGTGGGACTTCGGCACCGGGCCGGTGGTGGGCGGGCGGAGCACACTGCTCTTCTGCGCCTGGCTTGCCTGGAGTCGCTTCAGGGTGGTGCTTGCCCTGCTCGACAAGAGCCTTCCCAGCGTGATCGGGGCCATCGACCAGGCGCTTCGCCGCTTTGGCGGCTGTCCCACCTACGCCCTTACCGACAACGAGAAGACGGTCACCTCCGAGCACATCGCCCGCATCGCGGTAAGAAACCGCGAGATGGTAGCCGCCTCCCGCCACTACGGGCTGAGCGTGGCCACCTGCCTGCCGGCCGATGCCCCCACCAAGGGTGGGGTGGAGGCGAGCGTGCGCATTGCCAAAGCTGACCTGGTTCCCACCGATGCCAACTTGCTTCCTGCCTACGAAAGCTTCTCCGCCCTGCGGGATGCCTGCGAGGTCTTCTGTGAGCAGGTGAACGCCCGGCCCCACCGCATCACCCGACGCCCGCCGGTGGAGATGCTGGCCGAGGAGCGATCCCGCCTGCATCGGCTACCCGAGCACCCCTACACGGCGGCTTTCGGGACCACCCGCCAGGTGGGCCTTACCACCCCGATGGTGCATCTTGACTGGTGCGAGTATTCGGCGCCGCACGAGCTGGCGGGAGAGACCGTGTGGGTGCGCAGCGACGGTGAGGAAGTGATCATCACCTACGTTGGCTCCACCGGCCCGGTGGAGGTGGCCCGCCACGAGCTCACTACCCCGGGCAACCCCAGGATCTGCCCCTCCCACTTCCCGCCTGCTCCCGAAGGCTCCCTGGCCCGCACGCCGGTAGCGGGCAATGCCTCAGAGGCCGAGTTCCTTGCCATAGGTCACGGAGCCGCTCTTTGGCTCACCGAGGCCGCGGCAGCCGGGGTGAGCAGGATGCGGGCCAAGATGGCCGAGGCGGTGGCCCTGGCCAAGCTCTCCGGCGCCGAAGCCGTCAACTGGGCCTTGGGCCATGCCGCGGTCTACGGGCGGTTCGCAGAAGGGGACCTGGCCTCAATCCTGGCTCACCGCGCCGCCGCCGGCCCGGGGGAGTCTTTGTCGGCAAGCGAGACCCACTCCCTGCAGCCGGGAACCGCTGGCTGGAAGGGGTTTGGAGCATGAGGACCCCTACTCCCCCGCCGCTGGAAGAAGCGCTCGAGGGCCTTCTTCGGCGCATGCGCCTTCCCCACATCCGCCGGGTAGCTCCGGAGATCCTGGCCACCGCCCGGGCCCAGCGCTGGGAGGCGGCTGAGGTCCTGAGAGTGCTCCTGGCCGAGGAGATCGCCGGAAGAGAGCGCTCCTCGCAGGCCAAGCGCAGGGCCACCGCCGGCTTTCCCACCGGCAAGAGCTTCGAGGTCTGGGACGAGTCGCTATCTTGCATCCCCCGGCCCACGCAGGCCGCCCTTCGGACCTTGGAGTGGATCCACCGGCGGGAGAACCTGGTGGTTTGCGGTCCCTCCGGTACCGGCAAGACCTTCTTCCTGGAGGCCTTGGGCCAGTTGGCCGTAGAGGCGGGGATGAAGGTCGCCTGGTTCTCCCTTGAGGACTTGGGCGCCTTGGTCCGCCGCCACCGCGCCGACGACACCGTCGCCAAGGCGATAGCTCGCATCCTTCGAGCCAATCTGGTGGCCGTTGATGACATCGGGCTCCTGCCGGTGGGTCCCGATGCCGCCGAGGGACTCTACCGACTGGTGGACGCCGCCTATGAGCGGCGCTCGGTGGCTGTCTCCTCCAACCTTCACCCGGCAGGCTTCGACGAGATCATGCCCAAGACCCTGGCCACCGCAACCGTTGACCGGCTGCTTCACCACGCTCACCTTTGCGCCACCCAGGGTGAGAGTGTGCGGTTGGCCCAGGCCACCGCCGGCAAGGGGGTGGTGCCCCTGGAGTGAACTACTGGGGAGATCTCATGGCCGTGGCTGGGGAATTCTCGTGGCCATGCCCGGGGAGATCTCGTGACCGCCTCCGGGGAGATCTCACTGGCCGTTGACACACGTAGACGGAACGCTGGTCCACCAGCGAGTGAATTGGGACCCCACGCCGATCCCGCACCTGCCGATGCAGTTCAACGTCAATCTCTGGCACTCGAGATCGGAGGAGCTTGCTGGCAAGCTCGCCCGCCGGGAGTTGCCCTCCCATGCGGAACTGAAGTCAATCGAGATTGCGCCGCGCGTGATTGACGATGCATCACTCAGGTCGCGTGACTAGAGTAGACGGCTGTCACTTAGAACACCCCTCCAGCGAGTGGCTCAACGCGACCCTGCGTAGTGACCGGATAGCGGGCCCTTGGCGGCGCGCTTTCTAGCCCGCGCTTCCAGCCGACTCAAGCACACGCTACGCTGAAGAACATTCTACGTTCGTCTCACGGCCTGGAGAACCGGGGCCGGGAAGGCACTTTGTTGTTCAGCCCTCTTGGGACCGGCTCGGCGATCGGTACGCTGCCCCTGGACCGTTCCTGCAGGTGGAGTTGTTCCGGGAAGACGTTCAGCCACCGCGCGAGGAGGTTGAGGCATTCTGTGATCGAGCCAGAGCCTGGAAGGGGTGGCACGCGGCGTAGCCCGCGGCTCAGCCACAGGGTCGTCGGCCTTCAGATGGACCTCGGCTCTCATGCGGTCATGACCGACAAGATTGAGCGGGGGCAATCGGGAATCGATGCGCTCGGGCGCCTTCACCGCGGTTCGATCAGAGTGGGGTGAGAGTGGGGCTGGCAACACCCAACGCTAGGCTCACCTCGCAGAACCAGTCGGGGACCCCATTTCAAGCGTCAGTGGACCGGGAACCTGGGGATATCCGTCGACGGTCCGGACATGGATGAGGCGGCCAGGTCTCCAGCCGCCAGCCGGGGTTCGGCCGCAGGCCCTGTGGCGCACAAGCGCGAGGCTCGCTCTCGGCCCCAGCTCTCCCGGAAGAAGCTCGGTCCACACCCCCCGATCGGCCCGTGCGGTTCTCGTATCTCGGCTCTCCGACACAACCTTGGCACATGTCCAAATCGGCCTCAACCGTGACCCGGCGCTCCCCGGGTCTCCTCCTCGATGTGATCGCGGCCGAAGACC
>JBBAAN010000072.1:0-11049 GCA_041658225.1 Actinomycetota bacterium
TCGAACTCAGCGCCGCGGAATGGGAGCGCGCCGAACGAGCCGAGAAGGCCGCCGCGCAAGCCATTGAGGGCGGTGTGGCCACCGCGCCGGCACTTCGACTCGAAACCGGAGTCCGCGCTCCGGGTTCCGTGGAGACGATCCCCAGGGAGACAACTCCCATAGAGCGGGGTTCCGCGGAAACGGCCCCGGCGGAAACAGTCTTCGCGGGGACGGTCCCAGCGGAAACGGCTGTGGCAGGACCGCCGGAGCCGAGCCTGGTGGGTGCTCTGCCGCCTCGATACCTGGCAACCCGCCGCCTGCTACTGGTGGCCGTGGTGGTGGGTTTCGCCCTGGGAATCGCGGCGTTCATGTCCCTGCGCCTGCTGGCACAATTGGCGGGCGCGCTGTTCGGATAGGGCGAGACCAGACTCAACCTGCCCCAACGCTAGCTTGGAGCTCCGAAGGATCCGGCAGTGCTCGCCTCGGGCGGCCACGGCCCACTCTGGTCCCCAATCGGGATCGCCGGGCCGGGCGGAGGCATGGGTTCGGGGACCTCCGTGAGTTCCACTCGGTAGTAGACGCGGAACTCGATGGGTACCTCCTGCATCCGGTAGATGTGAACATCGGGCACATCCTCCGCATTGCGCAGGCGCTCAACGAAGCGAACCGCCTCATCCAGGGAGTCAGTCTGGTGATACCCGGGTTTGCCATCCGAGGTCTTGAAAACCACCATGCAGTCCATTGGTCATCCTCCAACGACGCAGCACGGACCTGACGATACCGCCGACCTAGCCTCATTCTCGGCCGCCGAGCTGCTCCCCTTGAGCGAAAGGGCGCCCCGCAAGGAGGGAGCACCGGCAGGGTGGACGATCGGACGGGCTCCCCCGAGACGTTGACCGCGAGGGCGCGTCTGGGACAAGAGCGTCTAGGTGGCTTTCCCACTCGGCTTCGTTCGCGCGGAAGCTCCAAGTCCGCCGCCCACCACCGCCAGTAGGATAGCGGCGGTCGCCACCGGAACCCTCCGGCCAGAAGACCTCGGGATCGGCACCGCGACAGGGGCCGGGGACGGTCCGGACGGCCGCAACTCCGGCTGCTCCGAAACTGCCGGCGCTTCCGGCTCAGGCGTCGTCTGGGTCGGCTCAGGCGTCGTCTGGGTCGGCTCAGGCGTCGCCGTCGGCGAGGTAGTACGGTACGCGGGAACGGGCGACTTCGATTGAGAACCTCCAGTGCCCCCCGGCGCCGGCGGAGGGGACTCCTGCTGGGGTGCATTCTGCGCCAACGCCTTGTCGATGTCGATCAGCCCGTAGGCCGAACCGGCCAGAGGCCGAGTCGCCGAAACGATCAACCGGCGCACTTCGGCAGGGGAGCGGCTGGGCAACTGAGCGATGAGCAACGCCGCCTCTCCTGCCACGTGGGGTGCGGCCTGCGAGGTTCCCTGGGCAGCGACGTAACAGGGGGCGACGGTGCAGGCGTAGCTTCCGTCGGAGTTCGTCATGGTGTTGGGAGGCACGGTGCTGACGACGCACGAGTCGGGAGTGCAGGTCGAAGCATCTCCCCCCGGGGCCGCCACGGCGACCTCACTCGAGGTGTTGGAGTAGGAAGCCCGCCTGCCACTAGGCCCGGTAGCCGCGACCAGAATCGCTCGCGAGCCGTAGGTGTCGGTCAGCGGAATGCTGGAGTTGCCGGCGGCGAACACGACAACGGCGCCCTTGTCGTAGGCATAGTCGACCGCCTGCCTGACCGCCGAGTCCTGGAACAGCAACGGCAGCAAGGCCCCCAGAGAGAGGTTGATGACGCGAGCGCCGCGGTCGGCGGCATCGCGAATGCCCCTGGCCACAATCCCGGAATCTCCCGAACAGTCCCCGCTGTCCGGGTCGTAGGCGAGAACCCGGATGGGCAGTACCTGGACCGCCGGGGCGACACCCAGAAGCCCCCCGCTGGCCGCGATGATCCCGGCCACGTGGGTGCCATGCCAACACCGATCCTTGCCCGAATCGCTCAGCCCCGTCAGGTCTATGACGGGAAGCACCCGGCCGGCCAGGTCGGGGTGGGTCGCATCCACCCAGGTGTCGATCACTGCCACCGTGATGCCGGCGCCCGCGTGGCCGAGCTCGCGCGCGCGAGAAGTCGCGCCGGCCTGGTCCAGGTTCCACTGATTGAATGCAGCCGCAGGGCCGGCCGATGCGAGAAGTGCCAGCCCCACCACGACTGCCGATATGCGAGACAAGATCATCACTCGTGACAACGAGCCAACTCCCTCTGGGTCACAGATCAGTTTACGAAAAGCCCGCGGAGATCGTCCAACGACTCGAGCGCTCGTCCCGCCCCCAGGGCCACACATTCCAGGGCCATCTCACACGGGTGCACGGGAATACCGGTCTCTCGAGCGAGCCTTGCGTCCAGCCCGCGCAGCAAACTGCCGCCCCCCACCAGGTGGATACCCCGGTCCAGCAAGTCCTGGGACAGCTCCGGGGGAGTATCGCTCAGCGCCTGCCTGACCGCCCCCACAATAGCCTCGATCTCCTCGTGGATCGCCTCCCGAACCTCCTCAGAGGTCACCAGCAGAGTCTTGGGAAGGCCGCTGGCCAGATCTCTCCCTCGAATCTGAGCCTTGGTCTCGTCGCGGGTGGGAAAGGCTGATCCCACCGAGATCTTCAGGTCCTCCGCCGTGCGCTCTCCGATCGCGACCGCGTACTCACGACGCACGTAGTTGGTGATCGCAGCGTCCAGATCGAAACCACCGACGCGTATGGAGCGAGCGGCCACGATCCCGCCAAGCGAGATGCACGCCACCTCGGTAGCTCCGCCACCAACGTCCACCACCATGTTTCCCACGGGCTCATGAACCGGCAAGCGGGCGCCGACCGCGGCAGCCATCGGCTCCTCGATCACGTAGCACTTCTTGGCGCCGGCCTGCTCAACAGCCTCGACCACCGCCCTGCGCTCGACCTCGGTCACGATCGACGGCACACAGATGAGAACGCGCGGCTTGGGGAAACGCCCGATGCCCACTCGGCGAAACAGCAGGGTGAGCAAACGCTGAGTGGTCTCGAAGTCCTGGATCGCCCCGCCCCGCATGGGACGCACGGCAACTATGTGGCTGGGGGTTCGCCCGATCATGCGATAGGCCTCGGTTCCCATGGCCAGCACGGCCTCGGTGCGTTGGTTGACCGCGATCACGGTGGGTTCGTTCAGAACGATCCCACGGCCGCGCATGTAAACGAGTGTGTTGGCAGTACCCAGATCTATGGCCAGGTCCCTAGCCACCAGTTGCCCTTGAACCCTTGGGGCGCATTGCCTCGAGGAATCGACGGAAGGCCGTGATCGAGGTCATCGGCGACCGGATGCTGCGCCGGTGCAGCAAGGACCACCCGGCACCAATGAGGATGGCCAGAAGGATCGGCAAGAGGAACAACAGCGAAAACCACACAGGTCGACTCTCCAATGGGCAACTTGGTCGCCCCGCGAAGTATAGGCATCACGGGGGGGTAGGAGCCACATCTGGCCACGACCCGGCGGGCGAGTGCGTGCCTGCCCCACCCCGTCGCGACCGCCCGGCGACCAGATGGGAACACCTCGACCCGGCGGTATCTCGACCGGCGCGCGCCCTGGGCCGGCGTCGCGCCGTACAATGCCCCCATGCCCGAAGAGCCCGATGAGATACCGCCGGACATTCTCTCCCGAATCCCGCTGTTCCGGGAGATGAGCCGCATCCTGTCCTCCGGCGAGGGCCCCATCAACTGGGAGCTCGCCCGGCAGGCGGCTGTGGCCGTCGCAGCCTCCGGGGAAGACGGCTCGGGTGAGATTCCGGGCGATCCCGCGGCCGTGGCCGCCGGCTACCAGGAGCCACTTCGCCTGGCCGAGCTGTGGCTGGCCGACACTTCGACCCTTGCCGCCGTGAGTCCTCTCGGCGTGCATCCGGTCAGTCGCACCGACTGGGTCGAGTCCATTATCCCCGGCTTCCGACCGCTGGCCGATCCCCTGGCCGCCAGGGTGGTGGACGGCATCTCAGGAATCGAACTCGTGAACGAGCAGGTGCGCCCGGCTCTGACGACCTTTGTTTCGGTGCTCTTCGGCATGCAGGTCGGCACCGCCCTCGGCCACCTCGCTCGGGCCGTCCTCGCCCAGTATGACCTGGGCCTGCCGGCGGCCGATCCTCACCATCTGGTCCCCGTCGAAGCCAACATCGCCGCCTTCGTGCGCGAGTATGAGATCGACCCGCTCGAGTTCCGGATCTGGCTTGCCGGCCACGAGCTCATGCACGACCGAGTGTTGGATGGAGTGCCCTGGATGCGCGGCTACCTTCAGGGCCTCGTGGCTCGCTTCGCTCGGGGTATGCAGGCAGACCCGGCTCAGCTCTCGCAGCAACTCGGGAGCCTGGACCCAGCCAACCCGGCGTCCCTGCAGGAAGCCCTGGCCAATCCGGAGATACTGAACATGCTCCGTACACCCGAGCAGGACGCCGCCCTCGAGCAGCTCGAAACGACCCTGTCGCTCGTTCAGGGGTACGTTGACCTCGGCCTGGAGACCGGGCTCGCGACCCGGCTGCCATCCTCGTCGCGCATCGCCGAGGCCATGCGCCGGCGGCGAGCCGAGAAGGGACCCGGGGAGCAGATCTTCGAGCAGCTCGTGGGGCTGGACCTGACTGCCGCCGTCTACCGTGAGGGGCTGGCGTTCTGCCGCGCGGTGGTCCAGGCACAGGACATCGAGGGGTTGGATCGCATCTGGGCGCTGCCCGACAACCTACCCACCGCCGGCGAGATGGACGACCCGCCGCGCTGGCTGATCCGTATGGAACTCGCGCGAGCCGGAGGCTAGTACTCGCCCCCGTAGGTGCGGGGCCGAGTACTGCACCACCGCCCTCAGCGGTCGCGGTCACCACCGACCAGGTCTACTCGCCGGCTCTCCGCAATCCTTGCGCCACTTGATTCTCAGCTCTCGACGGTCCCCTTGGTCGAGTGTCCCTCGGGGCCGGCGAACGCGCCTCCCACATAGCCGCCTATCCCGCGCAGCAGGCTGGTCAGTTCCAGCGGCAACACGAACTTGGTCGAGTCCATGCTTCCCAGGTCCCGCAAGGCTTGCAGGTACTGAAGGCCCATGGTCTTGTCGTCCAGTCCCCTGGCGATCTCTGAGATCGCCTTCAGGGCAAGCGCGTAGCCTTCCGCCTGGAGGATGGCCGCCTGCCGGTCACCTTCTGCCCTCAGGATCGTTGACTGCCGGTCACCCTCGGCATGGAGGATGGCCGACCTCTTCTGCCCTTCGGCCACGTTGATAGCCGCTTCACGCGTGCCCTCCGACTCCGTAACCACCGCGCGCCGGGTCCGCTCGGCGGACATCTGCCTGGTCATGGCCTCCTGAACCTGAGGCGGCGGAACGATCTCGCGGATCTCGACCTGGGTGACCTTCACGCCCCAGCGCTCGGTGACCTCGTCGAGTTTGACCTGCATGACCTGGTTGATGTGATCGCGGCGAGCCAACACCTCGTCCAGCATCAGGTCCCCCACCACCGACCGAAGCGTGGTGGTGGCCAACCCTCCGGCCGCACCGGAGAAGTCCTGGACCTGAATCACACTCATCATCGGGTCGAGGACCTTAAAGAAGATCAGGAAGTCGATTGAAATCGCGGCGTTGTCCTTGGTGATCGAGGTCTGATGGGGCACCTCGAAGAAGAACTCCCGAAGGTCCACCCGCTGGCCTCGATCCACTATGGGGATGAGGAACACCAGGCCCGGACCCTTGGCGCGCAACACGCGCCCAAGCCGCAAGACGATCAGGCGCTGGTACTCGGGCACGATGCGGATTGCCATCGGCAGGAGCACGATGACCCAGAAGAGCAACACCAGGCCGACTATCAGAAGCGCCATTGCCCTGCCCCCCTTCCCGCGGCTCCCGCCGCACCTGCCGTCTCAACCCACGCGATGTGTTTCCGCAGAGCCTGTTGTCGTTGCGCCCCATCCCCGCATCCGTCGGCGTCAATCCGTGTTGCACGATGCGCTCCCGCAGAGCCTATTCCCCTTGCGCCCCCCCGTCTCTGTTCGAATTTGTCGCGTCGCCCTCCGCGTCGCCCTCCGATGGGCCACCGACGACCTCTCCTTGTTGGGATCCTTGTTGTGTCTCTGCCAAGGCCCCTTGCTGGGTATTGCCCTCGGGGCTCCCCACGCGCACCCGAAGGTGCAGACCCTCCAAGCGGACGACCCTCACTCGGCCGCCCTTGGGGATTCGACCGCCCTCGGCAATCGCCGGCCAGGTTTCGCCCCGCGCCCGCACGAACCCGTTCGGGGCAAGATCCGAGGTGGCCACGCCTTCGATCCCGGCAAGCGCTTCCGCCCCGGCCAGTACCGGTCCATGCCGGGCTCGAAGCACCGCCGAGAGAGCGAAGGTGAAGAAGGCCGTGAATGCCAGCACGCTTCCTATCAGCACACCCGGGTTCACATGCACCGACATGCTCGAGCGATCGAAGAGCAAGAAGCCTCCCACCAGAAGCGCGCCCGTCCCGAACATCGACAGGAAGGCGTGCCCGGCGACCTTCAGGTCCAGGATGAACAGCACGACAGCCGCGAGGATCAGTGCCAGGGCCCCCACCCTAACCGGAAGCATCTGCAACTCGATCAGAGCCAGGATCAACGCCAGAACTCCCACCACCCCCGGGACGGTGACACCCGGGTGAGTCACCTCCGCGGCAATGCCGACGATGCCCAGCAGCAGCAACAGGAACGCGATGTCTGGGCTTATGAGCCGGTGCAGGAAGTCCACCGCGCCCGAGGGGCTGGCGTCCTGGATGCGAGATCCCGCCGGGTGCAGGATGGCGCCTCCCACCTCGCGCCCCTCCAACTGAGCCAGCAGATCGGCGCGGTCGGCCGCCACGAGGTCCGCGACGTTCAACCTCACGGCCTCCTCCGCGGACACCGCGACCGCTTCTCGCACGGCACTCTCGGCCCAATCGGCGTTGCGCCCGCGCGCCTGGGCGATGCTGCGAATATAGGCCGCCGCGTCGTTGGTGACCTTCTCTGCCAGCACATCGCCAGAGATTCCAACCGGATGGGCGGCGCCCACGTTGGTCCCCGGCGCCATCGCAGCCAGGTCGCAGGCCAGAAGAATGAAGGTTCCGGCCGATGCCGCACGCGCGCCCGAGGGAGCCACGAAGCCGACGACCGGGACCGGGGCGTCCAAGATCGCCTTGACGATGTCCCGCATCGCCCCGTCCATCCCACCGGGAGTGTCCAGTTCGAGCAACACGAACTGACTTCCGCTTGAGGCCTCGATCGCCCGCGTCACGGAATTGGCCACCAGTGGATCGACCACTCCGCTCAGCCGCACGAGACGAACCGACGGCGGGTCCGAAAGGGTCGTCGCGACAGGTTCGGCCGACGAACCCGTGGCCGGCGCCAAGAGCGCCGCGACCGCCAGCCCGACCGCGATCATCAGCACCCTGAGGCCCCTGCACCCGAGACGGTCCATCACCCCTCCTCTTCTAGTCCCTTCGCAAGGAGATAGCCGCGGGCCCGCTCGGCCAGAGGGTAGCGGCCGACGAGATCCCAGAACTTTCGCGAGTGATCCGGATGGGCCAGGTGCGCCATCTCGTGACAGATGACGTAGTCGCGCACCCACTCGGGCATATCCGCCAACACGCGGGAGATTCGGATGGTGTGGTCCTCGGGAGTACAGGAGCCGAAGCGCGCGCGCTGGTTGTCCACGTAGCGAATCGACCGAGGAACGAGGCGGCCTTCGAAGTGACGGCCGGCAAGTTCCACCGAACGGCGCATGAGGTCCTCGTCGGATGAGACCGCCCCTCGCCGCTCCCGCTCGTCGAGTTTGCCGAGCATCGTGGCGACCCAGTGCTTCTCCTGAGCGCGGCTCATTCGGGCGGGGATCAGCACCACGACCTCATTGCCGGAGCGGTAAGCAGTCACCGTCTTGCGCCGCCTTGCACTGCGCACCACGCGGACGGCCGGAGCGCAACCGGAGAGCGCAGCCGCGGAGGTGGCCGGGGCAGCCGCGGACCCCTTCCCAGACGTCTTCCTGTTCCTGGGACCGTAAGCCGAACCGGTCCTCGCCTCGCCGTCGAAAAGGGCAGGTTGATGAACCGAGGACTTCAAAGAACCCTCCGGCAGCCTCTGGGGGAACGAAAACGAGTACGGGTGTTGGATCCAGTAAGACGCCGGGACTCCTCACCGGCCGGCGGCCTCTGGCGGAACGAAAACGAGTATAGATCCCCGCGTCGAAGCCGAGGATCCACCGCCTGGTCGGGCTTGGAGGAAACCCTTCGGACGGAACCCAGGGGAAGACCAGGGGTGCGAATCGGGGCAAGAAGCGCAGGGGCTCCCGCCGGCCAGATCAGCCACACCAAGGTTTCTTTTATCCCCAGGCTGCGCACAAGCATTTGCGCAGCTAGTAGGTGGTACATGGGGACCACAGGGCCGGTCGGTCCACAGGCTTGTCCCCAGCTATCCCACACCCGAGACGACCTTGTCCCCCGTCGCTCGGCACTTGTCCCCAACCTCATCCACAGGCATGTGGAGAAAGTGGTTGACAGAGCCCGGGCCCACGCATAGGTTACGCGCGGCAAGGTCCTCAGAGACTAAGGCCCTCGCTCTGTAAGGGGAAGGCAGAGCGAACTGAGGTCACTGAGGGCCTTGTCGTTTCCGCGTGCATTGCCTCCCGTGCACGGCTCCGGTCGCCGCGACCCCAAACCTGCCTGATCGAAACCAGTACCGCCGCAGCCCCACGCCTACTTGGGTCCGGGATCCCTGCCCCGGCCCTCACGCGCGCCTTGCTGCACCTCGTCCAGAGAACTTGCCAAGTACGCGGCCGTGCCGGATGGCGGACTCAGCGGGCTTCTCGGACGCCGCCCCGGCCGGCGTTTCATCTGCCGGGCGCCAACCGACCTGGGTCCCGAGATACCCCGAGCAGCGACAGGGCCCCCACTCACCTCAGAGGCTCGCTCTGTCGAAGCCGCCACACCCCCAGAAGACGGCTGCCCCACTCTCGACTCCTGAGGGAGGTCGGCTCCAACCGGGGACCCGGCCGCCACCCGGGCTTCTTGGGCGGACACTCCGACCGCGCCGTCGGCAGTCGCGGGTGTCACCGGGAGCCTCTTGCCGAGGATCTTCACTTGCAGACGCGCCACCCCTGACCCCACAAATCCCAGGACGCGAGCCGCACCCAGGGACACATCCAGTTGCCGGCCTCTCACGAAGGGCCCCCGGTCGGTGACTTTCACGACCGTCGATCGGCCCGTCCGCGGGTTACGCAGCCCCAAGTAGGTGCCGAACGGCAGTGATCGGTGAGCCGCCGTCAATCCGTTGGGATCGAAGCGAACCCCACTGGCCGTGCTGGCCCCACGTTGCTCGTGGCCGTACCAACTCGACACCCACGTCAGGACGGCAGGCGCGGGGAGCGCCGCCGGAGCAAGGCCGGCCCGCGCGGAGGCACTGAGCCGGTCACGCAGGTCGATGGCCGCCCCATCGGCCCTGGGTGCGAGATCAGCTACGCCCGGCTTGGCGGCCGTTCCTCCTTGTGCCGACAGCCGGACCTGGCCCGCCGCGGCCGCCGCCGCGGTTGACGGACTACCTGTGCCGCCCGTGGCGCCAGGGGCCTCCGGGCAGACTGCGCCGGGAAAGCAGGACGGGGCTTGTGCTTGACTGGGAAGCGCGGGCAGGGTTACCGCGAGTAGTGCTGCGATTCCTGAAGCGACGGATCTGAGCGTACGCAACCGCCAGGACCCATTCCGGGCCATAGAGACGTTCCCTTCCCGCCTACGGGGTTAGCTGACGGGTTCGGGCCGGGAAGCCCTACTCCGGCTGGGCCGGAGATTCACCCCACAACACGGCACGGTTCCCCCGCTCCCCGGGTTTCCCCGAGGACTCGGCGTACACAGTGAGCCGAAGCTCGCCTGCCTGATCCCGGTGCCGGCGCGGGGACTGCCGTCGTCCGCACTCGTAGTTTCGCCGCGTCGGTGACCGGTTTCAGGTGATCACAGTAGGTGATCGTTTGAAAATGCTACCAATTCCCGGCGGCCAGGGCAAAAACCCTCGGGCCCTTTTCTTGACGGCTTGCCGCTCGTCTGTAGGCCCACCACAGCGCCCGCCGGCCCGCCGGCCGGACCGCGAAACGGCCGGCGAGCACGTTCGGGTTGGACCCCTGGGCCGGATTGTCGGCGTATTCTGACTGTGCGCCTAGAGTGACAGGAGGCTGGATTGTCCCACCGATCGTTCGTCGTGGGCGGGATGGCCACGGCCCTGACCTTGTTTGCGGGGTCTGTATGGCTCTTTGGCCTGGGCCCCCTGTCCGGCCGCGCCCCGGTGGCCGGCGCAGCCCGGCGCAGCCCGTATCCGGATCCCGCTGTCTCGTCACCGGCACCTCCGCCGACGCCCACGCCCACGCCGACACCCACGCCCACGCCGACCTCCAAGCCCCCCCAGGGTCCTCCCGACATGCGAATGCGCATGGGATCCTCCGGTCCTGAGGTTCTGGCTCTCCAGAAGCGGCTCGCCGAGTTGGGTTACGACCCCGGGCCTCAAGATGGCCGGTTCGGGTGGTCAACCATGTACTCCACCTACACGTTCCAGAAGGTCCAGGGCTTGAAAACCTCCAGCGTGGTGGATTCGGCGACCCAGTCGGCCCTGGCCCAGCCCAAGCCCATCCCCATCGCCTATGCCTCGCCGTCCGGCCACGTGGAGATCAACGTTGCCGGACAGTACTTGGTGGTCGTGATCGACGGACGGATCGCGAAGGTGACGACCGTGTCCACGGGATCCGGCAAGCTGTTCACCTCGGAAGGCTGGACCCGCCGGGCCGTGACACCCAACGGTGCCTTCTCGGTCGGCTACAAGTACCGGGGACTGCAGCAAAGCCCGCTGGGGCAACTGTGGAACCCCGTGTACTTCAATGGAGGCATCGCCATCCACGGCAACTCATCGGTCCCCAACTACCCCGCGAGCCACGGCTGCGTGCGGGTGCCGATGTACCTGTCGATGTGGATGTACGACCACCTGCCGCGGGATATGCGCGTCTACGTCTACGGCGGGCCCACGGGAGACAATCCCCAGCCTGAGATCGCCAGCACCCCAG
>JBBAAN010000073.1:0-10979 GCA_041658225.1 Actinomycetota bacterium
CGATTCGATGGTTGTCAGGTGCCCCTTGGGTTTCAAGGCTCGTGCCAACCAGATGCCCGAGTACCCGGCACCGGCACCGATCTCGACGGCAGTGCTGGCTCCGATCTGTCGAGCCAGAAAGGCGATCAGTGCGACCGACTCCAATGCAGTGACCGGGATGCCGGCTTCCTCGGCTTTCCGGCGGGCCGCGGCCAGCGGGGGATCTTCACAGGCGGTGAGGGCACGCACATAGTCGATGACTCGATCTCGACTGACCATGGGTCGCTCCTTGGGGCGAGACGGTCGATCCGGTGGCGGCAGGCCGGTGCCTCTTCCCGCCGCCGCTTTGGGAGCTTATCAGTCCCGGAGTGCCGTGCGGAGCCGAGGGAAGTCCGGAGCGGGCTTGCGCGTTATGCATGTCGAGGATCTCGGCCGCTTATTGGGATCTTCACCGGAGCGGACCGGCCGATTGCCCGGCGGTCGGGGTGTTCTTGGCAGCGCCCTGGGTGTCTCTTGAGTTGGTGCCAGGCGAGCAGACGTACTATTCATGGGTCGCAGCCATCGGATCCCAGGACACAGGAGCAGGGAGATCATGAACACTGAAGACGCTTTCGGGGAGACCGTCCCTGATCCAACACAGCGACCGTTGCCCGGATCGCCGGTTGAGCAGTCCTTCTCTGGGGGCCCCGGCATCGCCTCGGGAGCGGCGGGGACGGGATGGTCCCCACCCACGCCGTATCCACCGTCGTATCCGACGGGACCGGTGGCTCCATCCGGACCCACTACCGAGACGGGCGCCGCGAGAGGCAAGTCGCGCTTGGTGGCCATCGTCCTGGTTTCCGCGCTGGCCGGGGGACTTGCGGGCGCCGCTGCCGGATACGCGGTCGGCAATGCCAGAACCTCGGGCGGCTCCTTCCACCCCATCGTGCGCCCGGTCATCTCGGCGCCGGAAGGCAAGGCCGACCGAGTGAGCGCCGTGGCCCAGGCAGTGCTTCCGGTGGTGGTTCGCGTCGACGTGACTCAACGAGGAGCGCGTGACTTCTTCGGACGCGGCCAGACCGTGCAGGGGACCGGCTCGGGCGTGATCATCTCGGCCGACGGCTACATCATCACCAACAACCACGTGGTGGACGGGGCCGTGACCGGAGGCATCGAAGTGATTCTGGCCTCGGGCGAGAAGGTGGCTGCCGTTTCGGTGGGACAGGATCCCGAGACCGACCTTGCCGTGATAAAGGTGGAACGCAAGAACCTGCCTGTGGCCGTGCTCGGCAAGTCGAAGGACCTGAAAGTGGGCGAGCTGGCCGTGGCGGTCGGCAGTCCGTTCGGCCTTGAGGGCTCCGTGACCGCGGGGATCATCTCGGCTCTGCATCGCTTCGTGGCGGGTGGCGACAACGGCTCTCCCATCCTCGTCAATGCCATTCAGACCGATGCCGCGATCAACCCAGGCAACTCGGGTGGGGCGCTGGCCAACAGCCGGGGGGAGATCATAGGCATCAACTCGGCCATCGCCAGCAGCGGTGCCGAACAGAACGCCGGTGTGGGCTTTGCGATTCCCATCGACGAGGCCAGGTCCGTGGCCGAGGCACTCATCAAGACCGGTCGAGTGGAGCACCCCTACGTGGGCATTCTCGGACAGGACCTCACGCCTCAGGCCGCCCGGCAGTTCGGGCTTTCGGCCGACCAGGGCGCCATCATCTCCCAGGTTGTGCCCGGTGGTCCGGCCGAGAAGGCGGGCATGAAGGAGGGCGACATAATCGTCGCGATCGACGGCGCGAAGATAAGCGGGTTTGATGAAGTCGTCGTCGATGTGCGTCAACACCAGGTCGGAGATACCATCACGTTCGAGATCTTGCGGCAGGGCAAGCGCGAGAGCGTGAAGGTAACTCTGGCGGCCAAGCCTTCCAGCATGTAGAGGCGAGGCCTCCCACCAGCAGGGAGAAGCGCACATGATCCCCAATCTCGGATGGGGAGAGATTCTGGTCCTGGCGGTCATTGGGCTGCTGGTGTTCGGTCCCAAACGGCTGCCCGAGATCGGGGCACAGGTGGGCAGGGGGCTTCGCGAGTTCCGGCGAGCCACGCAGGGAACGGTGGACGAGCTGAAAGCGGCCGTGGACTTGGGCCTCAACGCACCGGACAAGCCGAAGCCGCCGCAAGAAACCCCCTCCGCCGGCCTGACTCCTCCGGAGGTCTCGGCCCCGCAGACCGACCTCGAGGCCACCTAGCGCCGTGCGCTCCGGTCGCAGCCGCGCCCGATGTGCGCACGGTGGATTCGAGCGCGCCACACCGGGGTCGGTCCGGTCGACGCGGGCGTCCCGAATGATCTAGACCAGTGGCAAGGGCTTCCTCACCAAGGACCTCTCGGGGGCCAGCGCTTCGGCAAGGGCCTTGAGAGCCAGGGCCGCCGGGGAGTCGGGGTGGGAGATCACCAGCGGCTCGCCGGCGTCGGATCCCTCACGGAGCCTGATGTCCATGGGGATCTCACCGAGCAGGGGAACCCCAAGGGCTTCGGCGAGGCGCTTGCCGCCACCCTCGCCGAACAGCCTGTGCCGAACCTGGCAGTTCGGGCATTCGAAGTAGCTCATGTTCTCGACCACGCCGATGACATCCAGCTTGGTCTGCTCGGTCATCCTGCCGGCCAGCAGAGCGACCTTCTCCGCGGCCTCCTGGGGCGTGGTGACGATCAGCGTCTCGGAGCCGGGAAGCATCTGCGAGAAAGAAATGGAGACGTCTCCGGTGCCCGGCGGCAAGTCGGCCAGGATCACGTCCATCTGCCCCCAGCAGACGTCGGTGAGGAACTGCTCGATGGCCCGGTGCAGCATGGGGCCACGCCAGATGACTGCCTGCCCCTCGGGAACGAAGAAGCCCATCGACATCACGCGCACGCCGTGAACTTCGGGTGGAAGGATCATCCCGTTGAAGCTCGTCGGCATCTCGGTGACCCCCAGCATGCGCGGGACCGAGAAGCCCCAGATGTCGCAGTCGACCACGCCCACCGCGTATCCCATATGGGACAGGGCCACGGCGAGGTTGGTCGTGATGGAGGACTTGCCCACCCCGCCCTTGCCGCTGGCAACGGAGATGACGCGAGTGGTGCTTCCCTCTTTCCAGAAGGAGATCTCCCGTTCCGGCCGGCCACCGCGCAGCTTGGTGACTAGGGTCTCGCGCTGTTCCTTGGACATCTCGCCCATGACGACCTCGACGTCCACGACTCCCTCGAGGTTCTTTAGGGTATCGGTCACGTCGGTGGCAATGCGGCCTTTCATGGGGCAACTGGCCACGGTCAATAGGATCTCCACGGTCACGCGCCCACAGGCGACCTTGACGTCCTTGACCATCTCCAGTTCGGTGATCGGCTTGCCGATCTCCGGGTCGATGACGCCGGCCAGAGCCTGCATCACCTGTTCGGTGGTGGGCATCGGTTCACGCTCCCGTCTCGATACGACCGGCCGCCCGGGGCCGGGTGAGTGTCTCGCTAACCTAACCAGTGTAGCCACGTTCGCACCCCGGGTATTCCGGAGCCTTTTGGGTCTCCATGCCCTCCCCCCGGTTGGAGGCGCTTGGCCGTCGCCGGCGACGGGGTTGGGCCGGCTTCTGGACCTCGTGCCCCAATGGGGGAGAATAGCTGCGATTCGCGGTGTGGCGGCGCAGGCGATGTATCCCGGGGGGCGCTCTGTCCCGGGGGCCGGGATGTTGCGACGATCCGGGCTGTTGTGTGGGGCGAGGGGATGGCGCGCAAGGCAGACGAAGGAGGGGGAATGGCATCCGAGAATTTCACGCCGGGCAATGACAACGCTCCCCGCTACGACGGGGCGCCCGGCCTGGCCGAGATGTGGTACTCGACGATGACCGACCGGGCCACCAAGGCCGGCTACTGGTTCAGGCTGACCGTGGAGGTGCCGAAGGTCGGACCGGGCACGTGTCGGATCTGGGCCGCTTCGTTCCGGCCCGGCGAGCCGCCCCTGGTGCTGCGGCGCACCTACCCGATCGGCGACTTCTCCGGAAGGGACGACGGGCTGTGTCTTCCGGATGCCGAGCTGTCCGCGGGGAAGTTGGCCGGTGAGGTTTCCTCGCGCGGGCGGAAGATCGCTTGGGATCTCTCGTTCGACCCGGCGCCCAACACCTACCAGCACTTGCCTGCCAGGATCCGCCAATCCAAGAGGTCACCGGCCGTGGTGTGCTCGCCCAACCTCGACGTGGTCTTCACCGGCAAGGTGAGCGTGGACGGCAAGGAGATGGCCGTCGATGCACCCGGCCAGCAGAGCCACCGCTGGGGCAAGAAGCACCCGCCCGGCTGGGGGTGGGCTCACGGGTGCGTTTGGGAAGGCGGCGCGGAGGGGATCTTCGAGGGGCTCAGCACCATCGTCCCCTTGGGTCCCGTGAGGGGGCCGAAAGCGACGCTCCTCTACCTTCGCACTCCGGAAGGCGAGGGAGGCACGAGTTCTCTCGTCGAAGGACTTCGGGCCAACTGCCGCATGGAGTACCCGCGCTGGAGCTTCGTGGGGACTTCGGGTGACACGCGCGTGTCCGGGATGTTCGTGCTGGACCCCGCCCGCTCGGTGCAGGTCCGCTATGAGGACCCGGAGGGCTCGGAGGCCTTCTGCGTCAACTCGGAGGTGGCCGATGGCTGGGTGGCGATGGAGAGGCGCGAGGGTCGGCAGTGGAAGCGGACGGCCCGGCTGCAGGCCGACGCCACGGCCCACTTCGAGCTGGGCGCCCGCAAGCCGTACCCCGGAGTGCCCGTGGCCGAACTGGACTAGTGCTCGCCCCCGTAAGTACGCCCACATTCGAACGCCCCCGCATCCCCGATGGCTGCGTTGCTCGTCGCTTGCGTACCATCAAGGTACGCGGCGCTCCTCGCGGCCTTGCCCTCGGGGCGCAGTGGCGTTCTCGGTGGTGACCGTACCTACGGGGGCGAGCACCAGGCCGGCACCGAGTATTCGCCGGCCGGAAGGGTGGTCGGCGAACCGGGCCTCGTTGCGGACAGACAGGACAAGCGTGTGAGTCTCACTTTCGGGCTGGCGCTGCCCCACTATGGGTTCTCCTTTCCCGACTCCGGGCCGGACTCGGGAGCCGATCTGGCGCGCGTGCTCCAGGTGGCCTCGCAGGCCGAGGCCCTCGGCTTCGACGAGGGCTGGGTGTCCGATCATCTGTTCCTTAGCCTCGCCCGCTATGGAGGCCCGAGCGATCGGCGCGAGTCCCTGGAGGCTTGGGCCACGATGGCCGCCGTGGCCGCATCGACTACACGCCTTCGGGTGGGCAGCCTCGTTCTCTGTCAAGCATTTCGTCCGCCTTCGTTGCTGGCGAAGATGGCCGCCACGCTGGACGTCGCCAGCGGCGGACGCCTGGACCTGGGGTTGGGCGCGGGCTGGTACGAGGAGGAGTTCGCGGCCCTGGGGATCCCCTTCGAGAGGCCGGGTGTGCGTCTGGCTCAACTCGAGGAAGCCCTCGGGGTCATCGCCGCGATGTTCGAGAGATCACCGGCTAGCTTCGAGGGCCGTTTCTACCGCGTCGAGGGCGCCCACAACGAACCGAAACCCCTGCAGGTTCCGCGCCCTCCCCTTTGGGTGGGAGGCAAGGGCGACCGGCTTCTCGGCGTGGTGGCTCGCGCGGCCGACGGCTGGAACTTCTGCTGGCGTTTCACCGAGGAGACCTTCCGTGATCGTTTGGCGGTCCTCGCTCGCGCCTGCGAGGCGGCCGGGCGGGACCCGGTCGGCGTGCGGCTTTCGGCCGGGCAGTACACGCTGATAGGAGAAAGCCAAGCCGACCTGGAGGCTCGGTACGTCCGGCTGCAGGCCTGGGCACCCGGGGGCAGTCTGGACGGGGTGCCGCTCGAGCAGTTCGCGGAGGGAGCGCTGGTCGGCACCGCCGAGCAGATCACCGAGCGCCTCGAAAGCCTTGCGGCACTGGGAGTCGAGCACGTGATCTGCTCGTTCGCGCCGGTGCCGTTTGCGATCCACGACCTCGACCAACTCGAGATGTTCGCCTCGCTGGTGATCCGGCCATTGCGGTCGGGGACGCGGTAGGAGGTCAGAGTGAGCGGAACTCTCGATGAGGTCGTCGCGCGACCGGATCCCCCCCGGGGGTTGTTCTCCAGGCCGCGGCCGGACTGGGTGTTCATCGATATCGGCGGGCCGTTGTTCTGCGATGACTCCTACTACGCGACCATTTGCGAGGTCGCCCGCGAGAAGGGCGGGGAAGTGTCCGAGGAGGAGTTCCGGGCCTTCTACGCTCACCTGCGCTCGGCGCAGCAAGGGTCTTTCGGCCAGGCGCTGCTTGCTCGCTTCGCTCCCGGCCAGGACGCCGCGGAGTTGTACGCGGAGGCGGAGAGTCGTTGGTGCGCTCGAGGCTACCGCGACGAGGAGCTATACGAGGATGTGCCTGAGGCGATCGCCAGATTGCGGGCCGCAGGCTTCAAGCTGGGCCTGATCGCCAATCAGCCTTCTTCGGTGAGAAACGACATCGAGCGGGTCGGCCTGCTGGACCGCTTCGAGGTCTTCGCGATTTCCGAGGAGATCGGGGCCGAGAAGCCGGACCTCGCGCTGTTCCTGGCGGCGCTGGATCAGGCCGGATGTGAGGCTTCCGACGCGGTCATGGTGGGGGACCGGCTCGACCGCGACCTGACTCCGGCCGCTCGGTTGGGCATGGGAACTGTTTGGGTGCTTCGCAACGAGGCGCCCGACCAACCCGACCCCGCGCAGCTCGCCCAGGTTGATGCCGCCGTTGCCGACCTGGATGGAGTTGCCTCAGTGCTGCTCGCATAGGTGAGATCGAAGGGAGGCCTCAATGCCCCCGCGGGATGGCCTGCCCGCCTCCCCCTCGCCCTATCGCTAGTGCAGTGCGTCCGAAGTTCCCCTGCATTCGGTCGCGTCCGCATCCCGAACTGCGGCATCGCTCGTCGGTTGCATACCTACAGGTATGCGCCCTCCTCGCGCCTTGCGCTTCGGGCGCGCCCGCGCCCTCGATGTCTACGGCGAATTCGGGCGCACCACACTAGACGACGCGGTTCCTTGGGCCTCTCGGTCGGGGTGTGGATCCTAGACGAAGCGACTGAGCAGCGGGAATCTGACCAGCGCTTCGGCCTGCAGGATCGCGATCCCCGCGCGGGGGAGATCCAACGCCTCCTCGAATACCAGGTAGCGAGGTATCCAGTCGGGGTGGAACTTCTTGTTGAAACTGAGAAGTGAGGCGATCTGGAAATAGTGGGACGCGACCAGCAGGACTCGCCGCCGCAGCCGGCGGACCGGGTGCAGCCCCGGAGCCTCGGTGATCTCGCGGGCGAAGGCGGCGAAGTTCAGACTGAGGCTCTCGCACCCCTGCTCCCGCAGGGCGGCCACGGTTTCCACTATGAGGAACTCGTTGATCCCGGCCGGGGAGGAATGGGTGCGGCGCATGACATCCAGCGACCAGCCCCTACCGTGCCGGTAGGGCGTGAGTTGGAGGAAGGCCTGAGGTCTCTTCTCGGCGTCGAATGCGACGGCCACCGCGAGACGGGGATCCTCTTCTTCCATCACTCGCCCCAAGGACATGGTGAAGCCCCTCTCCGGCTCGGCGCCTCGCCAGTGGGCCGAGATCGCCAGCAGCGCCTTGCGCATCTCCGGGTCGAGGTCGCGGTTGCGAAGCAGCCGGAAGGAGTACCCGGACTTGCGCGCGTGGTTGGCGCTCTGTCGGACGTTGCGAATGTGGCGACCCTCCAGGGTGAAGGTCTTCACGTCGAGCACGGCCTCGTCGCCCAGGTAGAAGGGCCGCAAGCCGAACGTCCGCAAGATGGGCAGCAGGCTCTCCGTAGCGGCCATGACCACGATGCGCCAGTCGTGCCGCCGGCAATGGGCGATGAAGGCTTCGACCAGTTTGGGCAGGTCTTCCGGGGGCCCGATGGGATCGCCCGAGACCAGCGCGATCCCGGCGATGTATCGATAGGTCAGGAATGCATTGCGGGTTTCAGAGAAGAAGTAGTTCTTGTCGCCGCGCAGCGCGAAGTAGGAGAGGGAATCGTGGTCGTAGAGGCCGACGATCGTGCGGGCCTCTTCGCGCTCCTCGGGCCGCTGCTGAAGGCGCCCGATGACGGGGCGGAAGAGAGTGAAGGCCGCGACGGCGATGGTCGCGATGCCCAGGGCTGCCATTGTTGGTGGAAACCAGATGTCGAAGCGGCCGGAGAATCTCAACGGGCCGGCCAGTCCGACCATGGCCGCGCCGCACTGCTCCAATGCCGATCCGATGCCAAAACCCGGCGAAACGACCGAGCGGTTCACCCAAATGGCCGCCAGCCCGAATGCGAAGCTGCCGAAGGCGAGGAGGCGCACCGTGCGAACGAAGCGGAGAAGTGATGCCGGGTCGGACTCGGCGAAGAAGTCCTTGCGCCGAACCACCAGAAGGATTGCCAGCATGGCTGCGAACGATGCCTCCTCGACATCCAGGCCCTTGAGAACGTGCAGCGCGGTGGATCCGGCCAGCAGCCCCACCGCGACCACCAAGGCACGGTGCTTGCCGCGCCAGAGCTGGCGGGCGAGCAGCAGTAGGGCCATGCCGGCTATGGCGGTTGCCGCCGTGGCGACGTGAGTTGCCGATAGGGGAAGAACATCGCTCAGGACTCGAAGACGGGCCCGCTCCGCCGGCAGTAGAGCCGATCCGAGATCGACCAGCCCGGCCGCCGTCACGGCCGATGCGAGCACGATTCGCCAGGGAGTTCGCCGGCGTACCTCGGGAAGCGCTGCGCTCACCGGACCGCCCTCGAGCCGCGCAGGTCTACTCGGCCCTTTCTGCCGCGGAACCGGCGAAGGAAGGGTTCTCCCGCAGGCGGAAGGCCACCACGGCCCCCACCGCGAAGGAGGCCGCCAGGAAGGCCATCGCCCAGAAGAAGGACCCCTGCTTTCCTCCCGTCGAGCCCTTGATAGCTTCCATGATCACGGTCATGACCACCCCACCGCCGTTGCCCAGCAGCAACAGCACACTCGTGGCGGTGCCGGTCAGGTGTGCGCCCGTGGTCTCCTCGCTGAAGGCAAGAACGATGGGGAAGGCCCCCAGCAGGAACAGCCCCAGGATGGCGCCCAGCAAGAACATCGCTCCTGTGCCGTGTAGGGCGCCCATCAGGAACAGGACGGGAGCGGTCACCAGCGTTGCAATGACCGGGAAGGGCTTGCGGCGACGCAACTTGTCGGAGATCGCGGGGAAGACCACGCAACCGATCACGCCCGCGACCACGATCACCGCTCCGACACTTCCGGCCGTCGTGGTCGAGATCCCCTTGGGCTTGAGTATCTTCTCGAGAAGCTGCAATAGCCCCACGAACGATCCATTGCCCACGAAGACGATCAGGCAGAAGATCCGGAAGTTGCGCAGCGCAAGGACGGTCTTGACACCCCGCCAGCTAACGGAAACCTCGGCCCCGGCCACGTCGTGCTCAGCTCGCTTGGGAGGCTTGGGCGGGCGGGCCTTGCCGAACAGGGCGAAGAAGACAGCCCCGGCGGCGGCCACCAGGCTGTAGATCAGCACGATGGAGCGAAGCGAACTCAGCGTGCCGCCCAGGGCGTTGAGCAACGGAGGAGTGATCGCCTGGGCGGCCATGATGCCCACGAACTGAGAAAGGGCGCCGAGTCCCGTGGCCAGCGCCGACTCCTCGGCCGGAAACCAGGTGGCCACCATCTTGGTCACGGCGTTGAGCACGAAAGGCTGGCCGATGGAGATCCCGATCATTCCTATCAGCACGAGCGTGTAGTTGCCCGCGGCCAGTCGCAGGAAGGAGAAGCCGGCCGTCAGGATCGCCCCCACCATCACCGCGAAGCGAAAGCCCTTGCGGTCGATGATGATGCCCACGGGTATGGATAGCGGCACGAACAGCAGAGGGAACATCATCGCGAGCAGCACGACCTTGAACTCGCCGACGCCCATCAGATGCTGGGTCTGCGAGGTGATTGGCGCGTAGGTCAGCCACATGAGCTGGGTTAGCGCGCCGATCACCATGTAGGCGATGAGGACAAGCCATCTGCGTGCGTAGAGCCCGTGGGCCTCGTCGACTTCCATCGCGTTCCCCCTTGAGCGGCCGTCTCGCGAGCGACAATACCTCATGCACTCAGGTGAAGCGTGACCCCAGAGAAGGCGAAGCAGTCGCAAGCGGCTGCCGGTGCGCGGGGACGCCGCATGAGCCGGCCCCAATGATCCGAAGGGCCGAGCGCGCGCCACGCTAGAAAGTCGTCGTCGAGGAGAAGTGGAAGGCGGAGATCCGAAGCCCTGGCGTGCGGGAGTAGCCGAAGAAGAGCTCGCCGGTCACTTCCGTGTCCCGCCCGACTTCCTCCACCGCCGCCAACGCTGCCAACACCGACTGGGTGAACCGCAGGTTCTTCACCCCGGCGACGATCTTGCCGTTCTCGACGAGGAAGGTGCCGTCGCGGGTCATGCCCGTGATCGAGGTGTCCATCGGGTTGACCACGTTGGTGTAGTGGAAGCGTGTCACGAGCAGGCCGCGCTCCAATCCCGCCACCAGATCCTCGGGGCTTGCGGCTCCCGGCTCCATCTCCAGGTGCATCGCCGACGGGCCGTCGACGTTGGGGGCGGGCAGTCCGTGGCCGGTGCTGGCTCGCCCGGCCTTACGGGCGGTGGCCAGATCCCAGACGACGCCTGAGAGCACCCCGTGGTCGATCAGGGCAACCCGCTGCTTGGGGACGCCCTCGAAGTCGAAGGGCACGCCCAGGTTCTCGGCACGCAGTGCGTCGTCCACGATCGTGACTTTCTCGTGTGTCACTTGCCGACCGAGCCTGCCGCTGGCGAAGGAGCGACCTTCGAGGTATGCCTTGGCGCCCAGGCCCATGTAGCCCAGGAACTGGACCAGAGCCCCGACCGCGCAAGGCTCCAGCACCACGGGGTAGGTGCCGGCGGGGATCTCGATCGGGTGCCGGGAGATCTCCGCCTTGCGCGCGGCGCGCGCCGCCGAGGCCGCGGTGTCGACCCGGGAGCGATCGAATTCGGTGGTTTCGGCCCAACCCGAGGAGTCCCGCCCGGAGACCAGG
>JBBAAN010000074.1:0-10947 GCA_041658225.1 Actinomycetota bacterium
TATCTGGTTTCCGATCGCGCTTTGCTCGCCCGGGCCAACCTCGAGTAAGCGAACCCCCGCCATCTACTCTGCCGGCCACGCTGGGTGCGGCCGCTTCCGCGGGCTGGTACTGTTCCGTGCCGGGATCCGCGTCTCACCCGCCGTGTGCAGCGGCATACGGCGGTTGGGCTCGGCGCCCGAACGGTTCTCCCAACCGTGGATCAAAGGCAAGGGTGATGCGGGCAGCGCTGGCGAACACTCGCGCGGGCATGGCGGCGATCCTGTTGTGTCTGGCCGTCACTTCCACCCCGGCACGCGCGCAGACCACCCCCCTTGCGCCCGCGGCACCTCCCCCTGCGCCCGCAACCGGCGCCGCCTCCAGCATCCTCTTCGACTTGGACACCGGATCGGTGTTTGCGATGAAGTCGGCCGAGGCGACGCGCCCGCCGGCGAGCCTGACCAAGATCCTGACCGGCCTGGTCGTTCTCCAGCAGCTTCCGGTCGATGAGTTGGTCACCATAGTGGATGCGGACGTCCAGACCTACGGCACGCGGGTGGGGGTCGTTCCCGGGGAAACCTTCTCTGTGGAGCAGCTCCTGGAAGGGCTCCTGATGGCATCGGGAAACGATGTGGCCCTCGCTCTGGCCCGCGCGGCCGGGCAGGGGGACGCATCCCGGTTCGTGCAGATGATGAATGACGAAGCTGCCCGGTTGGGCGCCACGGCAACCCGTGTCACCAACGCATCGGGGCTGGATCATCCCTCCCATCGCACGTCGGCCCGCGACTTGGCGATCTTCACGCGCCAAGCCATGGCCAACCCCGTCTTCGCAAGAATCGTGGCCACCAAACGCAGCTCGATCACTCACAAGAACGGCAAGGTTCAGGAGATTGCCAACCACAACAAGTTGCTCACCCGCTACCCGCAGGCCACGGGCATCAAGACCGGATGGACGGAGACCGCGGGCCACTGCCTTGCCGCCTCGGCCACTCGCGACGGACGCCGGCTGGCGATCGTGGTCCTCGGCGACAACTCCGCCGACATGTACCGCGACAGCGAGAACCTCTTGAGCTACGGCTTCGCCAACTACGCCTATCTGTCCACGCACCCGGTGGGGAGCGTCAACCCCCCCAAACGCTCTCCCCCCGCAGCCACTCGCTCCACCCAGTCCGGCGGAGGTGACGAGGTTGCCGGCGAGGATGCCGAGCCGCGCGTCGCTAAGCGCCCCTCCGCCACTTCACACGGCGGCTCGCCCGTCAGTCCCTGGTGGCTGTTTGCCGCCCTGCCCGTGGCCGTGATCCTTCGCCGGCGACAGGTCGTGCGACGCAGGGCGCGCCGCAGGGACGCACGTCGAGCGGCAGCCGGCCTGGACCCCGTCCGCCAGCTTGCGCGCATGACTCGCGGCACCCAACTCAAGTAGACGCCCCATAGACGCCCCATGCCGCTGGACGGCGGAGACTAGCCGAGAAGAGGAAGCGACCCGCCGCAGCGGGTCGCCTGTCCTGGTGGGCGCGACAGGTTTTGAACCTGTGACCTCTGCCGTGTGAAGGCAGCGCTCTCCCGCTGAGCTACGCGCCCGGGGACACAGAGACTACCAAGTCACGCCACAGCCGTCGAACTCGCGCGAGTGATCGGGGCGGCTCCCGGACCTTTCCGCCATGCCAGCAATATCAAGCACGCCGCTGCGGCCGTCCCCGCCCCCAAGGCAAAGGGCGCCCATGGACCGATGGAATCGAACATCACGCCCCCGACCGTCCCGGCCACGAGCGCCAGGACCCCCACCGTCCCGTGGTAGACGCCCAGCGCCAAGCCCCGTCGGCCGGCCGGCGCAAGATCCGCGACCAGGGCGCGTGCCACCCCTTCCGTTGCCGCCGCGTACACGCCGTAGACCGCGAGCAACGGCCAGATCAGCGCACTGGAATGAATCAGCGCCAACCCGGCGTAGACAACCGCGAACACTGCGAAGCCCATCCCCAACACTCGATGCTTTCCCACCCGGTCGCCCCGCGATCCCAGCGGCCAGGCCAGTGTCGCGTACACCACGTTGTAGGCCACATAGGCGAGCACCACCATCGAGGTCGACATTCCCAACCCCTTGGCGCGCAACAGGATCAGGGCATCGGTGGAATTGCCCAGGCCGAACACCGCGACTACCGCGATGAACCACCAGTACCGGCGGCCGAGGGGCGGCCCTTCCCCTCCTCGCCGGTGCTCGGCGGGACGCGGCTTCTCCTTGACGGCCAGAAGCGGGATCAGACTCAACGCCCCCGGGATTGCTGCCACCAGGAACACCGGGCGCATGTGCCCATGGAAAGCCGCCAGCAACACCAGTGCCAGCAGTGGACCCAAGACCGCCCCCAGGCTGTCGGCCGCGCGATGGAACCCAAAGGCCCGCCCGCGTTGACCCTCCTCCGTCGCATCGACGATGAGGGAGTCGCGGGGACTCGTGCGCAGACCCTTGCCGACGCGATCGCCCACCCTCAAAGCCACCGCCTGCGGCCAGGCGGTGACCACACCGAGCAACGGCCTGGCCGCGGATGAAAGAGCGTAGCCCCCGACCACCATCGGCATACGGCGCCGGGCCCGATCCGACCAGCCCCCCGACCAGATCTTGAGCAGGCTGGCCACCGCTTCCGCGGCGCCCTCCATCCCCCCCACCGCGGCCACCGGCGCCCGCAGCACCACAGTCAGGAACAGCGGCGTCAGCGGGTAGAGCATCTCCGAAGAGACGTCGGCGAGTAGGCTCGTGAAGGCGAACAGCCGCACCGCGCGCGGAAGCGGCCGGCGGGGGGTCGAAGAGAGACGCGATGCGCGCGAGCGACGCGGCAAGGACTCAGCCGACCCGGAAGTGGCCCGCGGCGGGGTGATGAACCACCAGCGCCGAGGTGGACTGCTCGGGCACGAGTTGGAACTCCTCCGAGAGCGACACCCCGATCCGGCCTGGATCCAGCAGATCGAAGATCTTGGCCTGGTCCTCCAGGTTGGGGCAGGCCGGGTATCCGAACGAGTAGCGCGCGCCCCGATAGCCCCCGCCCAGCAAGCTTGCGAGGTTGGGCGCGTCATCGCCGCCGATGCCCCACTCGCGGCGAATCCTCGCATGCATCAGCTCGGCGGTCGCCTCGGCCATCGCCACCGACAACCCGTGGAAATGCATGTAGTCCCGGTAGGCGTCAGACTCGAAGAGATTCGTCGCCTCGGCGGTAGCCCCCCTGCCCACGCTCACCAGTTGGAAGGCAACCCAGTCGCGCTCGCCTGACGCCACCCCTCGCACGTAGTCGGCGATGCACAGCCGCCGCCGCCCGCGCTGGCGTGGGAAAGTGAATCGGGCTCGCTCGCCCGCCTCCTGGCCGAACACCACGAGGTCATCACCTTCGGACCCGGCCGCAAAGAACCCGTAGACCGCTTGCGGCGCAAGCAGTTGATCGACTTCGCAGCGATCAAGCCAGCCGCTCAGCACCGGGCGCACCTCCGCTTCGAGGAACGCCTCGTACTCCTCGGGACTGCGCCGGCCCCGGCGGTATCCCCACCGCGCGCGGAAGAGGGAAGCCTCGTCGAGGAAGGCGGCCACCTCGCGGATTGGAATGCTCGACACGAGACGCGAACCCGCAAACGGCGGGATGGGAATCCCCGTCTTCTCGACCTCACCCGGCGCTTCGCCTTCGCTCCCAGCCAGCGGCGGTTGCGGCCGCGACTTGGCCTGGGCCGGCCGGCGCCCGGTCGGCTGCGGGTCCTCCGGATCGCCCGCCGCTTTGAGCGAATCCATGATCGAGAGCCCCTCGAACGCGTCCCGCCCGTAGAAGACCTTCCCCCGGTAGACCGAGCGCAGCTCATCCTCGACGTATGCCCGAGTGAGTGCGGCTCCACCCAACAGAACCGGGAAGTGGGAAAGCCCTCGCGCGTTGAGCTCCTCGAGATCCTCCCTCATGACGGCAACCGACTTGACCAGCAAGCCGGACAAACCGATCGCGTCGGCTTCCACCTCCCGCGCCTTCTCGGCGATCACGCCTATCGGCTGCTTGGTCCCCAGGTTGTAGACGGTGTAGCCGTTGTTGGACAGGATGATGTCCACGAGGTTCTTGCCGATGTCGTGCACGTCTCCGCGCACGGTGGCCAGCACGATCTTGCCCTTGTTCGCCGTCTCGCTCTTCCCCATGTGCGGCTTGAGGAACGCCACCGCCGCATTCATCACCTCGGCAGAGGCCAGGACGAACGGAAGCTGGGTGTCCCCGGAGGCAAACAGCTCCCCCACCTCGCGCATGCCCTCCAGCAGTACGTCATCGACGATCTCCAGCGCGCCTCGCCCCTCGAGCGCCTCACGCAGGTCGTCCTCCAACCCCGCTCGGTCGGCGTCGACCACGCGACGCCGTAGCCGCTCCTCCACCGGCAAACCTGCCAGCTCTTCGGCCGCGGCCGGCTCGTCTCCGGCCTCCTCGAACAGCGCCATGAAAACCACCAGGGGATCGTGGCCGGGCCGTCGTCGGTCGTGGATCAGTTCCAGCGCCGCCGCGCGGCGGTCCTCGGAGATCCGGTGCAGTGGGAGCACCCCGGAGGCACGCATGATCGCTGCGTCCAGGCCGCGCACGGCCGCCTCGTGAAGGAACACCGAGTTCAGCACCTCGCGCGCCGCCGGCTTCAACCCGAACGAGACGTTGGAGACCCCGAGTATGGTCAGGCAATCGGGGAACTCGGCCTTGAACTGCCCCAGCGCTTCCAGCGTGGCAACGGCGTCGCCCCGCAACTCCTCCTGGCCCGATCCAAGCGGATAGGTGAGCACGTCGAAGAAGAGATCCGGTGCCTCCAGCCCGAAACGCTCCGTTGCCAGGCGATAGATCCTTCTGCAGACCTCGAGCTTCCGCTCCACCGTTCGGGCCTGACCTTGCTCGTCGATGGCCAACGCCACAACGGCCGCACCGAACTCGCGCGCCAGGCTCAGCACGCGCGCCGCCCGTCCTTGCTCTCCGTCCTCGAGATTGACCGAGTTCAGGACCGGCCGGCCGCCGATCAGCTTCAGCCCCGCCAGCATCGTTTCGGGGTCGGTGGAGTCCAGCACCAGCGGCAGGCTCGAGGTGCCGACCAGGCGCTTGACCACCTCGCTCATGTCGGTCCGCCCGTCACGGCCCACGAAATCCACGCACACATCCAGCAGATGGGCGCCTTCCCGGGCTTGCGCCCGCGCCATCACCCCCACCGAGTCGTAGTCGTCCTCGAGCAACAGCTCACGGAAAGCCTTGGAGCCGTTGGCGTTCGTCCGCTCGCCGACCACCAGGACCGAGACGTCCCTGCTGAGCGGCACGGCCGCGTACAGGCTCGCCGCCGAGGGCTCGTGCTGGACCAAGCGCGCGACCGGCGCGCGACCCGAGACCCGCCGGGCCACCTCCCGCATGTGCGCCGCCGAGGTGCCGCAGCACCCTCCCACGACGCTCACACCCAGCTCGGTGACGAAGCGCTCATGGGCATCGGCCAGGGCCTCGGGGCTCAGGGCGTAGTGGGGCTTCCCGTCGCGGATCTCCGGGAGTCCGGCATTTGGCTGGACCAAGATCGGCATGCGCGCGTGTGAGGCGAGATAGCGAAGGTGCTCACCCATCTCGGCCGGACCGGTCGCGCAATTCAGCCCCACCAGATCGACCCGCAGCGCGTCGAGAGTCGCCAGCGCGACGGCGATGTCCGAGCCCATCAGCATCCGCCCGCCCGTTCCCAGAGTGACCGACACGGCGATCGGCACCGCGCGGCCCTCGATGCCGAACGCCCTTCTCGCTGCGATCACCGCCGCCTTGGCCTGGAGCAGGTCCTGGCAGGTCTCGATGACCACTCCGTCCACGCCGCCCTGGACGAGCCCGCGGACCTGGACCTCGTAGGAGTCGGCCAGTTCGTCGAAGTCCACCTGACCCAGCGTCGGCAGCTTGCCGCCGGGTCCGATCGAGCCCATCACGAAGCGGGGGCGATCAGGGGTCGAGAAAGAGCCCGCCACCTCGCGCCCCAGCATCGCGGCTTCGCGGTTGAGTTCCAGCGTCTCCTCGCCCAGGCCGTAGCCCTTGAGCACCAAGGCGCTTCCACCGAAAGTGTTGGTCTGCACCGCATCCGAACCGGCTTCGAAGTAGGCGGCATGCACGGCCTTCACGACATCCGGGCGTGAGCGCACGAGCATCTCGTTGCAGCCTTCCTTGCCCCAGAAGTCGTCGGCGGTCAGCCCGCGCGCGTGCAACTCGGTGCCCATGGCCCCGTCGAGGACCAACACGCGTTCGGCCAGAGCAGAAAGGAAATCCACCACGAACCGTCCTTGGGGATTGCGTCGCAGAGCGGGAGGATGCCCGGATTCTAGCACCCGCTCCGGACCAGGAACGGACCCGGCCCCGAAGGATCCCGTGTGCCCGAATGGGTCTCCCGCCTCAGCTAGACCCGGCCTCGAGGGGGCGAGCCACTTCAACCCCACGCCGCGCCAGCAGGTCCATGAGAAGCAGAGCGTTGCGGGGTGCCCAGGCATCGGTGTCGTTGTTGAAGTAGCAGAAGATCTCCTCCACATCGAGGCCTGACAGCTCCTCCGCCCACGCCGCGAGGGCCGCCCTCGAGTAGCCGGGCCCTCGTTCGCCCTCGTGAAACCTCACGTAGGCAAACCGCATCGAAGCGGGAAACGCGTCCCTCTTGCCCCGCCGGTCGGCGACCACCCGGGCCGCGCCCCTCCGGATCAGCATCTCCTCAGCCTCGGTGACGAACCAGGAGGGGTCGCGGAACTCGAAGGCGGGCCGCTGTCCGGCCGGCAGCACGGCCAGCAGTCCGGCCAGGAGGCCGACATCGCACGGGAAGTGCGGAGGAAGCTGGTAGAGAACCGGTCCCAGCTTCTCCCCCAAACCCGAGGCCGCCTCCGATATCCGGCCCACCGGTTCTCGGGGATCGGAAAGGCGCCGGACATGGGTCAAATACCGAGAGGCCTTGACCGCGACGACGAATCCCTCGGGCAGGACATCGCGCCAGCCTTCAAACGAGCGCCGTGGCAGCAGGTGGTAGAAGGTGGCGTTGACTTCAACCGTCGCGAACCGCTTGGCGTAGAAGGCAAGCCAGGCGCGTTGGGGAAGCCGGTCGGGGTAGAACCTGCCCCGCCAGGACGAGTACTGCCAGCCGGAGGTTCCCACGTAGGCCCGCACATCTCGACGCTACCGGGACCGCCGCCCGCGGGGAAGATCTCTTCGTCGAGGAGCCCCGCCCGATTCACGCCGTGCCGCCCCCCGCCCCCCATTCTCGTGGCAAACCCCGCCCACTCAGGAAGTTGGGTGAACCATTGACGACCGCGAACTTGCCAGCGCGGCAAACCCCGCCCACTCGAGGGGTTAGGAACGCCCGCCGGAACGGTAGAGTTACACGAAGGGCACCCACCGGGAAGGTCCCTGCCATGGCCCTGGGCGTTCGCACGGATCTGTATCAGCTCACCATGGTCGAGGCCTACCTCGCCTCTGGCCTGGCCGACAAGCTCGCCTCCTACGAGCTCTTCTTCCGCGCCCCGCCTGACGGATGCAGCTTCGCGGTGGCTGCGGGGCTGGAGCCCGCGCTGGATTTCCTGGAGTCTCTGCGCTTCGATCCCGAGGACCTCGACTACCTCCGCAAGCTCGGCCACTTCTCCGATGCAACCATCGACTACCTTGCCGGCCTCCGATTCTCGGGCGAGGTGTGGGCGGTGCCGGAAGGAACCATCGTCTTTGCCGGCGAGCCGCTGCTTCGAGTGACCGCGCGGCTTCCGGAAGCACAGCTCGCAGAGACCGGGCTCCTCAACCTCATCAACTTCCAGACCCTTGTCGCAACCGCCGCCGCCCGGCTCGTGCGCTCGGCCGGTGGCCGCGACGTGGTGGAGTTCGGCCTGCGCCGTGCGCAGGGTCCCGACGGTGGGCTATCAGCCTCGCGCGCCTCCTACCTGGGGGGGTGCGTTTCCACATCCAACGTCGAGGCGGGACTCCGCTATGGGATCCCCGTCGCCGGAACGCAGGCCCACGCCTTCATCATGGCTTTCCCCTCCGAAATTGAGGCCTTCCGCGCCTATGCGGCCCGCTACCCGGATTCGTGCGTGCTGCTCGTGGACACCTACGACACGCTGGCTTCCGGAGTGCCCAACGCCGTCAAGGTAGGACGGGAACTCGCGGCAGCCGGCCATGATCTCAGGGGTATCCGTCTGGACTCGGGTGACATGGACGTACTCTCCCGCGCCGCGCGCAAGATGATGGACGAGGCCGGCCTGACCAGGTGTCGAATCCTGGCATCCGGGGACCTCACCGAAGGCCGGGTGCGTGCCCTGGTAGAGGCCGGCGCTCCCATCGACATCTTCGGAGTCGGAACCTGGCTGGTCGCCGGGGGGGACGACCGGGCGCTGGGCGGCGTGTTCAAGCTGGTGGAAGTCGGCGGCAAGCCCGTGCTCAAGGTCTCATCGGACCCGTTCAAGGCCACGCTGCCCGGGTGCAAGCAAATCTGGCGAGGCCCCGGGCCTTCGGACACACTGGGTTTCTCGGACGAGGAGCACACAGGCGCCGTTCTGCTCGAGCCGGTCATGCGCGACGGCCGGCGGTTGCGCAGGCCCCCCGCGCTGCCGGACGTCCGCAGGGCCTGCGTGGCAGCCTGGCACATGCTCCCCGACGCGTTCTTCTCACCCGGGCACCCCGAACCGTTGCGACTCTCCGACCGATTGGCCTCGGCCCGCGACGAGCTCGTCGCGCAGGCCCTGGGCAACTTCCCGCAAGAGGAGGGCCCATGATCAAGATCTCCCCGACGGACGCTCTGGTCGTGGTGGACGTGCAGAATGATTTCTGCCCCGGTGGAGCGCTGCCCGTGCCCGAAGGCGACAGAGTCGTCGCGCCCATCAACATCGCCGCAGGCCTCTTCCGCGAGGTTGTCGTCACCAGGGATGCCCACCCCGCCAACCACGTTTCCTTTATCGCGCAAGGGGGGCATTGGTCACCCCATTGCGTCCGGGGCACGCCGGGATGGGAGCTACACCCTTACTTGCGGGTGCGCACCACCTACGAGGTCCTCAAAGCCACCGATGCGGAGACCGATCAGTACTCGGGGTTCACTCCGGACCTCCGTGAGCACCTTGCGTCACAAGGGGTGCGCCGGGTGTTCGTGGCCGGGCTTGCCCTGGACTACTGCGTCAAGGCCACCGCCCTCGACGCGAAGCGGGCCGGCTTCGACACAACCGTCCTGACTAACGCAACCCGCGCGGTGAATGTGCGCCCGGGTGACGACACCCGCGCACTGGACGAGCTGGCGTCGGCCGGCGTCCTGACAGCGCTCACCCTCGACCTGAGATGACGGCCTCCTTCGCATCGTCACCACAGGCGCCTGTTCGATGGGGTGGCAGCACTCACGCTGAAACCGGATCGATACCTCTTCAGCCGGCCGCCCCGTCTTGCCGGGAGCGGGCTGCCTTCTGGAGAAGCTTGGCCATGCGCGCGCGCAGGACCTCCTCGTCGAATGGCTTCTCGACGTAGTCGTCCACTCCGGCGCGCAGGCTCTCGATCTCGCTGGTGGCATCCGCCGCGCCGGTGATCATGATGACCGGGATCACGCTCGTGACCGCCGACTGCTGAAGGCGTCGGGCCACCTCGACACCGGACACATCCGGCAGACGAAGATCCAGGAGGACGATGTCGGGCCGCTCGAGCGTGGCGCGCCTGATGCCTTCCTCCCCCGTGAGAGCCGTCATCACCTCGAAGTCTTCCTCCAGCATGACCGTGACCAGCGAGAGCAGGTTCGGCTCGTCGTCAACTACCAGCACCCTGGGCCGTCCGCTAGGCTGTTCCGCCGCCGGCAGAACGGCCCGGCAGAACGGGCACACGGCCCAGCCAGCCTGGACCTCCTTGCCGCACTTGGGACACGCATGTCCGCCGAGATCCACCTGGCAATGTGGGCACACCACGAACGAGGGGTCGATCTCCTGCCGGCATCGAGGGCAGCGTGGAACGGCCTCCCGTTCCACGCGCGTGACCCTGAGGACTTCCTCCAACGTCGTGACCCCCGCCCGTACCTTGCGCAATCCGCTTTCCCGAAGACGGCGCATCCCGGCCGCGTGAGCGCTGGCGTCGAGCATCGTGTCGGAACTACCCGCGCTGATCTGCGCCCGGATTCCCGCCGTGATGGGCATGATCTCGTAGATTCCCGTGCGGCCGCGATATCCCGTGTAGCCGCAGCGCTCGCATCCCTTCCCGCGGCTGAATTGCACGTCGGCCAGGTCGGCCGCACTCAGGCCGAGCAGGGACATGACCCTCTCCGCGGGCTCAATCGCCTCGCGGCATTGATCGCAGATGACCCTCACCAGTCGTTGCGCGACGACCAGCGTCACGGCTGAGGCGACAAGGAACGCCTCGACACCGAGGTCCACCAGTCGGATGACCGCCGAGGGGGCGTCGTTGGTGTGAAGAGTGGAAAGAACCAGGTGTCCGGTAAGGGCGGACTGCATCACTATTTCCGCCGTCTCGAGGTCGCGGATCTCTCCGACCATTATCACGTTTGGATCCTGGCGCAGGACGCTTCGAAGCCACCGCGCGAAACCCATGCCGGTCTTCTCGTCGATCTGAACCTGGCTGACCCCGGGCATCTGGTACTCGATGGGATCCTCGATCGTGACGATGTTCTTCTCGGAGCTCTTCAAGTACATGAGGGAGCCGTACAACGTGGTCGTCTTTCCCGAGCCGGTGGGGCCGGTGAAAACGATCAATCCCTGTGGCATCGTGAGGTGCTGCTGCAGGATCGCCAGTTCCTCCGGCTCCATCCCCAGCGTGGCCAGGTCCACCAGGCTTTCCTCTTGACGCAGCAGACGGATCACGACTTTCTCGCCGGTCAAGGTGAGAATGGTCGACACGCGCATATCGATGCGACGGTTGTCCACGCGGATACGGCCGCTTCCGTCCTGTGGACGCCGGCGTTCGGCGATGTCCATTCCCGACACGATCTTGATCCGAGAAACCACCGAGGCGTGGACGTGTTTGGGCAGC
>JBBAAN010000075.1:0-10864 GCA_041658225.1 Actinomycetota bacterium
CACGTTGCCGGTACATGGTGAGGACGACCAGGCGGGGAGTCCGCGGAAGCTGGGCGATGTGATGGGTTCGGAGGTCTCCGCCGAATCCGCATAGGCCCGGCGCACCATCGAGCCACTATCCTTGTAGGGTCGCGGCAGCATCAATCGGCTGCTCGCGGACCCCGTCTAACTCTGCCGGGAGCGGACATGTCGTGTCTCATGGTCGAGGTCGTGCGCAGCGGGGTGGCGGAGAGCCGTCACCACGGTGATGCCGTGGTGGTGAAGGCGTCGGGTGACGTCCTGGCGTGTGCGGGAGACCCGGTCGTGGGGATCTTTGCGCGATCTGCCGCCAAGCCGTTCCAGGCACTGGCCTCACTCCGGGCCATGGGGTCGGCCTCGGAGATGGGAGACGAGGATCTGGCAGTGGCCTGCGGATCTCACACGGGGGAACCGGTCCACGTCGCGGCGGTTCTCTGCATACTTGCCAAGGTCGGACTGGATGAGGACGCGCTGCGCTGTCCGGCGGTGCTTCCCCTTGACGCCCGGTCGCGCAGGGCCCTGGAACGCGGTGGGCAGGGCCCCCGGCCGGTCTTTCACAACTGCTCCGGCAAGCATGCCCTCATGCTGGCCGCTTGCGTGGCGCGCGGCTGGCCCACGAACACCTACGAAGAGCGCCGGCATCCTCTTCAGATCGCGGCTGCGGAGCTGTTCGCGGAGTACGCCGACGAGGTCCCCTTCGCCTACGGCGTGGACGGCTGTGGTGTGCCGGTGTACGGGGTGACCCTGAAAGGGCTGGCCACGGCCTACGCGCGCCTCGCCGCGCGCTCGGCGGAAGGCGACGCGGACTGCTCTCGCATCCTGCACGCGATGCGCACCATGCCTTTCCTGGCTGGCGGTACCGGCGAGTTGGCTACCGCGGCGATGCGGGTGACTCCCGACTTGCTGGTGAAGGCCGGAGCGGAGGGGATCGTGGCGGCGGCGCATCTGTCTCGCGGACTGGGTTTCGCGCTCAAGGTAGAAGACGGCGCCTCGCGGGCCTCGGCGCCGGCGGCGAGCGAGGCCCTTGTCCGCCTGGGATGGATTTCGGGGGAAGCGCTCGAGGAGTTTCGACACCCCGCCGTTTTTGGGGGTGGCAAGCCGGTCGGGTGCCTGCGCGCGGACGAGGAGTTCCTTTCGGCGATCTCCGCCTAAGTCGGTCCCCCGCTCATCGCCCATTGCGTCACGGATCCGACGTCTCCGCAGGGTGCGCCATTCTGCAAGCAAACTGCTTGCAGCAGTTAAACGCTCCGTGTTAGTGTGGTTTGCGCGAATTCGCCGTACACATCGAGGGCGCGGGTGCGCCTGAATGTAGGGGAACTTCGGACGCACCACACTAGTTTGGTGAGGTCGAATGTGGGGGAACCTCGGGCCATCCCACACCCGACTCGGCTGAGATTCGGCGTTCAAACGTCAGGAGGGGCAGCGCGGTGATGTCGGCGGCGAAGGTTCGCGAGTTGGGTAAGTTCATCCGCGATCAGCGCAGGGTGGCGCAGATATCCTTGCGCAACCTCGCCGACCAGGCGGGTGTCTCCAACCCCTACCTCTCCCAGATCGAACGCGGCTTGCGCAAGCCGAGTGCCGAGATCCTCCAGGGCATCGCCAGGGCCCTTCGCATCTCCGCGGAAACCCTCTACGTCAAGGCCGGCATCCTCGAGGAGCGCCAAGACTCGCAGGACCTCGTCGCGGCGATTCTGCGAGAGCAGGACATAACCGAGAAGCACAAGCAGATCCTGATCGAGGTCTACCGCAGCTTCCGACGGGAAGCGGAGGCCGCCGCCAAGAACCGCGCCGCGAGAGAGAAGGCGGTCCCGGCCAAGATCACGTCCCCGGCCCGCGCAGGGCGATCGCCGGGTGGGGCACGGCGCGCACCGGCGACGGAGCGGAAGACGGCTTCGAGAGGGGAGTAGTGTGGTGCCTCCGAATTCGCCGTACACATCGAGGGCGCGGGTGCGCCCGAAGGTAGGGGAACTTCGGACGCACTACACCAGGCCAGTTTTGTCGGAGGGACGGAGTTGCAGGCTCCTGCAGCCCTCACCCGGCTCCCCTTCGTCCCTCCGACATCCATTTCGCAAGCGAGTAAGAGAAAGGGGGAACTCCGGTGACTGTTAAGAAGATCGTTTCCGCTCCGGACTTCAAGAAGGCTACGGGCATGGCGGTCACGGTCGGTGCCACGGCCATGACGAAGGCTCGCCCGCTTATCGAGCAGGCCGGGCACTTCGTGGCCGAGGTGACGGAGGGCGTGAAGGCGCTTCCGGCGACGGCGGCGAAGCGGGTGGGCAAGATTTACCCGCCGGCGTCGAAAGGTCCGGCCGCCGTGGCCAAGGATCTGGCCGACCGCGGCCAGAAGCTTGCGCGACGGGCCGGCGAGAGCGAAGCCGGCGCGAAGGTGCTTGCTGGAGCAAACGCCATCGTGTCCACGGTCGAGGCGCGCGTGCCCGCACTGGGCAAGCTCGCCGCTCCGCTGAAGACAATGGCTGCAGGGCCGGCCAAGCCCGCTGCGGCCAAGAAGCCGGTTGCGGCTCGGGCTGTTGCCAAACCGGCCAAGGTCTCCCCGGTGAAGCCGGCTCGGAAGCCCGCTGCGGCCAAGGCGGTTTCGAAGCCCGCTGCCGGGCCCGCGCGCAAGGCGCCGGCCAAGTCCGCTGCCGCGAAGAAGGCAGTAGCCGCGAAGGCTTCCGCCAAACCAAAGGCGAAGCAGGCTCCCAAGTCCGGCCGATAAGGCTCTTGCGCGCGGTGTGAGGTACACTGTCGCTCAATCTAGGATGGCAAAAGGCCCCTCCCCCCGGGGCCTTTTGCCTTTGAGTGAGGCGCGATGATCGCGACGACCTACGGTGAGCCGGAAGAGTTCGAGCTACTGCGCCGAGAGTGGGATGGGCTGATTGAGCGCGATCCCGCCGCGACGGTCTTCTCTCGCCCGGAGTACCTGTCGACCTGGTGGGAGCATTTCGGCGCCGGCCGCGAGTTGGCGCTCGTGGCGATCCGCGAAGGCGAAGCACTCAGGGGCATTGCGCCCCTGTATTTCGAGCGCGTGGTAGGGCGCGAGAGAATGCGTTTCGCCGGAGATCCCGAAGTGACCGACTACCTGGGAATCACCTGTGCTCCCGAGGACCGGGCCGAGGTGGTCGGGGTTGTTCTGGATGTGCTGCTGGAGCGGCGGGACTGGGACCGTCTCGAGGCCGGGGGTCTGTCTGCCGACAGTGGCTGGCCGGATCTGATCGCCGATGTGGGAAGGAGCCGTAGCCTCCGGGTGGAACGTGGGGTGGACGACGTCTGCCCTCGGATCTTATTGGGGGCCGGCTTCGACGGGTACCTCGCCGGATTGCCGGGCCGGCTACGTCACGAGATGACGCGCAAGCTCCGCCGCTTCGAGCGTGAAACGGGCGGCTACACGGTTCGGACCTCGACGCCGGAGCGGCTGGCGGGTGACCTTGAGGTGTTCGCGCGCCTTCACCGCACAAGCGCGGGAGAGAAGGGCGGCTTCCTCGATGGCGGAATGGAGACGTTCTTCCGGAAACTGGCGATCCGGTTGGGAGTCCCCGATCCCGTGCGCGTGGACCTGCTGGAGACCTCGGCTGGACCCGCCGCCGTGACATTCTCTTTTCGCTACGGCCTCACTCTGGGGCTGTACAACTCCGCTTTCGACCGCTCGCTCGGGCCCCTGGCGCCGGGGCTGGTGCTCGTCACCGAACTTGTGCGCCATGCCGCCCTGGAGGGCCTCGGCGTTTTCGACTTCCTGCGAGGGTCCGAGGAGTACAAGTACCGCTTCGGAGCCACGGATATGCCGGTGTACCGGCTGGTGTTGAGTCGCGGCTGAGCATCGACCGCGCCCTCGATGCACGAAAGGCCGGCGGGACCGTGCGCTCCCGCCTTGCCCCTGGGGCGCGGGGATGCTCTGGGCGTGCACCGTGCCGGGGGGCGACTGCCAAGGGCGGGAGTCCGTTCCGGCGGGCGGGCCGGCCGGCGGTCGGTCGGTGCGGACCTTCGGCGCCTCCGGTAGCATGAGCACCCGGTGATGGGACTGGGGCGAGACGTCGGGAGGGTCGGCCGGGTGAGCGTGGCAGAGCCCAGGGAGGATACTCGTCTGGACCCCGAGTGCGAGGGCGCGCGCGGGGCCCGCAGGGTGCGCCGGGTGGCGGTCGTGTGCGTGCACACCTCACCGCTGGACCAGCCGGGTGTGGGCGACTCGGGCGGGATGAACGTCTACGTGCGCTCGCTGGCCGACGAGCTTGCGCGGCGTGGAATCGAGTCCGACATCTTCACCCGCGCCTCCGATCCCAAGGCCGATCGGGTGGTCGACCTGTCCGAGACGGCTCGGGTGATCAACGTCCCGGCCGGACCGGCGGGCCCGGTCGACAAGCACGAGTTACCTCGCTACCTCTCGGAGTTCCTGTGCGCTCTGCTGCGCTTCGGCTCGGCTGCGGGCCGGCCCTACGACGTGATTCACAGCCACTACTGGCTTTCCGGCTGGGTGGGGCGGCTGCTGCGTGAGCGGTGGCACGTCCCGATGGCCGCGTCGTTTCACACGTTGGGCAAGGTGAAGAACCTCATGCGAGGCCGGGAAGACTCGGCGGAACCAGCAGCTCGCATCGCGGGTGAGGCACGCGTCGTGGCATCCGCCGACGCGGTCTTCGCCTCCACCCCGGCCGAGGCGAGCGAACTGATCGGGCTGTACGGCGCACCGGCCGAGCGCGTGAAGGTGGTTTCTCCCGGCGTGCGCCGTGAGCTGTTCCACCCTGGGGATCGGGCCGCGGCCAAGGCCGCTCTGGGGGTGTCGGACAAGCTGGTGGTCGGGTTCGTCGGGCGACTTCAGCCGCTGAAGGGGGCGAGCATCGCGCTGGCGGCACTGGCGGATCTGCGTCGGCGGCGTCCCGACCTTCACGACAGGCTGTTGATGATCCTGGTCGGGGGGGCGAGCGGAAACGGGAAGCGTGAACCGGAGCGCCTGCGCGCCTTGGCGGCCGACCTGCGGCTGGACGGCGCGGCGCGGTTCTTGGAGCCGATTCCGCACGATGCGATGCCGTCTTTCTACCGTGCTTGCGACGTGCTCATTGTGCCGTCCTATTCGGAGTCTTTCGGGTTGGTGGCGTTGGAGGCCCAAGCTTGCGGGGTGCCGGTGATCGCCTCGGCAGTTGGCGGCTTGAACTACATCGTGGACGACCAGGCCACCGGCCGGCTCGTGAAAGGACATGAGCCGGCCGACTTCTCGCGGGCGCTGGAGGATCTGCTGGATGACCCTCACCAGCGCGATGTCCTGGGGGCTTCCGGTGCGCGGCTGGCCGCTCGATACTGCTGGGAAGATACGGCATCCAGGGTGCTGGAAGCCTACGAAGACCTTGTCGGGCGCTCGGCGGAAGGTGAATGGATGGGACGGGCGTGACCTCGACAGAATTGCGCGTCCGCGCGGAGGAAGCCATCCGCCGCTACCTGGCCGACACCAGGATCGAGGCCGAGGAGTATCCGCCGGGCGGTTTCTTCCTGCACTTGCCCGGGACGCACAAACCCGAGGTCGGCGTTCACCTGCTGGTGCGCGAGCGGACGCTGCTGGTCGAGTGCTTCGTGATGCGCGCGCCCGAGGATGCGCGCGAGGACGTCTACCGAGTGCTGCTTCGTCACAACTCGGCCACCTACGGGCTTCGCTACGTATTGGACGAACTGGGCGACATCTTCCTCATGGGAGCAGTACCGCTGGAGGCCGTGAGCGAGGACGAGGTGGACCGTCTCATGGGCTGCGCCATCACCTACGCCGATGAGGTGTTCCCCGCTCTGGTGAACATCGGCTTCGCCACCGCCGGGGAGCAGGAGCGGCGTTTCCGCGAGCGGCTCGCCCCGGGTACCACCGCGTAGACCCGTTGGAGCGAACCGAGCCTCCCGCCGGAGGAATGGCGTCGGGGCGGGCAAAAGGCCACCACCCCTGGCAGGCCCTCCGTGGGCGCGTGGCCGGACTGCTCCGCGCGGCAGCGACCAGAACCGGGAGGAGGAAATTGTGGGAAATCCGGGAGGAATACTGGGAAGCGATGCCGAAGTCACATATCCTGTCGCCTGCGTCACAGGTGGCTCCCGGTCGGATGGTGAGGGTGGTCCTCGAGTCCCGAGTCACCCGACGCGTCAAAGGGGGTTTCGATGAGGGAACTGCTGACGGCAAGGAAGCTTGTTCTCGGCTTGCTCCTCCTGATGGTCTTCGCCGCCGCTTGCGGCCAGAAGACCAGCCTTAAGCCGAGCGCCGAAAGCCCGGGCGCTCAGCAGACGGAAGGGAGTCTGGGACCGGACGGCGGCCAGTCGCCCACCGAGGGAGCCACGTCCGCGAGCCAGGGGCCCACGGCCGGGGGAGGCGGCGGAGGCGGCGGCACAACCGCGCGTCCTACCTCTGGGACCACCGGCGGGACCACCGGCGGGACCACCGGTGGGGCGATCGCCGGCAACCGAACCGGCGTCACCGCCACCGAGATCGTGATCGGGCTGCACGCACCCTTGACGGGAGCGGCTCCCCTGCCCCAAGACACGTTCAAGAACGGCAAGGGCGTCTACTGGGACTGGCTTGACGACCACGGCAAGATCTTCGGGCGGAAGGTGCGGGTCGAGTTCGTGGACGACAAGTACAAGCCTTCCGACGCCCAACTCGGCTGCAAGTCCCTCGTCGAGGGCAAGAAGGTCTTCCTGCTGGTAGGGGCCGCCGGGGCCGACCAGATCCAGGCCTGCGCCCAGTACGCGGCGAGCGTGGGGGTCCCATACATGTCGATGGGCGTGATGGAGACGGGCCTGAAGGGCCTCAAGACCTACTTCGCCTCCAGCATGAGCTACCCGCAGCAATCCGTGCTGATGGCCCAGTACATCATGAAGCGCCTGGATGGGGCGAAGAAGAAGATCGCGATGGTACGCCCCGACACCTCCAACTTCGACGACGCGCACGTGGCATTCGTGGATGCCATGAAGAGCTATGGGGTCAAGCTGACCCGTGACAGCACGGTCCCGAAAGACGCGGATGACACCGCTCTGCTGAACGAGGCGATCGCCTTGAAGGCGGCCGGCGTTCAGATCGTGTACTGGCTCCCCGCTCCGGTCGTCTGGATCCACATGTTGGGCGCCGCGTCGAGCCAGGCCTATCACCCGTTGTGGGTGGCGCCCGGTGTGACCATCGGGGTGAACGCCGCGGCGGATCTCGCGTGCAAGGCGGATCCGTTGGTGAAGGCGAACGCCTTCATCCCGTACATGAACCTCGACGTGATCGACAAGTTCGACGCCAACTTCAACCCGGCCTACAAGAAGTACACGGGCTCCGACCCCGACGACATCGGCATCGCCCTGTGGGGGTTGGGCAAGGTGCTTCACCAGGCCTTGCTGAGAGTGGGGAGCGTTGACAAGCTCACGCGCGAGAACTTCATCGCCACGCTCGAGCGCGCGAGCGACCTGAAGTCAAACATCTTCCCCACGCTCAACTTCACACCTTCGAACCACTTCGGGGCCCGCGAGGTCCACCTCCTCGACATCAACTGCTCCAACGGCCGGTGGAAGACCCTTGAGACCTTCAAGAGCGGTTTCTAACTCGATGATCCGGCGTGCCGGGGTCACGACGGAGGTAGACCGCACGGTCATGGTCGGCGGATGAAGGTCGCTCTCGTCATCGGCCTGGCTACGGGGGCCATCAACGGGCTCGTGGCGCTGGGCATCGTCCTGGTCTACAAGGGCGCCCGGGTGTTCAACTTCGCGCAGGCGGAGTTCGGGACCGTCGCGGCCTTCGCCGCTTGGGGTGCGCTCACCAAGGCTCACCTGCCCTATGGGCTGGCTATCGTCGTGGGCCTTGCCGCCGCGGTGGCGATGGGTATGGCGGTGGAGCGTGCGATCGTGCGGCCGCTCCGCGCGCGCCCACCGGTCACCACGCTGGTGGCCACCGCCGGCGTCGCGCTGTTGTGCATAGGACTCGAATTGGCCCTGGGAGGGGCGAGGATGCGAGTGTTTCCTCCCGTTCCCGTGACCTTCAACGTGTCCGTGATGGGGGTCATGCTCTCCACCCAGAGGATCATCGCGATCTTGGTGGTGATCTCGCTGGGACTGGCGCTTGCCTGGTTCTTCTCGCGAACCAGTCTTGGGCTGGCGGTGCTGGCCACCTCCCAGGAGGCGATCGCGGCGCGTCTTGCCGGCATCAGCATCGATCACGTCTCGACCTTCATCTGGGGCTCGGCCGCTCTCCTTGGAGGGATCGCGGGCCTTCTCCTGGCTCCCATCAACCCGTTCAGCCCGGGGTTCATGACGATGGGCACGCTCATCCCGGCGTTCACGGCCGCGGTGATCGGCGGCTTGACGAGCCTGCCGGGGGCGTTCGTGGGCGGCGTGCTCATCGGGATCGCCCAGGGCCTGGGACAGCAATACCTGGGGAGCGTGATCCCGGGGGCCCCGTCCGTGGTCGTGTTCGGGCTGCTTCTCACCGTCCTGCTCATACGGCCCAAGGGGCTTTTCGGGGCGGAGGTCTAGGGTGGCGAGCCGGACCGACAACAAGCGGACGGTCGCGGGCGAGGTCACGCCCGGGGTCACGGCGGGTGCGGGCGCTCACGAAGATGCGAAGGTTTTCCGGCCGTCCCCCATCGGCTGGGCCGCTCGCGCGTCATTCCTGCTGGTCGTATTCGGCGGGCTCCTCGTTTTGCCGCTGATCTTGCCCGGATACCGGACCTTCCAGTACTCCTACGCTCTGATCTTCGCGATTGTCGGGCTGTCGGTGAACGTCCTGTCCGGCTACGCCGGCCAGATCTCCCTGGGGCATCAGGCGTTCGTGGGGGTAGGGGCCTTTGTTTCGGGGAACCTGGTCAGCGAGCAGCACCTGTCTTTCTGGCTTGCGCTACCCCTGGCCGCGGTGAGTGGAGGCGTGGCGGCCGGGCTCCTCGGGCTCGTCGCTCTGCGGCTGCGAGGTCTCTACCTTGCCCTGGTCACCCTCGCCTACGGGGCCGTGGCCACGGCGTCCATCTTTGAGATCAAGTCCCTGACCCGGGGTGGCGCCGGGATGCCGGCCCCGCGCCCGGCGGGGTTCACCTCCGACCGCGCCTACACCTACCTGGTCCTGGGTGTGTTCGCTCTGGTTCTGTGGGTGGACTGGCGGCTGGTGCGAAGCAAGGTCGGCCGGGCCCTGTTCGCCCTGAGAGAGAACGAGCAGGTCGCGGCGTCCTTCGGGATAGACGTGACGTTGTACAAGGTCCTCGCGTTCGTGCTCTCAGGGTTCTTCGCGGGAGTGGCCGGCAGCCTGTTCGCCCACTGGCGGACGACGGTGGTGGCCAGTGACTTCGATTTCATCCTGGCGTTGACGTTCGTCCTCATGGCTGTTGTGGGCGGCCTGGGCTCCCGCGCGGGCGTCGTGATCGGGTCGGCTTTCTTCGCCCTTCTGCCGGTGCTCCTGGGGACCGTGACCGTGAAGCCGTTCGGGCTTCTGGCGCTGTGGGTTACCGCGTTCGGCGCGGCGCTGCTCTTGATCACGCTGCGCTTCTACCCCGGCGGTGTCGGCCAGCAGATCCAGCCGTTGGTTCGCTGGGCCTCAGGGGGGCGGCTGGGTCTGAACAGCCGTGCCCCCGCGGAGTCGGCCGGAGGCGGCAGTGGCGTTTCTTGAGATCGAGGACCTCTCGATCCACTTCGGTGGAGTGCGGGCCCTGGACGGGGTCGACCTCAAGGTGGGCGAGTGGGAGATCGTCGGGCTGATCGGGCCGAACGGCGCGGGCAAGACGACGCTGTTCAACTGTGTCACGGGCTTCTACCGGCCGGACCGTGGTCGGGTGCGCTACCGTGGCAAGGACGTGACGCACATGCGGCCTCACCGGCGGGCCGCGATGGGCTTCGGCCGCACGTTCCAGCAGGTCGGGCTCGTTCGGAGCCTGACCGTGATGGAGAACTTGCTTGTGGCGCAGCATGCGCGTGTGCGCTACACGGCGCTCGAGGCGCTGGTGGGCGTGCCGGGCGCGTTCACCGAGGAACGAGAGCTACGCCGGCGTGCCGAGGGGATCCTCGATTTCCTCGAGCTGAGCCCGGTTCGAGACGAACGAATCCAGGGCCTGCCGTACGGTGCCCAGAAGCTCGTCGAGCTGGGGGCGGTGTTGGCGACCGAGCCCGACATCCTGCTCCTGGATGAGCCTTCCTCCGGTATGGCTCCGGAAGAGGCCCGGACATTGGGCGAGACGCTGCTTCGCATGCGCCGGGAACTGGAGCTGACCATCCTGATGATCGAGCACCACGTTCCCCTGGTTGTGGGGGTGTGCGACCACGTTTTCGTGCTGAACTTCGGGCGCATGCTCGCGGATGGCCCTCCGTCGGAGATCCAGCGCCACCCGGAGGTCATCGCGGCGTATCTGGGCGAGGAGGCGGTTGATGGCCCGTCCTGAGCCGGCGCGGCGCGGCGCGGCGCCTCCCGCACGCTCGCGTCGTGTCTCGGCAGATCCCGGCCCGGCCGGACCCGCTGCGGCGGGCTCGGGCGCCCTGGGGGTGGTCGATACGGCGAGGACGCTGCTCGAGGTCGACTCGCTCCGCTCCGGGTACGGCTCCCTGCCCGTGCTCCACGGGATATCGTTTGGCATCCACCAGGGTGAGACCGTAGTGCTCTTGGGGCTCAACGGGGCGGGCAAGAGCACAACACTGGCTTCGATCGCCGGACTGCTTCAGCCGTGGTCGGGCGGCATTCATTTCGACGGGCATGCCGTGACCGGCCACGACACCCACGACCTCGTGGCTCGGGGTATCGTGCTGGTGCCCGAAGGTCGGAGGATCTTCCCTGCGCTCTCGGTGGCGAACAACCTGCGCGTGGGCTCCTGGACCCGTCGCAAGGATCGGGTCGCCGTTGCGCAGAACCTGGATCGCGTGCTCGAGTACTTCCCGGTTCTCG